>NZ_JBSWYB010000119.1:0-201 GCF_056160905.1 Leisingera sp. ABD4_442 | reverse complement strand
TGCTGCTGGCGGTTGGCGGCTACCTGTTCGTCAAGACCGAGGCCAAGAAGGCGCGGCAGCTGGGGCGGATCCTGATGGGGGTGGCTTTCATCCTGATTTCGCTGCGTTTTCTGCGCGAGGCGATGGATCCGATCCGTGACAGCGCCTTTCTGCCCGCGGTCGCAGGCTATCTGGCGCGGGATTATATCACCGCGTTTCTGG
>NZ_JBSWYB010000118.1:0-210 GCF_056160905.1 Leisingera sp. ABD4_442 | reverse complement strand
CCTCCGGTTCCTTCTGGCTATTGGACACCGGATCCGGAACCCGGAAGGCCGGGCTGGCATTGCCGCCGGCATCCACAACCTGGGCATAAACGGACGACCTCGATGCGTCCGCATCATTATATTCGCGCCAGACGGTCACCGTCGCTCCGTTTTCCAGCCCGGTGCCCGGATCTTTCAACGCTGCAATGCTGATGCTTTCGCCCCAATCCG
>NZ_JBSWYB010000117.1:0-233 GCF_056160905.1 Leisingera sp. ABD4_442 | reverse complement strand
ATCCATGCCCAGGATGGTGTCGCCGGGCTTCAAGAGCGCCTGGAACACGCCCTGGTTGGCCTGGGAGCCGGAGTTCGGCTGCACGTTTGCGAATTCGCAGCCAAAGAGTTCCTTGGCGCGGTCGATGGCCAGGTTTTCGGCCACGTCGACATACTGGCAGCCGCCATAGTAGCGGCGCCCCGGGTAGCCTTCGGCATATTTGTTGGTCAGGACAGAGCCTTGCGCTTCCATCA
>NZ_JBSWYB010000116.1:0-236 GCF_056160905.1 Leisingera sp. ABD4_442 | reverse complement strand
GCTGCAGCCAGATGCCCTGCGCATCCTGGTCTTCTGCGGAAACAAGCAGCACAAAACTGTCATCCTCCAGCATCAAAACGGTGGGATCATAGGCCTTCACGGCGGTCGGGATCAGCGTCTTGGGCCCGGCAACGCCAGCCGGGGCCGGCGGCGCATCCAGGGTCTGGGTGTGGATTTCCTGAGCCTGCTCGGCTTCCCAGGTGACCATCAGGCGGCCATCCGACAGCTGGTCCAGA
>NZ_JBSWYB010000115.1:0-249 GCF_056160905.1 Leisingera sp. ABD4_442 | reverse complement strand
TCGCCTCATAGCCCATCGCCTTCAGGCGGTTCACCTGCCGCTTCAGGATCGCGCGGGGGGAGTGGGAGACTTCCTCGTGGGTGTGGTGATCGAGCACGTCGCAGAGCACCATCACCGTGCCCTCCAGCCACGGCACAGGGCGCAGGGTGGAGAGGTCGGGCTTCATCACATAATCGCCATAGCCCCGCTCCCAAGAGGTCGAGACATAGCCGTCCGGCGTCGCCATCTCCAGATCCGTCGCCAAGAGGT
>NZ_JBSWYB010000114.1:0-258 GCF_056160905.1 Leisingera sp. ABD4_442 | reverse complement strand
CCTGTTGCTCCGCAATCTCCTTGACGCCATGTTTGGCAATGGTGTGGTACTCCGCCGTCGCCATCGCCGGGGCGTATTTGATATTGAGCTCCTCCTGGCCGGTCTCCGCCTCGCCCTTGGAGTTCTCGACCGGCAGGCCCGCATCCCACAGGTGGTTGCGGATGGGGCGCATCACATGCTCCTCGCGGCTGGTCTGCAGGATGGAGTAATCCTCGTTGTAGCCGGAGATCGGCGCCAGGTCGCGGAAGCCTGAGCGGC
>NZ_JBSWYB010000113.1:0-273 GCF_056160905.1 Leisingera sp. ABD4_442 | reverse complement strand
GTCGTTGCCGCCGCCGCCCTTCAGCGTATCCTCGCCATGGCCGCCGTCCAGCACGTCATTGCCGCCGCCGCCCAGCAGCGTGTCGTTGCCGCAGCTGCCCTGCAGCACATCGGCGCCGCCGCGGCCGCTGATCTTGTCATTGCCGCCGCCCGCGTCGATGCCGTCATCGCCGCCGGTGCCGAGCACCGTGTTGTCGCCGCCGTTGCGGGTGATCATGCCGAGGCTGCGGTCCAGGTGGCCGTGGTGGCTGACGCCGTAATCCGCCAGAATGTC
>NZ_JBSWYB010000112.1:0-273 GCF_056160905.1 Leisingera sp. ABD4_442 | reverse complement strand
GACATTCTGGCGGATTACGGCGTCAGCCACCACGGCCACCTGGACCGCAGCCTCGGCATGATCACCCGCAACGGCGGCGACAACACGGTGCGCGGCACCGGCGGCGATGACGGCATCGACGCGGGCGGCGGCAATGACAAGATCAGCGGCCGCGGCGGCGCCGATGTGCTGCAGGGCAGCTACGGCAACGACACGCTGCTGGGCGGCGGCGGCAATGACGTGCTGGACGGCGGCCATGGCGAGGATACGCTGAAGGGCGGCGGCGGCAACGAC
>NZ_JBSWYB010000111.1:0-274 GCF_056160905.1 Leisingera sp. ABD4_442 | reverse complement strand
GGCGGATAACAAGCGCGACGACTGGGATCATTGGGCAAACGGTGTGGACTTCAGCTTGCTCTAACCTGTGGCGGTGGCCTCCAGCGATCTATTGGGAGCCTCCCGATCCACCCTGAACACCCGTTCTGAAGCCGCCAGCAGCACGCAAACTAACTGGGGCCGAAAACGGGGGCAGTTCGGGGCTGACCTGCCCCCCGCAAAATCCCTCACCATGAAGTAGAGTCTGCCCAACCTATGTAGGAGCAGACGAATGCGTAAGAGCCGTTTCACCGAG
>NZ_JBSWYB010000110.1:0-279 GCF_056160905.1 Leisingera sp. ABD4_442 | reverse complement strand
AACGTAACCTCCCTGGTCGAGCGCGTCAGCCGGTATGCTGTCGTCATGCGCAACGAGGATCGCCAGTCCAAGCCGATCATGGAAGCGCTAATCCAAGGCCTGGCTCCCCTGCCCGCCGAGGCGCGCAAGTCGATCACCTTTGATCGAGGTACGGAGTTCTCAGCCTGGCGGCACCTCAAAGCCGGGATCGGTGCGGATGCGTGGTTCTGTGACCCGCAAGCGCCGTACCAGAAAGGCACGGTTGAGAACACCAATAACAGGCTGCGCCGATATCTGCCC
>NZ_JBSWYB010000109.1:0-302 GCF_056160905.1 Leisingera sp. ABD4_442 | reverse complement strand
CTACAGCGTTGATGACGCCCGCTTCGAGATTGTCGGCACCACCCTCAAGCTGAAGGACGGCATCAGCCTCGACCATGAGGCCGAGCCCACGGTCGAGGTCACCATTACCGCCACCGACCCCGGCGGCCTTGCCAGCAGCAGCAGCTTCACGATCACCGTCAGCGATGTGAACGAGGCGCCGGATGCCCCGGCGCTCTCGGCCGCCGTGGTTGCCGAGAATGCCGCGGGCGCCGCCATCGGCACGGTCTCGGCCAGCGATCCCGACGGCGATGTGCTGAGCTACAGCGTCGATGACGCCCGCT
>NZ_JBSWYB010000108.1:0-311 GCF_056160905.1 Leisingera sp. ABD4_442 | reverse complement strand
GTGCCGATGGCGGCGCCCGCGGCATTCTCGGCAACCACGGCGGCCGAGAGCGCCGGGGCATCCGGCGCCTCGTTCACATCGCTGACGGTGAGGGTGAAGCTGCTGCTGCTGGCAAGGCCGCCGGGGTCGGTGGCGGTGACGGTGACCTCGACCGCGGGCTCGGCCTCATGGTCGAGGCTGATGCCGTCCTTCAGCTTGAGGGTGGTGCCGTCAATCTCGAAGCGGGCGTCATCGACGCTGTAGCTCAGCACATCGCCGTCGGGATCGCTGGCCGAGACCGTGCCGATGGCGGCGCCCGCGGCATTCTCGGC
>NZ_JBSWYB010000107.1:0-316 GCF_056160905.1 Leisingera sp. ABD4_442 | reverse complement strand
AGAGCGTGAAATCGCCGTCGCCCGCACCGCTGCCGTCCTTGGACACCAGCGCCATGTCACCCGGCAAGCGGTCCAGCGAAAAGCTCAGCGAGACTGTCGCCGCATCCAGCTCCAGGCTGTCCAGATGGCCCGCGTTCAGATAGTCGCCGTCTTCACCGCTCAGCAGATGCTGACCGGGCAGGGCTGCGACCGGGGTTTTCACCCCGGGAACGGCGGCATCGGCGGCGTCCGCCAGCGCTGCCCCCGGGACTTTGATTTTGCCGGTGTTTTCGGAGACCTCTTTGGGGGCCAGGGCCTCCTCCAGGTCGTCGATTGT
>NZ_JBSWYB010000106.1:0-345 GCF_056160905.1 Leisingera sp. ABD4_442 | reverse complement strand
GTCGGGGAAAAGTGGCAGCCCGTAGGGGAATCGAACCCCTCTTTCCAGGTTGAAAACCTGGCGTCCTAACCGATAGACGAACGGGCCACTCTGTCTGTGAGGCGGTGTTTACTGATTGCGCCGGCTGGGCGCAAGAGGGTTTTTGCAGAAAAACGAAGTTTTTCCAGCCTGTAATGCGGCTGGCTAGCCGCCTGAAAATAAACGAAAAAATCCGCAATGCTGCGGCGATTTTCTGGGCGGCGTCTGTGCGGGAGAAGTGGCAGCCCGTAGGGGAATCGAACCCCTCTTTCCAGGTTGAAAACCTGGCGTCCTAACCGATAGACGAACGGGCCACTCAGTGCGTGA
>NZ_JBSWYB010000105.1:0-409 GCF_056160905.1 Leisingera sp. ABD4_442 | reverse complement strand
GCACCCTCGCCGGCGCCACCGATCAGATCACCGGGCTGGATCTCTCCGGGCTGGGCGACGGCACCCTGACGCTGTCCGTGGTGCTGACCGATGCGGCCGGCAATGCGGCCGGGGCGGTGACCGCCACCGCAGCCAAGGACACCACGGCACCAGCCGGCTACAGCGTCAGTTTTGACCAGAGCGCGGTGAATGCCGCCAATCAAACCGCCGCCAGCTTCTCCTTCAGCAGCGCAGAGGCCGGCAGCAGCTATGCCTATACCATCAGCTCCGATGGCGGCGGCAGCGATGTGACCGGCAGCGGCACCCTCGCCGGCGCCGCCGATCAGATCACCGGGCTGGATCTCTCCGGGCTGGGCGACGGCACCCTGACGCTGTCCGTGGTGCTGACCGACACCGCCGGCAATGCCGG
>NZ_JBSWYB010000104.1:0-420 GCF_056160905.1 Leisingera sp. ABD4_442 | reverse complement strand
TCCAGGGAAGAAAGTGGCGCGGTTGACGGGGCTCGAACCCGCGACCCCCGGCGTGACAGGCCGGTACTCTAACCAACTGAGCTACAACCGCGCATGGGCCTTTCGGCTGGCCGTTTCCGACCTTTGATCCCCTCCGGGGCGGACCCTGAAACGCCAGGGCGGCGGGCGAAAGTGGCGCGGTTGACGGGGCTCGAACCCGCGACCCCCGGCGTGACAGGCCGGTACTCTAACCAACTGAGCTACAACCGCATTTTCGCCTTGCGGCGGACCGTTTCCAGTCCAGGTCCCCTCCGGGGCGGATCCTGTTTGACCTCAGGATTAGGCGCAGCAGTGGCGCGGTTGACGGGGCTCGAACCCGCGACCCCCGGCGTGACAGGCCGGTACTCTAACCAACTGAGCTACAACCGCCCGCTGCGATCC
>NZ_JBSWYB010000103.1:0-489 GCF_056160905.1 Leisingera sp. ABD4_442 | reverse complement strand
CGGCTACCACGCGCTTGTCGCTCAGGACAAATACGAGGCGCGCCGCGCGATCCATCGCAAGATGATCGTTTATCCTGAACTGAAGGAAGCCTTCGAAGACAGGCTCAAAGCTGGCTGGCCGCCGGAACAGATCGCAGGCCGAATGCGTTTGGAACGTCATCCGATCCGCGTCAGCCATGAGACGATCTATCGGTTTGCCTATTCCAAGGACGGCCGCGACGAGCAGTTCTATCGCCACCTGCCCGAGCACCGCTGCCGTCGCAGGCCGCGGGGTTATCGCAGGCACAACAGGACACACATCTTCGACGTCCAAAGCCTGTACCACTGGCCTGAGCGCATCTCTGAGCGTGCCGAGTTTGGCCACTGGGAATGCGATCTGATGATGTTCCGCAAGGAACATGGGAAGGTCAACGTAACCTCCCTGGTCGAGCGCGTCAGCCGGTATGCTGTCGTCATGCGCAACGAGGATCGCCAGTCCAAGCCGATCAT
>NZ_JBSWYB010000102.1:0-500 GCF_056160905.1 Leisingera sp. ABD4_442 | reverse complement strand
GTTTATGCCCAGGTTGTGGATGCCGGCGGCAATGCCAGCCCGGCCTTCCGGGTTCCGGATCCGGTGTCCAATAGCCAGAAGGAACCGGAGGTTCTGGCGTTGAGCAACGGCGGTTTTGTCGTGAGCTGGCAGGCCAATAGCGGCTTGTGGGGCAGTGACGCAGCTGGCGGCATTTACGGTCAGATGTATGCACCGGATGCAGAGAACCCGGGCAGCTTTACAGCTCTGGGCGGCGAGTTCCGCATTAACACCGATGATGCCCATATCGAGCAGACCCAGCCGCGGATGGTGGCCCTGGAAGACGGCGGCTTCATGGTGCTTTGGCATCATGATGGCAACCCTCCGGAGCTGCGGTTCCAGAAGTTCGACAGCGCTGGTGCGCTGGTTGGGGATGAAGGGGTTCTGCAGGCAGACGGTCAATTGGGCACGCTTTCCAGCAGCGATGAAAACTGGACCGTCATTCCGCTGTCCGGCGGCGGCATTGCCGTGGCCTGGCAGAA
>NZ_JBSWYB010000101.1:0-619 GCF_056160905.1 Leisingera sp. ABD4_442 | reverse complement strand
TCGCTGAGCTTTTCGCTGGACCGCTTGCCGGGTGACATGGCGCTGGTGTCCAAGGACGGCAGCGGTGCGGGCGACGGCGATTTCACGCTCTGGGTCAAGGACGGCACCCTGGTGCTGACCCAGTCCGGAGGCGGCGAGACCGAATATCTCAAAGTGCCGGATCTGGTGCTCTCGGCGCAGCAGACCTACCAAATCTCGGTAAGCTTCGGCGCGGACGGGCTGATGATCTGGCTCGACGGCGCGCTGGTGGCGGCGGAACCCCAGTTCAAACAGGGCCTTGCCGGCAATGATCATGCCCTGGTGATCGGTGGCAGCCGCGCCTGGCGCGACAGCCAGGACAGCGAGGCCCACTCGCTGTTCAAGGGCACCATCAGCGATGTGCGCCTCTTCGACGGCCAGCTCGGCGAGGCCAGCCAGCTGGCGCTGGCGGAGGCGGCCGGCACCGCCTCCGGCGCCAAAATGGCCGCGATGATGGAGGATCTGGCCCCGGCTTTCGGCCAGCTGCACGGCGCCAGCGATATCTTCCTGGACATTCTGGCGGATTACGGCGTCAGCCACCACGGCCACCTGGACCGCAGCCTCGGCATGATCACCCGCAACGGCGGCGACAACACGGTGC
>NZ_JBSWYB010000100.1:0-669 GCF_056160905.1 Leisingera sp. ABD4_442 | reverse complement strand
TAAGGCGCATCAGCCGCCGGATACGCTTCTCGTTCACAACGTGGCCGTCGTTGCGCAGGTGCCAGGTCATCTGACGGACACCGAAGAACGGCGTCTCCAAGAACTGCTCGTCGATCAGCCGCATTAGCGCCAGGTTCAGCGCCGTCTCGCCCTTGGGCTGATAATAAAACGAAGACCGCGGGATCGACAGCAGCTTGCATTGCTTGCCAATGGGTAGATTGGCATTGGCAGGTTCAATCATTTTCCGCCTCACTTGCCGATCCACGGCTTGAGCTTTCGTGACAAAAAATCATTGGCCACGGCCAGCTCCCCGATCTTGGCGTGCAGTTCTTTGACCCGCTCTTCATCAATCTCCGGGGTTTTCTTGCCGCCACGCTCGAATACGCCGGACGCGCCCTCCAGGAGCGCCCGCTTCCAGCTGTGGATCATCGTCGGATGAACGCCAAATTGGCTTGCCAGCTCAGCAACAGTCCGCTCGCCCTTCAAAGCCTCAAGCGCGACCTTGGCCTTGAACTCAGGCGAATGGTTCTTCCGTTTCGACATCTCTGATCTCCTTCTCGTCGAAGATCAACAGACAGCAAATCGTAGCTTACGTCATGTGTGGATGCCCCGGATGCAAGGGGCTTTTGAACTGCTCAGACCTGTGATCGAGTACGGTCATGTGTCAGG
>NZ_JBSWYB010000099.1:0-740 GCF_056160905.1 Leisingera sp. ABD4_442 | reverse complement strand
CGTCCGCCAGCGCTGCCCCCGGGACTTTGATTTTGCCGGTGTTTTCGGAGACCTCTTTGGGGGCCAGGGCCTCCTCCAGGTCGTCGATTGTCCGGACGATGCCATAGGCCGGGGCGGCGGTGTGTTCGATGTCCGAAAGCTTCACCAGATCGCCGTAGACGGTGATCGAACCCAGCCGGTCGTCGTTATGGGCGCCGCCGTTGTTGCCCTGGTCGGAGTAAAGCTTGATCACCGAATGATCCATCACCCCGTCGCCGTTCTTGTCGCCATAGGTGATTGAGGCGATCTCGGTGGTGTGGCCTTCGATCACGATGCGGTCGCCCTCGGCGCGGCTGTAATCCTGCACCACGTCGTTGCCCAGAATGTCGACCCAATGGTCGTGCAGCTTGTCGTTTTCGCCTGCGACCCCGTGCCAGTTGATGGTGCCGTCGTCGCGGGTGTGCTTCTCGATATAGCGCTCCTTGGCGTTGATAAGCATCTGGAAGTAAAAGATATCCGCGCCCTTTCCGCCGATCAGTAGATCATCGCCCGGCACCGGCTGGTCCGGGTAGAGCTTGCCATCGTTCAGCTCGTTCAGCGGGTCGCCCTCGTCGCGGTTGGGGTCATAGAAGATGGCGCCCTCGCGCCCGTCGGCGCGGCTGATCAGCAGGTCGTTGCCGCCGCCGCCCTTCAGCGTATCCTCGCCATGGCCGCCGTCCAGCACGTCATTGCCGCCGCCGCCCAGCAGCGTGTCGTTGCCG
>NZ_JBSWYB010000098.1:0-837 GCF_056160905.1 Leisingera sp. ABD4_442 | reverse complement strand
CTAGGGTCTGGACTCATAACCAGTAGATGACAAGAGCGGCGAGAGCTATGGCTGAGAGGAAGACCTTTGGACACCGGTCGTATCGAGTGGCGACACGTCGCCAATCCTTCAGCCTGCCAAACATGATTTCGATGCGGTTTCGGCGTTTGTAGCGCCGCTTGTCATATCGCACGGTTATCTTGCGCTGCTTCCGGCCAGGGATACAGGCGCGTATCCCTTTGTCTTTCAACGCCTCTCTGAACCAGTCAGCGTCGTAGCCGCGGTCCCCGAGAAGCCACTCGACATCCGGAAGGGTGCTGAGCAGAGCCCGCGCGCCTATGTAGTCGCTGACCTGCCCGGCAGTGACGAACAAGCTGAGTGGTCGGCCATGGCTGTCGCAGATCGCGTGCAGCTTCGTGTTCATGCCACCCTTAGTCCGGCCAATCAGGCGACCGCGCCCCCCTTTTTCACGCCCATGCTGGTCGCTGTCCGGTGCGCCTTGAGGTAGGTCGCGTCGATCATCACGGTCTTCTCTTCGCCATGCCCGGCAGCCAATCCAGCCATCATCTGTGCGAAGATGCCTTTGTCGCTCCACCGCTTCCACCGATTATACAACGTCTTGTGGGGGCCGTATTCAGCAGGAGCGTCGCGCCATCGCAACCCATTACGATTGATGAAGATAATCCCACTCAACACGCGACGGTCATCGACACGCGGCTTGCCGTGGGATTTCGGGAAATAGGGCTCTAAGCGCGCCATCTGCGCGTCCGTAAGCCAGAAGAGATCAGACATGCTCACCGCTCGTTTTTCGAACCGTGAATCACGCTGACAGAAGGAAATCAATAGGTCCTGAGCCTA
>NZ_JBSWYB010000097.1:0-847 GCF_056160905.1 Leisingera sp. ABD4_442 | reverse complement strand
CTAGGCTCTGGACTCATTGAGTTTCAAAGCCAGTAGATTACGAGGGCTGCAAGCGCGATTGCTGACAGGAAGACCTTTGGGCATCTGTCGTATCGCGTTGCAACACGCCGCCAGTCTTTGAGCCTGCCGAACATGATTTCAATCCGACTGCGGCGTCTGTATCTGCGTTTGTCGTACCGGACGGGTTTCTTACGCTGCTTCCGACCGGGAATGCACGGACGTATCCCTTTGTCTTTCAAAGCTTCTCTGAACCAATCGGCATCATATCCGCGATCTCCCAGAAGCCATTCGACATCAGGCAGGCCGCTCAGCAGGGCCTTTGCTCCGGTGTAATCGCTGACCTGCCCAGCGGTCACGAACAGGTCCAGCGGTCGTCCCTGGCTGTCACAGATCGCGTGCAGCTTGGTGTTCATTCCACCCTTGGTGCGCCCGATCAGCCGTCCGCGCCCCCCTTTTTGACCCCGAGACTGGAGGCTGTTCGGTGCGCTTTCAGGTAAGTTGCGTCGATCATCACGGTCTTATCTTCGCCATGATCAGCAGCCAGACCGGCCATCATCCGGGCAAAAATGCCTTTGTCGCTCCATCGCTTCCAACGGTTGTACAAGGTCTTGTGCGGGCCGTATTCCTTCGGCGCATCCCGCCAGCGCAAGCCATTGCGATTGATGAAGATAATCCCACTCAGCACACGCCGATCATCAACGCGAGGTTTGCCGTGTGATTTCGGGAAAAAGGGATCAAGACGCGCCATCTGCGCATCTGTCAGCCAGAAAAGATCAGACATGTTCACCGCTCGGTTTTCGAACCGTGAATCACGCCGCCAAGTGAAAATCAATGGGTCCTGACCCTA
>NZ_JBSWYB010000096.1:0-1002 GCF_056160905.1 Leisingera sp. ABD4_442 | reverse complement strand
CCACGGATTTACCCTCGGCTGGAGCAATTCCTGACCCTATGTGTGAGGGGTCAGGTGCGGCCCTGGGGGGCCGCCCTTCCCCATACTAATAGGACTTAGCGGGTTCAACTCCTGCAGTCTGATCTGGTGCCGTGGCCCCTAGGAGTGCAGCCACGCTTCCGTGGTCTTGCCGCCTGGTCTCCCAGGCGATCCTATTAGCGGCAACCTAACGGCCCTTTTGCCTAGTTGCGCGGCAGTGCAAGCAAGCGTCCGCAAAGGTACACTGACCATCTTGCAGAATGCGGATACCTGCAGGTTTTCCAGCAAAATTCGGAGAATCTTCGCCTTTCCAGCTTAATCCGCATGCCTTTAGAGACGTCTAGTGTACCTTTGCGGACGCCCTCTGAATTAGTCGGTATCTGACCCAGTGCAGAGCTTCTGGCCGCATTGGATTGATTGCGGAAAGAGATCTTCCCCACCGTATTTCTTCAAGCCACCCACTGCAGATCCGGAAACCGTCAAGACCGGCTAAACACCCCGTGCAGGCCTATCGGGATGCTGGAGCCTGTCGCAGGTTGACGACCTCCGCAGCCTAATCTCGGGGCGGGGCCGTATACGCTATCCCTAGTGGGGTGGGGTGGCACTCGCCCCCTCCATGCCCCGGTAGAAAATGGCCGTTCCGAAACACTGGGGGACTCGTACAGCGCCGAAAGGGGTTCTCGACTAGGGTAACACCCGCCAAGCCATTCCGGCCTTCTGCGAGTCACACGTAGAGCCGGAAACAGCCCTTCACGGTAAACCCCTCCAGGCAGCCTTGCAGCCGAGATCCGACACGGATGCTCGGCTAGGTGGACGCCCGGGCCTCACGGAGCCGTAGAACAAACCGTAGAACAAAATGTGCCTGTTGACCGTAACCGCGCGGGGCTGATAGCCCTTATTTTGCTGATGCATATGGCCACGGCGGTGCCTGTAACGGGCCTAGAACCCGGTCAACACCGCCCTTAGGACTGCCCCCGGGCACCA
>NZ_JBSWYB010000095.1:0-1106 GCF_056160905.1 Leisingera sp. ABD4_442 | reverse complement strand
GCTCTTATCACCGGCATCACGGGCCAGGACGGCTCCTATCTTGCGGAGTTTCTTCTGGAAAAGGGCTATGAGGTGCATGGCATCAAGCGCCGGGCGTCGTCGTTCAACACCCAGCGGGTCGACCATATCTACCAGGACCCGCATGTGGACCATGCCCGGCTGAAACTGCATTACGGCGATCTGAGCGACAGCTCCAACCTGACCCGGATCATCCAGGAAGTGCGGCCCGACGAGGTCTATAACCTGGGCGCCCAGTCGCATGTGGCGGTCTCCTTTGAAAGCCCGGAATACACCGCCGACGTGGATGCCATGGGCACCCTGCGCCTGTTGGAGGCGATCCGCTTCCTCGGCCTGGAGAAGACAACCCGCTTCTACCAGGCCTCGACCTCCGAACTTTACGGCCTGGTGCAGGAAACCCCGCAGCGCGAGACCACGCCGTTCTACCCGCGCAGCCCTTATGCGGTGGCCAAGCTTTATTCCTACTGGATCACCGTCAATTACCGCGAGGCCTATGGCATGTATGCCTGCAACGGCATCCTGTTCAACCACGAGAGCCCGCGCCGCGGCGAGACCTTTGTGACCCGCAAGATCACCCGCGGCCTGGCCAATATCGCGCAAGGCCTGGAGCCCTGCCTCTACATGGGCAACATCGACGCGCTGCGCGACTGGGGCCATGCCAAGGACTATGTGCGGATGCAGTGGATGATGCTGCAGCAGCAGGCGGCCGAGGATTTCGTGATTGCCACCGGCAAGCAGTTCTCCGTGCGCCAGTTCATCCAGTGGTCGGCAGCTGAGCTGGGCATCCACCTGGAGTTCTCCGGCAGCGGTGTTGACGAGATTGCCACCGTGGCGATGGTCGAGGGCGATATGGCGCCGGCGCTCAAAGCCGGCGACGTGATCATGCGCATCGACCCGCGCTATTTCCGCCCCGCCGAGGTGGAGACGCTCCTGGGCGATCCGGCAAAAGCCAAGGAGAAACTGGGCTGGGTGCCGGAAATCACCACCCAGGAAATGTGCGCCGAGATGGTGGCCGAAGACCTGAAGACCGCCCGCCGCCATGCGCTCTTGAAAGAACACGGCATGGATCTGCCGGTCAGCGTGGAAGG
>NZ_JBSWYB010000094.1:0-1114 GCF_056160905.1 Leisingera sp. ABD4_442 | reverse complement strand
GGGTGGATTCACAAACGAAGTGCAAATTCTGTACGAATACAGAAGCTTGCACGGAGGATGTTGAATGGGACGCCACTACTCTCACCTGAGTCTGGATGAACGCCGGAGGATTGCCAAGTGGCTTGAAGCCAAAATGCCGATTGCAGAGATTGCGGATCGTTTGTGCCGTGATGCTTCGACAATCTACCGAGACATTAAACGGAACCGGCACACAGATTCTGAACTTCCCGAACTGGATGGTTACCACGCCGTAGCCGCGCAAGACATGTATGAGCGCCGCCGTGCCATTCACCGAAAGATGATTGTTTTCCCGGAACTCAAGGTTGCCATTGAGGACCGGCTCAAGGCCGGCTGGTCCCCCGAACAGATCGCAGGCCGGATGCGCCTGGAGCGCCATCCGATCCGCGTGAGCCACGAGACGATCTACCGTTTCGCCTATTCCAAGGATGGCCGTGAAGAGCAGTTTTACCGCCATCTCCCCGAACATCGCAGACGCCGCAGACCGCGCGGGCACCGCAGGCACAACCGCACCCGGATCTTTGACAGCCAGAGCTTGTCACATAGGCCTGACCGCATCTCAGAGCGCGCAGAGTTCGGGCACTGGGAATGCGATCTGATGATGTTCCGCAAAGAACATGGAAAGGTGAACGTGACATCGCTCGTCGAGCGCGTGAGCCGGTATGCTGTCGTGATGCGCAACGAGGACCGGCAATCGAAGCCGATCATGGAGGCGCTGATCATCGGTCTGGCTCCCCTGCCAGCGGATGCGCGCCAGTCGATCACTTTCGACCGCGGCACCGAGTTCTCAGCTTGGCAGCGCCTGAAGGATGGTATCGGAGCCGACAGCTGGTTTTGTGACCCCCAGGCTCCCTGGCAGAAAGGCACAGTTGAAAACACCAACAACAGGCTGAGAAAATACCTGCCCCGCTCGACCGAACCGACGGCGCTGACAAATCGAAATTTAAGGTCGATTTGCCACCGCCTCAATTCCACGCCGCGCAAATGCCTCGGCTATCGGACACCAGCCGAGGTCTTCGAAACCAACCTGATGGAAATTCAGAACCGATTGGAATAAAACAGGATATCAGAAACTGCACTTCGCCGTGAGTTCACA
>NZ_JBSWYB010000093.1:0-1154 GCF_056160905.1 Leisingera sp. ABD4_442 | reverse complement strand
CGGGAACAGCCTTATAAAATGGGCGTTCGGCCACATTTTAAAAGGCCATTTTCTGCGCCAGCAACAGGGTGTTTTTCAACAGAATCGGGACGGAGCTGCCGTTCGCCGCAGCTGCAGCCTGCGCCCCATCCCAAGTCCGCTTGGCGCAAGAAGCCGACTTTGCAAAGTCTTGTGTGCGGGACATAAAGCAGGAAGGGATTGCCCCTAACGTGGAAGAACTGGTCGAGGTCGCTTTTGCCTTCCTTTCCACTTCGGCAATTGCCGTTTCTGCAAAGGCATACCTTTCCGGGTGGTTCCATCTGGCGACGGTTGGGTATCCTGTCGTAGCCATGACATTTAGCCAGATGACAACCGTCGCGGCAGTGACAACTTCGGACTGCACGAGGCCAAGGGCGTCCAGGATATCGACAAACTCTCCGGTGGTGTCAAAGTTCATGCCCACTTCTTCGGCCTCAAAGGCAGCCATATGCGAGGCCGGATCGGCACGCAACCCATTGTTGTTAACGTAATGTTAGGGTTTCTGATCGACTTCAAAAGAAATCTTTAAGGGAATTTTAGAATGTCTGGCCCAACTCCAATTTTTACCAACGCTTATGATCCCACCGTTTTGATGCTGGAGGATGACAGTTTTGTGCTGCTTGTTTCCGCAGAAGACCAGGATGCGCAGGGCATCTGGCTGCAGCGGTACAATGCGGACGGAAGCATGTTCGGCCAGATGGTGCAGCTTAACCACCCGGGCACCGGGCTGACAGAGGGGCGGCAGACACAGCCGGAAGCGGTGCTGCTTCCAGATGGTACTGTCAGGGTCATTTGGCGCACCCCGGATGAAGATACCACTGCAGGGGACCGCGGATCCTTTTACCGCCAGGACGTGCAGCTGACCGCGGATCCGGATAACCCGGCTATCGTGGGTCCTGCCGAGCAGGTGGTGTCTGACATCGTGCCGGATTGGGGCGAAAGCATCAGCATTGCAGCGTTGAAAGATCCGGGCACCGGGCTGGAAAACGGAGCGACGGTGACCGTCTGGCGCGAATACAATGATGCGGACGCATCGAGGTCGTCGGTTTATGCCCAGGTTGTGGATGCCGGCGGCAATGCCAGCCCGGCCTTCCGGGTTCCGGATCCGGTGTCCAATAGCCAGAAGGAACCGGAGG
>NZ_JBSWYB010000092.1:0-1168 GCF_056160905.1 Leisingera sp. ABD4_442 | reverse complement strand
CCGTAAGCCAGAAGAGATCAGACATGCTCACCGCTCGTTTTTCGAACCGTGAATCACGCTGACAGAAGGAAATCAATAGGTCCTGAGCCTAGGAAGTCTCGACGCCACTCTGAGTGAAATCCAGAAATCATTTGACAAGGTTGCAAAGGAGCATGCCACAACGAATTCAATCCTCTCCAACATACAAAATAGCTTTTCAAAAATCATACGAGCAACCCAAGCCGCTGATGAAAATTTCAGGCAGATTTTAGATCTTGCAAAGAAAGAGGATAAGGAAAGTTATCAAAAAATTCTGGAAGGTTCCTTCAGCGAAGAAAACATGAACAGAGATACAGAGGGCAAGCCAATAGTTGGAGCAACCGATCCTGTTCTATCTCCCGAAATCTGGAAAATTCTCAAAGAGTATCAAGAATTCGTACCCCCTGACATTGCCGAAGATTTTAGAAAAAAGAATACAAAAGCGCAGAAAACCATAGAAGTATCGGCACTTAGAACCGACACCATTCAAGAGAAACTAAGCCTATTTAACAAACACGTTCAATACTGCACAGATTTTCCAACACAGTTCGAGCAAACTGATCTCAAAAAAGCAATTGAGGGGCTAAGTGGAGAGCTTGTACAGATAAGGAAAAAAAGGGAAACCGAGTTCAACTTATTTGAATTTCGAATCCCGATGGCAGTCGGCCTCACCTCCATCCTATATGGAGGCATTTACTGTGGAGCACCTACAATTGCGCTGCTACGCTGCATTCCGTTCACTGCTACTTTTTCGTGAAAACTAAGGCTTGATCAATTTGGTTTTGGTCAGAAGTTTCCGAGGCCTTCCCACATGAACACCGCGCGCTTTGGCGGCGGCCATGCCAGCCTTGGTACGCTCCGAAATCAGGCTGCGCTCGTATTCAGCAAAGACTGCTAGCTGGCCGTAGAGCATGCGGCCAACGGCTGTAGTCGTGTCGATCCCTTGCGTGATCGCCTGAAAATCCACACCGCGATCACGCAGGTCGCTAAGTAAGGTCAGAAGATGGATCGTGGATCGTCCAAGGCGATCCAGTTTCCACACGGCCAGTGTGTCGCCTTTGACCTGCCCCCCGATGGTCCCTTGCTCATGAGGAGAGTCTGCGGGTTTGGTTTTGGTAATCGTCGGTCTCGGGCTTGGCAAGCGCGGAGC
>NZ_JBSWYB010000091.1:0-1199 GCF_056160905.1 Leisingera sp. ABD4_442 | reverse complement strand
TGCTGAGATCTTCGAAAACGAGCTGATGGAAATCCAAAACCGATTGGAATAGAACGGCATATCAGAAATTGCGCTTCAGCGTGAGTTCACAATGGAGCGCGCTACCTCCAACTGCGATACTTGTTAGAAAACAGCATGTTATCTGACGAGAGGAATCGAAATGGGAGCTGTTTACAGCCAGCTGAGTATCACTGAGCGGCGTAAGATTGAACGCTGGAGGCATGCGAAGGTTCCAGTTAACGAGATGGCGCGCGCGCTTGGCCGCTGCAGATCGACGATATTCCGGGAACTGAAGCGGAACCATTTTTCCGATCCCTGCCTGCCAAAATGTGATGGCTATTACGGTGCCGCGGCCCAGCTGATGGCAGCCGACCGGCGCGCGCGACAACGGAAACTGATCCGGCATCCTGAATTACGTAAGCGCGTCGTGGAAGGTCTGAAGAACGGGTGGACCCCGGAGCAAATCGGAAACCGGATGATCCATGAAGGCGCCAGGCTTCGGGTCTGCCAGGAAACCATTTACCGCTACATCTACTCCAAGGAAGGTATGGGACAGGAACTCTGGTGGTATCTGCCAACCCACCGCGCAGCTCGCAGGCCAAGGCGCGCCCGCAAGCTTCAGAAGTCCAAATTCCATTGTGATGTCAGTATCCTGTTCCGCCCGGATTATGTGGCCCACCGCCGCCAGTTCGGGCACTGGGAAGCTGATCTTATGCTGTTCAAGCAAAGCCTTGGACAGCCCAATGTGACTTCCCTGGTTGAGCGCGCCAGCCGCTTCACGGTCTTGTTGAAGAACCCGAACAAACGCACGAAGCCCGTCATGGGCAAGATCATGAGGGCCATCCGTGATCTGCCTCACCTGGCGCGGAAATCGATCACCTTCGATCACGGCACCGAGTTCGTTAGCTGGCCGCACCTGCAAGCCGAAATCGGAACACAGACTTGGTTCTGCGACCCATCAAGCCCGTGGCAGAAAGGCACCGTCGAAAACACAAACCGGCGGGCCGGCGATGGCTCCCGCGAAAGCGCGACATCCGACAGCTCTCAGATCACGACATGAAAGTGATCTGCGGCCGTCTTAACAACACACCCCGCAAATGTCTCGGGTGGAAGACCCCAGCAGAGGTCTTCCGGGAAAAGATGCTAGAGGAAATGAGGTGAGCCACCTACCCTGGACCCAGACAAGAGTCGCGGTTCAA
>NZ_JBSWYB010000090.1:0-1217 GCF_056160905.1 Leisingera sp. ABD4_442 | reverse complement strand
TGGAGTGCCCCATCTGAATTGGCCCACCGTTATGTTTAGGAAACGGAGGACTGAGAATGGCGAACAAGCGGCACAAGCCGGAGGAAATAGTTCAGAAGCTGCGGCAGGTTGATGTGCTTGTCGGCCAGGGGATGCAGCGCGTGGATGCGATCCGCGAAGTGCGCATCACTGAGCAGACTTACTACCGCTGGCGCAAACAGTATGGCGGGATGGGAACCGACCAACTGAAAGAACTCAAACGGCTTCAGAAGGAGAACGAACGGCTGCGGAAAGCCGTCTCGGACCTGACCTTGGACAAGCTCATCCTGAAGGAGGCGGCCCGGGGAAACTTCTGAGCCCCGCCCGTCGGCGCGCCTGCATTGAGCTGATACGCAGCGAGATGAAAGTGTCGGAACGCCGGATCTGCCGGGTGCTGGGGCAACATCGGTCAACACAAAGGTATCAACCGCGAAGCCGGGAAGATGAAGACCGGCTCGTGGCGGACATGATTGAACTGGCCAGGCAATACGGCAGCTATGGCTACCGCCGGGTTGCAGTGCTGCTTAGGGACGCTGGATGGCAGATCGGCGACGGCCGTGTCGAACGCCTGTGGCGGCGAGAGGGGCTCAAAGTGCCACGGAAGCAACCAAAGAAGGGGCGGCTTTGGCTGAACGACGGATCATGCATCCGTCTTAGACCGGAGAGCCGCAACCACGTCTGGAGCTACGACTTCGTTCATTGCCGCACTGACGACGGCAAGGCATTCCGCACATTGAACATCCTCGATGAGTTCAGCCGGGAATGCCTGGCAATCAGGGTGAAGAGGAAGCTGAACTCGACCGATGTTATCGACGCCCTGACCGATCTATTCATTCTGCGGGGGCCTCCAGCCTATGTCCGAAGTGACAATGGCCCGGAGTTCGTTGCCAAGGGCGTCAGGGCCTGGATTGAGGCGGTTGGTGCGAAAACAGCCTTCATCGAACCAGGAAGCCCATGGGAGAATGGATACGTCGAGAGCTTTAATGCCCGGCTCCGGGACGAACTGCTGAACCGAGAGCTCTTCTACTCGCTGGGGGAAGCCCAGATTATCATCGAAAACTGGAGGAGACACTACAACACAAAGCGGCCCCACAGCGCCTTGGGATACCGGCCGCCTGCGCCGGAAACCATTGTCCCGATGGACCGAAGGCCAGTCATGCACTAACAATCAAACCGGACCAGTCAGATCAGGCTCCCCA
>NZ_JBSWYB010000089.1:0-1244 GCF_056160905.1 Leisingera sp. ABD4_442 | reverse complement strand
TGACCTGCCCCCCGCAAAATCCCTCACCATGAAGTAGAGTCTGCCCAACCTATGTAGGAGCAGACGAATGCGTAAGAGCCGTTTCACCGAGGCGCAAATCATCGGGATGATCAAAGAGCAGGAAGCCGGGATGCCGACAGCGGAGGTGTGCCGCCGGCACGGCCTGAGCCCGGCGACCTTTTACAAGCTGAAGTCCAAGTATGGCGGCATGGAGGTATCGGAGGCCGCGCGGCTGAAGGCGCTGGAAGATGAGAATGCCAAGCTGAAGCGGCTGCTGGCAGACACGATGCTCGACAACGTGGTTTTGAAAGACCTGCTGGGAAAAAGCTGACGGCACCGAAAGAGCGGCGAGAGGCAGCGCTCAATGCAATGCGGGATCACGGCATCTCGCAGCGCAGGGCCTGCCGGCTTGTCGGTGTCGACCCCAAGACGGTCCGGCGCGAACGCCCGCCCGACCATCCCGAGATCCGCCAGGAGATGAAAGAGATCGCTGGCAAACGCCGCCGGTTCGGCTACCGGAGGATCGGCGTGCTGCTTGAGCGCAAAGGCTTGATCATGAACCACAAAAAACTGTACCGCCTCTACCGGGAAGAAGGCCTTGCGGTAAA
Organism: Leisingera sp. ABD4_442; assembly: GCF_056160905.1. NCBI lineage: Bacteria > Pseudomonadati > Pseudomonadota > Alphaproteobacteria > Rhodobacterales > Roseobacteraceae > Leisingera > Leisingera sp. ABD4_442. Next base: position 636 of record NZ_JBSWYB010000089.1, on the reverse strand, counting down.
GCGGCGGCGGGGCCGCAAACGCGCCCGGGGCTCGCGAACGCCGATGCCCGAAGCCACGCAGCCCAACCAGCGCTGGTCCCTGGACTTCCTGGCGGATAGCTTCGGCGCGTCGCGGAAATTCCGCATTCTGGCCGTGAACGATGACTGCTGCCGGGAAAACCTGTGCCTGGCCGCGGACACCAGCATTTCAGGTGAGCGCGTTGCCCGGGAGCTGGACGCGCTCGTCCGGATCTACGGAAAGCCTGCTTGCATTGTCAGCGACAACGGCACGGAATTCACCAGCCGGGCAATCCTGAAATGGGCCGGCAGGAACGGTGTGGATTGGCATTACATCGACCCCGGGAAACCGCAGCAGAATGCATTCATCGAGTCATTCAACGGCAGCCTGCGGGACGAGCTTCTCAATGAAGAGCTGTTCGATACCCTGGACGATGCCCGCCGCAAGCTGGCGCTGTGGCGCTACGATTACAACAACGTCAGGCCGCACTCTTCGCTGGGGAACAGAACGCCAAAGCAAGCGCGGCAGGTGCTTGAGCTATTTGAGGGCTCCGCGCTTGCCAAGCCCGAGACCGACGATTACCAAAACCAAACCCGCAGACTCTCCTCATGAGCAAGGGACCATCGGGGGGCAGGTCA
>NZ_JBSWYB010000088.1:0-1320 GCF_056160905.1 Leisingera sp. ABD4_442 | reverse complement strand
CCGCAACAGACCCCTCATGCGGCGGAAACCCCATCAAACTCAACGAACAGAACCTCACCCAGCTTTTCAAAGCTGCAATGTGAGGAAGCAAAGATTTTCTGTGTCCGGGAAAGAGTAAAGAACACACCGGGCCCAGAAACAAATGCCTGGTCCACCGGCCGATGCTAAGAGCGCATTTACTGTAAGGACTTAGCGGAAAATTCAACTGTCTACTTAGGGAGCACCTACACATGACTGACCAAGCCACTTTCAACCGGCGCACTGTATTGCAAGGCGCTGGCGCCTCGGCGCTGGCCGCTCCGCTCTATAGCAAGAGCGCCTTGGCCTCCTCCGGCCAAATCGACATCATGATGTGGTCCGGCTACATGTCCGAAGACTTCGTCAACGGTTTCGAGCAGGAGACCGGGATCAAAATCAACTACACCTCGACCGGTTCGAACGAGGAAATGATCAACAAGATGAAGGCCACCAAAGGCCTGGGCTTCGATCTGATCACCCCGACCAACAACCGCTCGCTGCAATGGGAGCCGCTGGAGGTTCTGCAACCGTTCGACCTGTCCCGGGTTAAAACAGATGCGGTGAACCCGGCGATGCTGAAAGTGGGTGAAACTGCCTGGAACTTTGGCGGTAAGGGATCCCATTGGCTGCCGCATATGTGGGGCACGGAAGGCATCGCCTACCGCACCGACAAATGGCTGCCCGAAGGCGATGCGCCGTCTTATGGCGATGTCTGGTCGGAGGAGAACGCAGGCAAGACCATGGGCCGGGCGCATTCGATGATGCTGGGCGCGGGCCTTTACATGGAGCGTGTCGGCGAGATGGAACCGGGTTCCGTCTGGGCCGCCTACGAGGATGAGGAAACCATGCGCAAAGTCTGGGGGCAGATCACCGATTGGTGCATCGCCCGCAAGTCCCGGATCAAACTGATCTGGAACGATGCCGATACCCAGAAAAACGGCCTGCTGAACGAAGGCGTCGTTGTGGGCCAGACCTGGGACGGCCCGCCGCTGGCGCTGAAATCCGCTGGCGAGCCGGTGCACTATCAGGCGCCGGTCGAGGGGGCGATGGCTTGGGTCGACGGACTGGTCATGCCTGCAGGCGCCAAGAATGTGGATCAGGTCTATGCCTTCATCGACTATGCCTATAACAAAGAAGTCGCCGGCAAGGAGATCGACTTCCACGGGTATAACTCTCCGGTCCTGGGGGCGGATAAATTCGCAAGTGACTCTTACAAGAAGAACTTTGCGGAGGCCTATCCGGGCGATAGCCTGGCCAATCTGAACCCCTGGCCGGCCGAGGCGCCTTGGTATGCGGATGTGC
>NZ_JBSWYB010000087.1:0-1405 GCF_056160905.1 Leisingera sp. ABD4_442 | reverse complement strand
TGAGCTACTCCCCGAAAATCGGACACTGATGGTGTGGATGCCCCACCCCCAACAGCCTGCTTCGTGGCAAGCTGTTGAGGTTGGTCCAATAGGTAGGAGTGGTATCCATGGAGAATGTATCGGTGATCGGGGTGGATTTGGCGAAGTCGGTGTTCCAGTTGCACGGCGCAGCTGCGGACGGCTCGGTTGTGTTTCGCAAGAAACTTTCGCGCGCTCAGTTCCAATTGTTCATGGAGCGCCATCCTCGCTGTCGGGTCGCTATGGAGGCCTGCGCCTCTGCACATCACTGGGGGCGGATAATGGAAGCACTCGGCCACGAAGTCCGATTAATCCCACCAATTTACGTGAAGCCCTTCGTCAAACGACAGAAAAACGACGCCAACGATGCTGAAGCCATCGTCGAAGCATCGTTCCGTCCGACAATGCGCTTCGTTGCCGTAAAGACCGCCGAACAGCAGGCCCGCGCCATGGTGTTCAAAACACGCGATCTGTTAGTCCGGCAGCGCAGTCAGATCGTCAACGCGCTCCGTGGACATCTCATGGAATATGGCGTTATCGCGCCAGCGGGATTGGCCTCCATAAAGTCGCTCATTGCGCGGATCGAAGACCCTGAGGTTGATCTGCCCCCTCTCGTCGTCGAACTGGCCCGCGTCCATCTCGACCACCTTCACGTTTGCAACGAGCGGATCGCTGTAATTGAACGTCGCCTGCGCGACGAGGCACGCGACGATCCCGAAACGGCGCGACTACAAACGGCCCCCGGAATTGGGCCCGTGAGTGCCATGGCTATCAAGGCCTTCGCACCCCCAATGGAGAGTTTCCGACGCGGCCGGGACTTCGCGGCTTGGCTTGGCCTCGTCCCTGTCCAACGATCAACTGGCGGTCGACAGGTGCTTGGTCGAACATCGAAAATGGGACAACGCGATATCAGACGTTTGCTCATCATAGGGGCAATGACACGTATACGCTGGGCCCTGAGAAATGGCGTGCCCAAGGGTTCTTGGCTGGCACGTATGCTTGTGCGCAAGCCGCGCATGCTTGTGGCAATCGCGCTGGCCAACAAGACTGCACGCGCAATCTGGGCAATGATGACGCGTCAGGAGGATTTTGCAGTTCCGACTCCGCGGGCATGATGCCTGCCATGTCGGCATGATGTGAGGAGAACGAAGGACAGTAAGGACCATAAGATCGATGAGATCGAGATCGGGAAAACCAGACTTACGTAGAGAGCCCTTCAGCTCGCGACACTGATTTGGACCCGATCTTCGCATTACCATACCGGCCGCGGCTCATGTGAAAGGCCGCTTAAACAGGCCTGACACATGACCGTACTCGATCACAGGTCTGAGCAGTTCAAAAGCCCCTTGCATCCGGGGCATCCACACATGACGTAAGCTACGATTTG
>NZ_JBSWYB010000086.1:0-1441 GCF_056160905.1 Leisingera sp. ABD4_442 | reverse complement strand
TCCATGTCTCCTGTCAAAGGAATTGCGCATGGCAATGCGCACCGCTTTTTTGCGGCGGTTCGGCTGCCGTAGGATTTGGGCAATTACAGTTTGGGGAACGAAACAACTTTCCCGACGGTCGATCAGCCTTCCATGCGCGGATTGCAAACCGCATTTTTCGTTTCCGTCTCGGGTCTATCTCTCACTTAGAACGGGCATCGGCAGACCCTGCCCAGGGGGCTTTCGAGCATAACCCTAACCGGCTGTTCCGTTCCCCACTGCGCTCAGGGTCAAGTTACATGCGTTTCCCGACCGAGGGCCCAGACGAATCCACAGAGTTCACGCGCAATGGCGGGAACGACAATCGTTGACTTCTTGCCGCGCTGCGTCAGCTGGCGGTACCGCTTGCAAAGCCGTCTTTGTGCCTCCCAGGCAATATTCCTGATGGCAGCCGGCTGGCGCTCAAGAAGCCGGGCTTTATCCTGCGACAGACGTGCAGGATACCGATAGCTCCAAGCGGCTTCTATCAGCATCCTGCGCACTTCACAGTTTCCCGCTTTGGTAATCCCTCCCCGGCGGATCGTGCTTCCGCTGGAATGCTCTGAAGGAGTCAATCCCAAGTAACTCATGAGTTGCCTGGGGGTTTCGAAACGATTGATATCCCCTACTCCCGCCACAATCGTAGCCGCTGAAACCAACTCCAGACCGCGCAAACACCGCATGGCTTCCACCAGCGCGGACAGATTCCATTCAGGCAAATGCTCCGATATCCGCTTTTTCAGCGCCTCATGCCGGTCAGATGCTGACCAAACCGCCTCAACGTAGTCCCGAAACACGTCATTCTGGGCCGGTTCGTCAAAGCTCTGAGTTCCCAGCCACAGCTTGTGCCGATGGGTCCAATGTTTTCGTCCAGCTTCAAAGGTCCGGCCGTGACGCAGCAGAAAGGCTAAAAGTTGCTGCCGGGTCCGGGCTAGATGAATGGCCGCATCCAGCCGGGCCCGTACCAAATCACGCATAGCTTCGTGAGATCGGTCCGGAACCCAGACTGGCGTCAATTCTCCGGCGCGGTGTAAAATAGCCAGCCGCTGAGCGTCCCGGCGGTCCGTTTTAATTCGATCACCTGGCGCTTTCGGGATACGGGATGGGGCCACAACGCTGCATGGCAAACCCGCCGCCGTTAGCTGCCGATAGATACCATATCCGCAACAGCCTGCCTCATAACAAAAGTCTACTCTGCGATTGCCATCCGTGAAAGTGCGGACCACTTTCTTCAGCGCATGAGGCGCGTTCTCAATAACCCCCCAATAGCGAACCTCCCCGTCCCGCCCATCATCAGCGCATGCAATCGCTATCGTGCGTTTGTGAACGTCCAAGCCAACGTATGTGATCTTCATCTGGCCGCCTCCTCTGTGACGCCGCCAGACTAATGATGCTGGCGCCGCACAAGGAGACATACGGACTT
>NZ_JBSWYB010000085.1:0-1545 GCF_056160905.1 Leisingera sp. ABD4_442 | reverse complement strand
GTCCCGATTCTGTTGAAAAACACCCTGTTGCTGGCGCAGAAAATGGCCTTTTAAAATGTGGCCGAACGCCCATTTTATAAGGCTGTTCCCGGTTTCTGCTGTGCAGGAAAGATCTTTGCCAGTTTGCGGAGGTTTTGAGCGGTTGCTGCGAGGAGAAATTCATCGTTCGCACCGCATGGCCCTCGTAATCGGAGGCGCCCAAGACCCAAAATGCGTTTGAGGTGGGCGAAGAGCATTTCGACTTTCTTCCGGAGCTTCATCGACGTTTCGAACTGTTCGGTCTTCGCGATTTCCCGGGCAACCTGGCGGGCATCTTCATGTTCTTCCCGGGTGATTTTGCGGGCATTCGCGTTCGGACAGCACTTGGCTTTTGATGGGCAGGCCTGACAAACTTCTTTCAACGCACGGTAGCGGGCTGTTCCTTTACCGGTCGGGCCACGGTTCGGGTCCGAGTAGTTCCTGCGAAACTGCTTTAGCTCATGGCCTTCGGGACAGACATATTGATTGTTCTCCGCATCCCATTCGAAGTCGGCACGGGTCCAGGTGCCATCGGGGCGCGCCGCTTTATCGATCACCGGGATGTGTGGAGCGATCTTGCGGCCGACCAGCCAACCCAGCATCGGCCCCGAGCCGTAGGCCGTGTCCGCGATGAGGCGCTCGGGGTTCAAATCGAACCTGTCCCTAACACGCTTCAGCATAGTCTTCGTTGATCTAACTTCGGCCTGCCGGATCGATCGGGTCGCCTCGACATCCAAAATCACACCGTGATCTGTATCGATCAGGTAGTTGTCCGAATATGCGAAGAATGCCAGTCCTTTATGCGCCGCGGTCCATTGGCTCGCCGGGTCTGAATGCGAGATACGCTTCGGGTCGGTCTCCGATGCCGCGCCAAAGGCGGCTTCATCCAGGGTCTCAAGATACTCCCGCACCGCACGCGGGGCATCCTCCGGATCGATCCGGGAAGGATCCCAGTCTTCCTTCCATGTCGAATTCTGTTTCCTGACGTCGGCCTTGATCAGGCTGGCATCAATCGCAAACCGCTGGCCGCTGACCAGGCCCTCAGTGATGCAGCGCGCAACGGTCATCTCGAAGAGGTGGCGCAGCAGCTCGCTCTCACGGAACCGACCATGTCGGTTCTTGGAAAATGTGGAATGATCCGGTACGCGGTCGTTCAGATCGAGACGGCAAAACCATCGGTAGGCAAGGTTCAGATGCACTTCTTCGCACAGCCGCCGCTCGGACCGGATGCCGAAGCAATAACCCACCAACAGCATGCGGATGAGCAGTTCAGGATCAACAGATGGGCGGCCTGTATGGCTGTAGAAATCTGCAAGATGAGCCCGGATACCGGTCAGATCGACAAACCGGTCAATTGACCGCAGCAGGTGGTCTTGCGGCACATGATCTTCAAGCGAGAACTCATAGAACAGAGCCGATTGCGCTTCCTGCCTCAGTCCCATCATCGCCGATCCTCCCGCTCAATGCCGGAATTGAATCAGCCACATGCATCCCGATCAAGTCAGAGTTTTTCAACAAAATTTCCCG
>NZ_JBSWYB010000084.1:0-1734 GCF_056160905.1 Leisingera sp. ABD4_442 | reverse complement strand
TTTGCGCAGTAGCTCTCCAACCTCCGTTTCGACCATAAAAATAAGGGGTTTGGCGCACATTTTCGTTCCTAAGTTCTTCCAGGGCACTCTTATGGAGAGAACATACGAATTTTTCGCCGATTTCATTGCCCTGAAGCCAACCCAAGTTCGCTCTCTCCAAGGGCCATGAAGCATCAGTCGGCGGCATGATTGATTGGAGAACAATAATAATGGCAATCAACAAGCACACCGCACCCACCACCGAAGACATCCAGCACGTCAAGTTCCTCGCCGCAGCCTACGGCAGCCAGATCGTTCGCCGCGATAACAAGTTCTACGACATCGAGCATCTGGGCACACCGCTGTCCCGCGTGGACGTTGAGATGAAGATCCTGAACCTGATTGCAGAGGAGCATCCGAACCCTCCCCTGAATAACGGCATGATCAGGGCGCTGTTCAAGTTGCTCATCGACACGCGGCACACTGACCGGGCACGCAGCTTTCAGGTTTGGAGCGGCGCCACCATCTGCGAACCGGGCAACCCTAACCGTATCGTCATGAAGCGGGGCACGGTTTCCGCCAACACCTGGAGCGAACCAGAGTATCGGAGCCTCAAGGTGAACTCCGCTGACCTCGACGTCGTTGGCGAGTTCTTCGATCAGTTCTTCCAGCACCAGAAGGACCGCGAAGCATTCCTGAACTGGGCGGCGTGGGGTCTGCAGCACGAGAGCGATAAGCCAGCATGGGCGCCGTTCCTCTACTCACGCGGTAAAGGCACTGGCAAAAGCACTACCGCTCGCATCCTCACCGAGCTTTTCGGGGTCCGGAATTCGGTCACGCAGAACAACATCAGCAAGCTAACTCAGCAGTTCAACTCGACTGTTCTCACGAGCAAGCTGGTGATCTGCGAGGAAACTCAAATCAAACCCGGATCTACTCAGGCGAATGCTATCAAGACTTTCATCACCGATCCGCACGTACTCATCGAACGGAAAGGTCTCGAGGCTGAGCGGGCCAAGCAGTGCTGCTGTTTCCTGTTTACTTCGAACTACGCGCCGACATGGATGGAAGAAGGCGAACGGCGCTATCTGGTCATCGACGTAAATCACGATGGTCGGTCGGGTGGCCCTCGAGCCAATGAGTTCTCATCGCTTGTTGGTCGAGTGCATGAGTTCCTGGATGAACCTGCAAACGTGGCGAGGCTCTATAACGCGCTGATGCAGCGGGAGATTCCTGAGGACTTCAATGCCAAGAGCCTGAACATCGCTGATCATCAGACGCCGATTATGAAGCGGCTTCAGCAGGCTAGCCGCCAGACCATCGTCGACCAGCTTGAGGAACTGCTCAACGACTCCGGCCTTGTTGTTCTGCCCGAAGCGGACGTGGTTGAGTTCGTTCGTAAGAACCTCAATGCAAACATGAACCAAACCAAGCATCTCATGGATGACCTCGAATGGGAGAAAACCAAGGTTAAATGGGGTGGCAAAGACTTTACACGAGCGATCTGGGTCAAGCCTGGCTACTGGATTGAGCGTGGGAAGATCTATGGGCCTGATTTCGAGCCGGTGCGCGTCAGCGACTATCTCGACCGTGACGGTCCATTCGGAGAAGTGGAGATCATCGAATGAAGGATGTGTACTTCGAGTTTCAAGACGATAGTGAGCTTTGGCTGCTGGACGTCATCAACACTCACTACGAGGAGGCCCTTGCGAGGGCCAACTCCCTCCTAGCGCAGACGGTGGAGGATGAGAACGG
>NZ_JBSWYB010000083.1:0-1795 GCF_056160905.1 Leisingera sp. ABD4_442 | reverse complement strand
ACGACAGATGCCCAAAGGTCTTCCTGTCAGCAATCGCGCTTGCAGCCCTCGTAATCTACTGGCTTTGAAACTCAATGAGTCCAGAGCCTAGAAGCGGGACCCGGAGGGAATCTCCCAGACATTTCGGCACAGGAGTGGTTCGGGAAAGCGACTGAATGGCTCACCCATCTTCGCTCCTTGGAAAACTTGACAGCGGAAGAAATGGTTCTTCTCGCGAAGGAAGAGGCCAGCAGCGCTTGGTCTTCTCTCATCGTTGCAGTATCCTGCGTACTCCTGTCGCTGACCATCAGTGCGGGTATCGGGATCCGTCTTATTCTTACCTTTACAAGGCAATTCGGATCTCTCCAGGATGACCTGAATAAACTGTCCCGCAAAGAATTCGATTTCACTCCGGCAAACCTGGACTGCAAAACCGAGGTCGGACACCTCAGCCAGGCAATGGACGTCACCCGGGCTGCTCTGCAGGAAGCAGAAGCGGCGCTAGCCTCAATTGAGGAAAGCCGAATTGCTGACCGTGGAGCAGTTGTTGGCAAGCTGGATCAGCATCTCGGACGCTTGGCACAGCGCGACCTGAACTGTGAAATCAAGGAAGCCTTTCCCGAGGAATATGAAGAACTGCGGGCCAGCTTCAATTCAACGGTCACAACTCTGAAGGAGACAATTCAGGACGTGATCTCTGCCACTGGCAGCATCAATAGTGGCGCCGCAGAGATCAGCCAAGCTGCTGACGAACTCTCGAACAGGACGGAAAGTCAGGCAGCAACCCTTGAGGAAACCGCTGCCGCGCTCGAAGAAATGACCGCTTCAGTGAAGTCGGCGGCTGAAGGTGCCCGCAGCGTTGAAAGCACAATGGCGGACGCCCGTCAGGAAGCAGAAAACAGCGGGATCATTGTTCAGGATGCTGTTTCGGCAATGACTGAGATAGAAAAATCTTCCAACCAGATCGCTCAAATTATCAGTGTGATTGATGACATCGCGTTCCAAACCAATTTGCTGGCATTGAATGCAGGCGTGGAAGCTGCAAGAGCAGGCGAGGCGGGCAAGGGCTTCGCTGTTGTGGCGTCTGAAGTCAGAGGATTGGCGCAGCGGTCTGCGGATGCCGCAACCGAGATTAAGACCCTGATCGGCGATAGCTCCAAGCAGGTAGGACAAGGCGTCAGCCTCGTCGGCAAAGCAGGCGAGGCACTGTCAAGCATTGTCGGGCAGGTCAACGAAATCTCCAAGCTGATCTCGGGCATTGCCGCAGGTGCGGCAGAGCAGGCCACCGGACTGGCGGAAATCAATACCGGGGTCACCCAGTTGGACGAAGTCACCCAGAAAAACGCCGCGATGGTGGAAGAGGCTACCGCAGCAGGGCACCTGCTTCATACAGATGCAGGGAAACTGGCTGACCTGATGGCGCGGTTCACAATTGGCGGCGGCAGCAGAATTGCCAGAACAGCGCCTCCGCCTGCTGCGGTTCAGCCAAGTGCACACGGCCAGGACGATTGGCTCGGTGAAAAGGCAGATGCTCTGCCAGCGCGTACTGCTGTAGGAGCCAATACCTGGCAAGGCTTCTGAGCTGTGCAGCAGAAATCTGGCAGTCGTCGAGCTACTCACGGCTGCCAGATCGCCTTCAAATGAGACACTGTTTTCTGCTCTAACTGGCAGGCAAGGTTACCTTCTGCAACATCTGTCCCAAGCCCGGTTGGTGTCAGCACTCCACCTAGGCTCTGGACTCATTGAGTTTCAAAGCCAGTAGATTACGAGGGCTGCAAGCGCGATTGCTGACAGGAAGACCTTTGGGCATCTGTCG
>NZ_JBSWYB010000082.1:0-1884 GCF_056160905.1 Leisingera sp. ABD4_442 | reverse complement strand
GCACCGGCACCAGCCAGTCGAGCTTGAACGACAGGATCTGGATGATCAAAGCGGAGCCGAGATCGCCGCCCAGCACGATCGCCAGCCCGGTGGGAAAGGCCAGGTATCCGCTGGCGGCAAACCCGGATGTCAGCAGCGCCACCGCGGCCGAGCTTTGCAGCACGATCGCCAGGCACAGCCCCATCGCCCCGGCCTGCAGATGGCTCTGCCGGCCGGTCAGCAGCCGCTGGAACGAGGCGCCATAGCTGCGCTCAATGCCCGTCCGCACCATCCGCACCGCGTAAAGCAGCAGCATCGTGGCGCCCGCCAGGCTGACAAGAAACGTGAGAATGGCCATGTCAAATCCTGTCCAGGGCTTCTGTTGCCGGAACCGGGCCCTGCCGCCGGGGATGCTCCCCCTGCAGGCCGCGGCCCCAAAGGGCTGAATATATCCGGGACGCCGGCGTCATCAAGCAGCCTGTCCCTGCGGGCAGGCGGAGGCTGCACGCCCAAAGTGATCAACCATCCTTGGCCTTCTCCGCCACGTCAACTTTCACACCCCACCCTGCCAGCGCGGCAGCAAGCTTCTTGCCCGGCGCATGATCCGTAAAAAGAAGATCCAGCTTGCGCGGGGAGGGGCCGCAATGCGGGGCGGTTTCCTCGAACTTCGGATGCGCAATAGCCACGGCGACCTGCTCACTGCACTCAGCCGCAACACTGGCCAGCTGCGCCTCAGCCGCACTGTGATAGAGCACGCCCTGCTTGGCGGAAAATGCATCAGCCGACAGCACGGCCAAGTCCAGCGAAAACCTCCGGACCTGCTGTTCTGTCACAAAGCCGAAGGTGCCGCGCTCGTTGCTCTGCAATTCGCCGCCAAGGAAATGAACCCGGTTGCCATTGTGGTTGACCAATGTCTGGGCCGCACCGACAGAATTGGTGACCACAATCAGCCCTGATTTCTGCCGCAGTTCCTCGGCGACAAAGGCCGTGGTTGAACCGACATCCAGGAACAGCGCCATACCGTCCCGGGCATGCTTTGCAACCTGCGCTGCAATTCGTGCCTTTTCCTTTTGGTTTTCCGATATTCTGCGGGCAAAACTGGTTGCACTCTGCGGCCCGGCCAGGAATGCACCGCCATGCACCCGTTGCACGGCCCCCGCCTTGTCCAGAGCCTTGATCGTGCGCCGCACGGTTTCCTCGGACACCTCCAGCATTTTGGCAAGCTCAGCGCTGCGCGCCGACCCGCCAAGGCGGCGCAAGGCGTCTACCAGTTCCAATTCACGGTGAGAAAGCGAAAGTGAGTCAGACAAGAATGAATCCGTTTGCGTTTGCCCGTCACACCCCATGGGGCACGGCTGCTTGCCGCTTTACAAGAGTTCTCCACAGTTTCCCACATATTTCTGCAAAACGCACATGTATTTCCGGCATTTTTGTGCAAACGGTCACCGTCTTACTGGGACGGGCGGGTCCGCCTCGCGACCGTTTTTTTTCAACGGTCCGGCGGCCAGGTCCACCGGATTGACCAGGCTTGCATCTCTGTTTGCAATACCTTGCCAAAAACAAGGTTTTGCAGCCCCCCTTCTCGTTTGCGCAATCGCTCCCGCCCCTTCTGCGGCCCGCCTGCGGCCGTCCGCAAAGCGTTGGGCATGGCACCGCGCCTGGCAGCGCGGTGCGGGCAGCGCCCCGCAGGGGCGCTGCCGGGCCCAAGGCCCTTGCCGGGGCAGCTGGGCGGCCCGCCAGGGCAGCCGGGATGCGCCGGCGGGGCGCGGGAGAGCCGCCGTGGTAATGCAAAACCGCCGCGGCTGGGGGCCGCCGCGGTTTCTTTTTCAACCCTGGGAGAGGCTTAGAGGTTCGGATACAGCGGGAACTTGGCGCAAAGGTCCGCGACCTTGGCGCGCACCGAGG
>NZ_JBSWYB010000081.1:0-1904 GCF_056160905.1 Leisingera sp. ABD4_442 | reverse complement strand
CCTGACACATGACCGTACTCGATCACAGGTCTGAGCAGTTCAAAAGCCCCTTGCATCCGGGGCATCCACACATGACGTAAGCTACGATTTGTTGTCTGCTGATCTTCGACGAAGAGGAGATCAGAGATGTCGAAACGGAAGAACCATTCGGCTGAGTTCAAAGCGAAAGTCGCGCTTGAGGCTTTGAAGGGCGAGCGGACTGTTGCTGAGCTGGCGAGCCAGTTTGGCGTTCACCCAACGATGATCCACAGCTGGAAACGGGCACATCTGGAAGACGCGTCCGGCGCGTTCGAGCGTGGCAGAAAGAAGCCCCCAGAGATCAACGAGGAGCAGGTTAAAGAACTGCACGCAAAGATCGGGGAGCTGGCCGTAGCCAACGATTTTTTTGTCACGAAAGCTCAAGCCGTGGACTGGCAAGTGAGGCGCAAGATGGTCGAGCCTGCCAATATCAACCTGTCGATTGGCAAACAGTGCAAGCTGTTGTCGATCTCGCGGTCAGCGTTTTACTACACGCCCAGGGGTGAGACCGCGATGAACCTGATGCTGATGCGGCAGATCGACGAGCAGTTTCTGGAAACACCGTTCTTCGGTGTCCGTCAGATGACCTGGCACCTGCGCAACGACGGCCACGTTGTGAACGAGAAGCGTATCCGGCGGCTGATGCGCCTTATGGGGCTCATGCCGATCTACCAGAAGCCCAACACCAGCAAGGCGGCGAAGGGCCACAAGACGTATCCCTACTTGTTGCGAGGGTTGCGAGTCGACCGTCCGAACCAGGTCTGGTGCTCGGACATCACCTACCTGCCCATGCGGCGCGGGTTCCTCTACCTGGTGGCGATCATGGACTGGCATACCCGCAAGGTTCTGGCCTGGCGCATCTCGAACACCCTGGAAGCCGACTTCTGTGTCGAGGCTCTGAATGAGGCCATCCACCGCTTCGGCCCGCCAGAGATCATGAACACCGACCAGGGGAGCCAATTCACGTCCTTTGCCTGGACAGATCGTCTGCGCCGCTCCGGCGTGCGCATCTCGATGGATGGCAAGGGCCGGTTCCTCGATAACATCTTCGTCGAGCGGCTCTGGCGGAGCCTGAAATACGAATGCGTCTACCTGCACGCCTGGGAGACTGGATCAGAGGCAAAGGCGGGCGTCGGAAAATGGATCGACTTCTACAACCGCAAACGCCCCCATTCCGCACTTGGCGGCAGACCGCCAGCCGTGGTCTATTGGCTGCGAAATGAAGAAACCCAACCCGATCAGCAGGAGCAGAGAGTAGCTTAAATTACGCCAAAACCTGTCCAACGATTGGGGAGTAGCTCAGACAGCCAGATGCCGTCTTCAATCATCCATTTGCGCAGCGTCTCACGGGACACCTTGAACCCGTGATGTTCCTCCAGCTTTTCCGCGGCCAGCGTCGGCCCGAAATCCACATAGTTTTCTTTTATCAACGCCAAGGCATAGTCGCGCTTCGCCTTGTGAATCCGGTTGTTCGGCGGCTTGCCACGCGCTTTGTGCCGGACCGCCGCCGCACCATCCAATCGATATCGCTTCAGCAGCCTGAAAACCTGGCGCCGCGTCAGATCCAACAGGTTCGCCGCGTTGTCTACCGTCAGCCGACCATCATCGACCTGCGCCAGAACTTCCACACGATTCAGCTCGCGCTCGCTCATCATCACCCATCCCATGCCCGATCTCTCTGCCTGTTATCATTGCAGGCAAGAGTGACACTTCTGAATTGCTCATGGGTGACATTTTAGAATTGCATGTGGGCTCTAACCTGGTTGCGACATCTCCGGGTTCATCCAAGTTTCCTTAGGCTCAGGACCTATTGATTTCCTTCTGTCAGCGTGATTCACGGTTCGAAAAACGAGCGGTGAGCATGTCTGATCTCTTCTGGCTTACGG
>NZ_JBSWYB010000080.1:0-2957 GCF_056160905.1 Leisingera sp. ABD4_442 | reverse complement strand
AAGATCGGGATTTCGAACGACGATCTGCTGCCCTACGGCCATGACAAGGCGAAGGTGTCGCAGAGCTTCATCAACTCCGTTCAGGACAAGGAAGACGGCAAGCTGATCCTGGTGACCGCGATCAACCCGACGCCCGCTGGCGAAGGCAAGACCACCACCACCGTGGGCCTGGGCGACGGTCTGAACCGGATCGGCAAGAACGCGATGATCTGTATCCGCGAAGCGAGCCTGGGGCCGAACTTCGGCATGAAGGGCGGCGCTGCAGGCGGCGGTTACGCGCAAGTGGTGCCGATGGAGGAGATGAACCTCCACTTCACCGGCGACTTCCATGCGATCACCTCGGCCCATTCGCTGCTGTCGGCAATGATCGACAACCACATCTACTGGGGCAATGAGTGCGACATCGACACCCGCCGCGTCGCCTGGCGCCGTGTGGTCGACATGAACGACCGCGCCCTGCGCACCATCACCGCGTCCCTGGGCGGTGTGTCCAACGGCTTCCCGCGCGAAGCCGGCTTTGACATCACCGTGGCCTCCGAAGTGATGGCGATCCTGTGCCTGGCGAACGACCTCAAGGACCTGGAAAAGCGCCTGGGCGACATCATCGTGGCCTACCGCCGCGACAAGACCCCGGTCTACTGCCGCGACATCAAGGCAGAGGGCGCAATGACCGTTCTGCTGAAAGACGCGATGCAGCCGAACCTGGTGCAGACCCTGGAAAACAACCCGGCCTTCGTGCACGGCGGCCCGTTCGCCAACATCGCACACGGCTGTAACTCGGTGATCGCCACCAAGACCGCGCTGAAAGTGGCCGACTATGTCGTGACCGAAGCCGGCTTCGGCGCTGACCTCGGCGCCGAGAAGTTCATGAACATCAAATGCCGCAAGGCAGGCATCGCACCCTCCGCAGTGGTGCTGGTGGCCACCGTGCGCGCGATGAAGATGAACGGCGGCGTGGCCAAGGCAGACCTTGGTGCCGAGAACGTCGAGGCGGTGAACTCCGGCTGCGCCAACCTCGGCCGCCACATCGAGAACGTCAAATCCTTCGGCGTGCCGGTTGTGGTTGCGATCAACCACTTCGTGACCGACACCGATGCGGAAGTGGACGCGGTCAAAGCCTATTGCGCCAACCACGGCGTTGAGGCAGTTCTGTCGCGCCACTGGGAGCTGGGCTCAGAAGGCTCCGCGCCGCTGGCCGAGAAAGTGGTTGAGGTCGTCGATGCGGGCCAGGCCAACTTTGCGCCGATCTACCCGGACGACATGCCGCTGTTCGAAAAGATCGAAACCATCGCCAAGCGCATCTACCGCGCCGACGAGGTGCTGGCGGACAACAAGATCCGCAACCAGCTGAAGGAATGGGAAGACGCGGGTTACGGCAACCTGCCGGTCTGCATGGCGAAGACCCAGTACTCCTTCTCGACCGACCCGTCCCTGCGCGGCGCGCCGACCGGCCATTCGGTTCCGGTGCGTGAGGTCCGCCTGTCTGCGGGCGCCGGCTTCATCGTTGCGGTCTGCGGCGAGATCATGACCATGCCGGGCCTGCCGCGCAAACCGGCGGCGGAAACCATCCGCCTGAACGAGGACGGCCAGATCGAAGGCTTGTTCTAAGACGCAAAATGCGCTTTTTGCGGCCCGGGGGAGCACCCCGGGCCGCAAGAGTTTTAAGACATGAGCACAGAAACACCGCCGCAGGACTGCCAGTCGATGGCAGAGGTGCGGGCCCAGATTGACCGGCTCGACCGGGACCTGATCGCCCTGCTGGCCGTCCGCGCCGGCTATATCGACCGGGCCACCGAACTGAAGCAGCTCAATGGCTGGCCGGCGCGGATCCCTAGCCGGGTTGAGGAAGTGGTCATGAATGCCCGCGCCGCCGCGCAAGGGGAGGGGCTGGACCCCGATCTGATCGAAGGCCTGTGGCGGCAGCTGGTGGACTGGTCGATCGCCCGCGAGGCGCGGGTTATTCGTGAGGAATAGGCAGGCTTCCGGCCTGCGGCAAAAAGGAAGAGATCAAATGGCAGCAACTCTGATTGACGGCAAGGCCTTTGCGGCCAAGGTGCGCGGCCAGGTGGCGGAGCACGTCGCCCGGCTGAAAGAAGAAAACGGCATCACCCCGGGCCTGGCGGTGGTTCTGGTCGGCGAGGACCCGGCGTCCCAGGTTTACGTGCGCTCCAAGGGCAAGCAGACCGTCGAGGTCGGCATGAACTCCTATGAGCACAAGCTGGAGGCGGACACCTCGGAAGCCGACCTGCTGGCGCTGATCGATCAGCTGAACAACGACGCATCGGTGCATGGCATCCTGGTGCAGCTGCCGCTGCCGAAACACCTGGACGAGGATCTGGTGATCAACTCGATCGCGCCGGAGAAGGACGTGGACGGCTTCCACATCTCCAACGTGGGCCTTCTGGGCACCGGCCAGAAATCGATGGTGCCCTGCACGCCGCTGGGCTGCCTGATGATGCTGCGCGACCACCACGGCAGCCTCTCGGGCATGGATGCGGTTGTGATCGGCCGCTCCAACATCGTCGGCAAGCCGATGGCGCAGCTTCTGCTGGGCGACAGCTGCACCGTGACCATCGCGCATTCGCGCACCAAGGACCTTCCGGATGTGGTGCGCCGCGCCGACATCGTGGTTGCTGCGGTGGGCCGCCCGGAAATGGTGCCGGGCGACTGGATCAAGGAAGGCGCCACCGTCATCGACGTGGGCATCAACCGCATCGAGCGCGACGGCAAGAACGTGCTGGTCGGCGACGTCGACTTCGCCTCCGCGGCTGAGCGCGCCGGCGCCATCACCCCGGTGCCGGGCGGCGTCGGTCCGATGACCATCGCTTGCCTGCTCGCGAACACCGTCACCGCCTGCTGCCGCGCCAACAACCTCCCCGAGCCTGAAGGCCTCACCGCCTGAAGCGCAGACCGTTGAGGTCCGAACAAATCTGCCCCGCCGGAAACCCTCCGGCGGG
>NZ_JBSWYB010000079.1:0-3257 GCF_056160905.1 Leisingera sp. ABD4_442 | reverse complement strand
TACAAGAAGAACTTTGCGGAGGCCTATCCGGGCGATAGCCTGGCCAATCTGAACCCCTGGCCGGCCGAGGCGCCTTGGTATGCGGATGTGCGGACCGAGTTCGTCAACAAGTTCAAGAGCGCTTAAGCGCCGGGCTTGAGCATCAGGCCCCCGGAGCCAGCTCCGGGGGCCGTTCCGCGCAGTGGCGCGCAATCATATACGAACGGAAAACAGGAAGCAGGCCTTGCGGGGCCGGCGGTGCGCCGCCGGATAGGGGACCTGCGCCCTGGGGAGAAGCCAAATGAGTGCTGGGGTCGGCGTTGATCTCGAAAACCTGTGGATCCGCTTTGGCGATTTTGTCGCCGTGCGCGATGCCAATGTGAACATCAATGGAGGGGATTTCTTCTCCTTCCTGGGGCCTTCGGGCTGCGGCAAGACAACCATCCTGCGCGCGGTCTCGGGCTTTCTGGAGCCAAGCGACGGCCGGGTGCTGATCGGCGGCAACGACATGAAGGGGATCGGGCCGAACAAGCGCCCGACCGCACTGATCTTCCAGAACCTGGCGCTGTTCCCGCTGATGAAGATCTGGGAGAACATCACTTTTTCGATGGAAATCAGGGGCGCCTCGGCCAAGGAGCGCCGGAAGCGCGCCGATGAGCTTTTGGACATGATCGCGCTGCCGGGGCAGGGCGACAAGCTGCCCTCGGAACTGTCGGGCGGCCAGCGCCAGCGGGTGGCGATTGCGCGGGCGCTCTGTGCGGAACCCGATGTGCTCTTGCTGGATGAGCCCTTGTCGGCGCTCGATCTGAAGCTGCGCCAGCACATGCGCACAGAGCTCAGGGAGATCCAGCAGCGGGTCGGCATCACCTTCATCTACATCACCCACGACCAGGGCGAGGCGCTGACCATGTCCGACAATATCGCGGTGATGAAGGCGGGCGTGATTGACCAGATCGCCGATGGCAAGACCATCTACAACGACCCCTCGACCGCCTTTGCCGCCTCTTTTGTCGGCGAAAACAACGTCTTCCGCGGCAAGGTCAAACGCGTCATGGGCAATGAGGCGCTGATCGCCACCAACCGTTCGGGCGAGCTGGTGGCGCGGATTTCCAGTGCCAACCAGGGCCGCATGAAAGAGGGCGACGAGGCGATGATGTTCATCCGCCCCGAGGCCTTTGCGCTGGCGCCTGAGGGCGCCTCCGGCGACCATTTCGTGACCGCGCGCGTCAACCACGAGGAGTTCGAGGGCAATGTCTTCAACATCTTCATGGAAGGCGAGGGCGGCAAGGAGCTGAAGGTCTCGATCCCCAATCTGGGCCAGTCGTTTGACGACCACACCGGCCAGAACATCACCCTGGAATACGAGACGCAGAATGCGGTCTGTGTTCCCGCCGGTGAGCTGGCCGCGGAATAAGGAGGCCAAGCCATGCCAAGCTTCCTGAGGGAGTTTTTCAAACGCAACGGCACCGGCATGGGCAGCCTGATGCTGGGGCTGGTCCTCTTTTGGACCATCGGCCTCATCATCCTGCCGCAGCTGTCGATGCTCGACTTCTCGTTCCGTCCCAACCTGCCGCCGCCGGAGATCGGCGGGCCCAAGGACGTCTACACGCTGGAGAATTACAAATACCTGATCTACGGGCCGGAAGGCGGCAGCCAGGACTATAACGCGGTCGACCTCAAGGTGTTCTTCCGCACCCTGGTGGCAGCCGTCTGCGTCACCATCTTCAACCTGATCCTGTGCTATCCGATCGCCTATTACCTGGCCCAGACCAAGGGCAATCACATCCGCATCTTCGCGCTGATGCTGATCATCCCCTACTGGATCAACGAGATCCTGCGGGCGTTTGCGCTGCGGATCATCTTCGGTGAGACCGGGGTCCTCAATAACATGTTTGTCGGCCTGGGGATCTTCGACACGCCCTTCGACTTCATCCGCAATGACATCGCGCTTTATGCGGGGCTGGGGTACGCCTACATCCTGCTGATGATCTTCCCGATCTACAATGTGATCGAGAGCCTGGACCGCAACCAGATCGAGGCGGCGCGCGACATGGGCGCCAGCTGGCCGATGATCCACCGCCGGGTGGTCATTCCCTACGCCAAGCCGGGGATCTCCTCGGGCTGCACCATGGTGTTCATGCTGTCGGCAGGCGCGCTGGCGGCGCCGCAGATCCTGGGCGGGCCGTCCTCCCTGTGGTTCACCCAGCTGATCTATCAGCAGTTCAATGACAACTCCGACTGGCCGCAGGGCGCGGCCTATGCGGTGGTGCTGCTGGTCACCTGTATCCTCTTGGTGCTGGCCGTCATGCGCCTGTTCAAGGTCAACATGGGGGATATCGGCAAATGAAGTCCTTCTCTTTCATGCGCCTGAGCCTCTGGGTTTACCTGGGCATTTTCTTTGCCTATCTGCTCGGGCCCTTGGTGATCATGTCGGCCACCGCCTTCAACTCGCCCTCCTTCCCGCGGATGACCCCCTGGGAGTGCCTGACCTTCGAGTGGTTCTCGGCCCTGTTCCGCGACGAGCGGATCCTCAACGGCATCTGGAACTCGATCCTGGTCGGCGCGGGCACGGTGGTCTTGTCGGTGGCGATGGGCCTGGCGGGCGCGCTGATGCTGACCCAGATCTGGCCCAAGCTGCGCGCCACCTATTACACCATCATCATCGCGCCGATCCTCATTCCCGGCGTGGTCCTGGGGATCTCGACCCTGGTGTTCTGGGACCGGATCAACCGGATGCTGGGCCTGGGGGCGGACAGCTGGCTGTCGAACGGTCTGTTCCTGACCATCATCGGCCAGTCCACCTTCATCGCCAGCTACTGCATGCTGGTGCTGGTGGCGCGCCTGCAGCGCTATGACATCGCGCTGACGGAAGCGGCGCTGGACCTGGGGGCCACCCATGCCCAGGCGTTCCGCAAGGTGCTCTTGCCGTTCATGCGGCCTGCCATTGCTTCGGCTGCGGTGCTGGCGTTCCTGGCGTCGTTCGAGAACTACAACACCACCACCTTCACCTTCGGCGAATACCCGACGCTGACCATCGAGCTGGCGCAGAAGGTGCGTTACGGCATCACCCCCGCGATCTCGGCCCTGGCCTTTATCATCGTGGTGCTGACGGTGATTGCGGCGCTGTTCAACGAGGCCTCGATCCGCCGAAAGGAGCTGGTTGCAGCGGCGCGCAAGAAGGCCACGGTGGAAGAGCTGGAGAGCGGCAAGCTGCGGCTGCCCGGTTTCCTCAGCTCCAACGCGGCGGCGGTGGGCCTGGTGGTTGTCGCCTGCGCCAC
>NZ_JBSWYB010000078.1:0-3417 GCF_056160905.1 Leisingera sp. ABD4_442 | reverse complement strand
GAGCTCAATATCAAATACGCCCCGGCGATGGCGACGGCGGAGTACCACACCATTGCCAAACATGGCGTCAAGGAGATTGCGGAGCAACAGGGCCATGCGGTGACCTTCCTGCCGAAGTGGAGCCACGAAAAGGTCGGCTCCTCCTCCCATGTGCACCAGTCGCTGTGGCAGGACGGCAAGCCTGCGTTCTTTGACGAAACGGACGAGCTGGGCATGTCCGCCCTGATGAAGAATTACATGGCCGGATTGCTGAAATACGCGCCCGACTACACCGCCTTCATGGCGCCTTATATCAACAGCTACAAACGCTTCATGAAGGGCACCTTTGCGCCCACACGCATCATCTGGTCGGTGGACAACCGCACTGCGGGCTACCGCTTGTGCGGGGATGGAACCAAGGCGATCCGGGTGGAGTGCCGGATCCCGGGCTCTGACATGAACCCCTATCTGGCGATGGCGGGCATGCTGGCGGCGGGCATTGCGGGCATCGAGGAAGGGCTGGAGCTGCAGCCCCCCGCCAAGGGCGATGTCTACCAGGGCGACAGCGGCATGATCCCCGGCACATTGCGCGATGCGGCGGCGGCGCTGAAGGGCTCGGGCATGCTGCGCAAGGCGATGGGCGATGAGGTGGTGGACCACTACGTCCGCGCGGCGGAAGTGGAGATCGAGGATTTCGACCGGGTGGTCACAGACTACGAGATTGCGCGCGGGTTCGAGCGGGCGTGAGCCGGACACGCCGGGGCGCTGCCCCGGACCCCGGGATATTTCTGGCAAGAGGAAGAGGGCGATGCCCTTCCTGAATGGAGTGAATGGCAATGGGCCAGGTATTGAAATGCATCTCGCCGGTTGACGGATCGGTCTTTGCGGAGCGCGAGGTGCTCTCGCGCGAGGACGCCTTTGCGGCAGCGGAGCGGGCGCGGGCGGCGCAAGCGGCTTGGGCGGCGCGGCCGCTGCAGGAGCGCATCGAGCTGGTGATGGCGGGTGTGGCTGCTGTTGGCGCGATGAATGATGAGATCGTGCCGGAGCTGGCGCGGATGATGGGCCGGCCGGTGCGCTATGGCGGCGAGTTCGGCGGCTTCAATGAGCGTGCCAGCCATATGGCCAAGATCGCCGAAGAGGCGCTGGCGGATATCGAGGTGGGCGAGGACGGGACCTTTAAACGCTATATCAAGCGCCTGCCGCATGGGGTGGTGTTTGTGGTGGCGCCCTGGAACTACCCCTATATGACCGCGGTCAACACCGTGGCGCCTGCGCTGATTGCTGGCAATGCGGTGGTGCTGAAACACGCCACCCAGACGCTCTTGGCGGGCGAGCGGATGGCGCAGGCATTCCATTCCGCGGGCGTGCCTCAGGATGTGTTCCAGAATGTGTTTCTGGACCATGGCACCACCTCGGAGCTGATTGCGGCACGTGCGTTCAACTTCGTGAACTTCACCGGCTCGGTCGGCGGCGGCCAGGCGATGGAACGCGCCGCGGCGGGCACTTTCACCGGCGTCGGCACCGAGCTGGGCGGCAAGGATCCGGGCTATGTGATGGAAGACGCCGACCTGGATGCGGCGGTGGACACGCTGATCGACGGCGCCATGTTCAACTCCGGCCAGTGCTGCTGCGGCATCGAGCGGATCTATGTGCATGAAAGCCTCTATGATGCCTTCCTGGAGAAGGCCATTGCCATTGTGAAGGGCTACAAGCTGGGCAACCCGCTGGATGAAGCGACCACCATCGGCCCGATGGCCAATGTGCGCTTTGCCGAAGAGGTACGCGGCCAGATTGCCGAGGCCGTTGAGGCGGGCGCGGTGGCCCATATCGAACCCTTCGCCGAGGATGACGGCGGCGCTTACCTGACGCCGCAGATCCTGACCAATGTGACCCACGATATGCGAGTGATGCGCGAGGAAAGCTTTGGTCCGGTGGTGGGCATCATGAAGGTGTCCTCCGACGCTGAAGCCATCCAGCTGATGAACGACAGCGACTTCGGCCTCACCGCTTCGCTCTGGACTGCGGACGTGGAGCGGGCGCAAGCCGTGGGGGACCGGATCGAGACCGGCACCGTCTTCATGAACCGCGCCGATTACCTGGATCCCGGCCTGTGCTGGACCGGCTGCAAGGATACGGGGCGCGGCGGCGGCCTCTCGGTCATCGGCTATCACAATCTGACCCGTCCGAAGTCCTATCACCTGAAAAAGGTCACCGGCTGACGGACGGATTCGCCCGCCCCGGCGTCTCCTCCCCGGGGCGGGCCTTAGCATCAAAGGAACACGATATGTCTCTCGTTGGAAACTGGTCCTACCCGACCGCAATCAAGTTCGGCGCTGGCCGGATCAAGGAACTGGCGGACGCCTGTGCTTCCGCCGGCATCAAGAAGCCGCTGCTGGTCACCGACAAGGGTCTGGCCGACCTGCCGGTCACCCAATCGGCCCTGGATATCATGGAGGCCGCGGGCCTGGGCCGGGCGATGTTCTCCGAGGTCGACCCCAATCCGAATGAAAAGAACCTGGAGGCCGGCGTTGCCGCCTATAACGCGGGCGGCCATGACGGGGTGATCGCCTTTGGCGGCGGCTCCGGCCTGGATCTGGGCAAGATGGTGGCCTTCATGGCGGGACAGACCCGCCCCGTGTGGGATTTTGAGGACATCGGCGACTGGTGGACCCGCGCCGATGCCGATGCCATCGCGCCGATCATCGCGGTGCCGACCACTGCCGGAACCGGCTCCGAAGTCGGCCGCGCCAGCGTGATCACCGATAGCGTCACCCACCAGAAGAAGATCATCTTCCACCCCAAGGTGCTGCCCGCCGTGGTGATCTGCGATCCCGAACTGACCGTCGGCATGCCCAAGTTCATCACCGCAGGCACCGGGCTGGACGCCTTTGCCCATTGTGTCGAGGCGTTTTCCTCACCCCATTACCACCCGATGTCCCAGGGCATCGCACTGGAGGGCATGCGGCTGGTCAAACACTACCTGCCGCGCGCCTATGCGGATGGGACGGACATCGAGGCCCGCGCCCAGATGATGTCGGCGGCGGCAATGGGCGCCACCGCCTTCCAGAAAGGCCTCGGCGCAATCCACGCGATGAGCCATCCCATCGGCGCCCATTTCAACACCCACCACGGTACCACCAACGCGGTCTGCATGCCCGCCGTTCTTGAGTTCAACGCGCCGGCGATTGCGGACCGTTTCACCATGGCGGCGGCTTACCTGGGGATTGCGGGCGGCTTTGACGGCTTCCGCAGCTTCGTCCAGGAGCTGAACGACTCCTTGGGCATCCCACGCGGTCTCTCGGAGCTGGGTGTCACTGAGGCTGCCGTCCCCGAACTGGTCAAGGACGCCGCAACAGACCCCTCATGCGGCGGAAACCCCATCAAACTCAACGAACAGAACCTCACCCAGCTTTTCAAAGCTGCAATGTGAGGAAGCAA
>NZ_JBSWYB010000077.1:0-3510 GCF_056160905.1 Leisingera sp. ABD4_442 | reverse complement strand
TGTCAGCCAGAAAAGATCAGACATGTTCACCGCTCGGTTTTCGAACCGTGAATCACGCCGCCAAGTGAAAATCAATGGGTCCTGACCCTAGAGACACGGTGTTCACTTCACTGACGGGTAATGAGCAGCAGGATAACGAGAGTATCGAGCGTGGCGAAGTTCCCGTGACCGATGAAGAGTTTACGGCCATTCAGAATTCAGAAGAACCCCAGTCACAGGAAAACACCTTCGACGAGATGATGCAGGATGACGGGGCTACGCATTTTCAAAAGACCAACGATCCTCAAATCAACCAGTTCCACGAGGAACGCGGCGAACAGCCCGTTACAAGTGTTGCTGCCTCGCAAGAAACAGAGCTTGGCGCAGTCGATAACCCGTTCGGCTCGAAAGAGGATCTGATTGAGACCTTCAATCGGGTGAAAGGTCATGAGATTGCGCGTAGCCAGACGAAAGGGCCTGAGCCGAGCTAGAGCATTTCTGTTTTGACACCTTCACTGGCTGTGGGGGCAACCGCATCGGCCTTGCCAACGCGATCAATGATCTCGTTGGCCCATACAACGATTTCGACTGCGCTCTCCGCATCGACCAGATATTTCATGCGCTCTCCCCAAGCACCGTACTCCATGTAGAGGTTTGTTGAGCCGAATTTAGGAGAAACAAAGCTCGGTCTGGTTTCAACGCCTTGAGACTTAAATCCTTCTCGCAAGCCACCAACATAGCGGCGGTCAAACCGATAGCTTCCGAACTTGATGATGTCAGGTTTCACCAACACCCGTACGTTTGGGCGGGTCATGAAGTAGCTAATGACGGCCAGCATAAGGAAGAAAACGAAGCCCAGTGCTGCGTCGACGAACATCCTCTCAAGCACGCCTTGTTGCCAGAGGTTTCGTGCGTCATCGTTGGTGATGTAGCTAACCGTTGCCAATGCTGGAATGCTGAGGCAGGCAACCGCAACAAGGTTTAACGGCAAAAACCAGTTCCAAAACTGGATGATGGCTTTGACCTGAAACACGGCTTTATCACTGGTTAGTTCAATCAACTTGGTGCCCTTGGGTGTCCCCCGCGGAACCATGGTAAATGGCAGCACTTCAAGGGCTTGCGTCTCTAGCGACGTCATGCCCGCGTTACCGATGCCGATCCCCCAATACCACGCCAGCTTATCGATGCGAGTGGACAAGAAAATCGTTAGCGGGATGGAGACTGCCAACCCGACATAGCCATTTTGGGTGGAAGCCCCCACCAACACGAAGATAACGACCATGACTACCAGTAGGCCAAGCGTCACAGCAATCGTTGGGATTGGTTTATGTTTCCAGTTGTTGCGGGCGGTTTGCAACAAATCTGCCATTAAGAAGGTCTCACTTCATCAAAATATGGATCATCAAAGGGCAACCGCTTGAGAAATATTGGGCTGACACCTGAGTAGATAATCAGTTGGTTTTCAGACTGCCGTGAAAACACGGCGGCCACTTCGTCTGGGGAAAGCAACGGCGTTCCCTCGATGCTTTTGGATGTCCCCGAAAATCCACTGGCGGCCTGTTGCAAGCTACGCTCATTGTGAGACAGCTTCGCCATGGCCGAGTATCCCAGACGGTCGGACACATAGCGCAACGACCCCATGTCATTGAGACCAAAGCTCTGAAAAATCGACGCGTTCCCAAGGAAGGTTTCCCACCGTTTGTCGTAGATGGATTGAAGCTGTGACAAATCTTGGAAGAACGACCAGATACGCACACCGAAACCTGCAATCAAACCAGCAGCGGTTTCGAGTGATTTCATATGCCCCAGCACATGCATCTCATCCAAGATCATCAAGGCTCGAACTTTTGGCTTCTCTTCGTTGACCTCAATCGCATTCATCAACCGATTGATAAACAGACGAAACATCCGAAAATGGCGGTGCATCCGCCCTGCGGGAAGGCAAAGATAGACGGATTGCTTACCAAACTTCCATTGGCCCAGATCAGGCGTTCGACCGTTGCTGGAGAGTAGCCGCGCCATGGGCGGTGAAGAGATAAAGCCAATCTGGTTTTGGATGGTAGACATGATGCTGCCAAACTCGCGATCACCAAGACTAAGGAGCATTGATGCGGCCTCAAACGGAATACCATGCGCAAAGTTGGGTGCCCATCGCATCAAGCCATTGAGCTGCATGAACGTTAGCTTTGGATCGGTAACATCCTCAGTCATTTGTTCATTTTCGGCTTCAGCGCCTGCTAGGCGAGGTACAAACAACAAACGTTTCACTTCATTGAGGGATTTGTCCTCAATGTGCGGATGAGCGGCGACCCACGCAATGTAGCCCCGCAACACCAAACGCGCGGCATCATAGAAATATGAGTTTTGACTGTCCCCGTCCTGAACCACCAAGGCGTCGGCGATGGCGTCGCACTCATCGATGAAATCATCGCTATGAGGGTTGAGGCCTGCCAAGGGGTTGAACCCTGCAAGATAGTCATCTTCCACGCCTGAAACCTTGAACGGGTCGATGACAAAGACATCTTGGCCAAGCCCACCAGCCTTCACCCCACGGCCTTTGCCGCGCCGCTCGGCAGTCAGTTTGTCATTCTCTCCCTTGGGATCAATCACCAAAACTGACCCTGTGTAGAACAGTAGGTTTGGGACAATCGCGGAGCGCCCCTTGCCCGCCCGCGACCCCGCGATGGTGAGCAAATGGCGGTCGTCATCGACTCCAACGGGTTTACCATCCGCCAGCCCCAGCAGGACGCGATCCGTCGAATACTGCCAGTTCGGATGGTTACCAACCGCCACAGGATCATTCCACAAAGCTCGTGGCGGCTGATCGGCAGTATCTGGAGTACCAGGCAAGCCCCGTGGGAGGTTGCTAAAACGCATGAACAGTCCTTGAAATATGGCTCTGGCGGCAGAATTTCTTAAGGAGCACTTGAAGCCAGCATGCGTGTGTATGCAAGAAGATTTTCAGATTGAGGTTGTTCCGCAGAATGTGACATCATCTGCGGATGCTTGTCTGCTCTCAACCTACCTACTTTCCCAATCCCCTCATTGTCCTACAGGAAATTTTCTAAATGTTCTTCGCACAAGCCATGGATGATACAAGCATGACCTCCATTAGAAGGTCTATCTTCCTCTTTACGTCATTTATTGGTTTCACAGCATTTTATGAATTGGAAATCCAACCCTCGGCGAAAATATTTGGAATACTTCAAATTGGAAAGAACAGCACCATTTCCAGCGAAGCTCTTATCCTTTTTGCCTGCCTCATTCAGGCGTATCTCTGCATCCGACTGTACATTGCTCGCCCCATAGCTTTCGCTCTTCTTCAAAAATCTTGGGGACTGGAGGAGTTGAAGAGTGATGACAAATTCGCAGAGTTAAGTCACGAAATAGAAAAAATGGTAGAGAACAGCAAAACTGTCACCTACCCCAAAACAGACAATCTAGGGTCTGGACTCATAACCAGTAGATGACAAGAGCGGCGAGAGCTATGGCTGAGAGGAAGACCTTTGGACACCGGTCGTATCGAGTGGC
>NZ_JBSWYB010000076.1:0-3709 GCF_056160905.1 Leisingera sp. ABD4_442 | reverse complement strand
GAGGCGATGCTGGGCTCCTTCATCCCCGGCGATGGCAAGGCGCTGGTGCTGGCCAACGGGGCCTACGGGCAGCGCTCGGCGCAGACGCTGGCCTATCTGGGCCGCGATCACGCGGTGCTGGACAAGGGCGACTACCTGCCGCCGCGCGGGGAGGAGGTGGCGCGGATCCTGGCGGAGGATCCGGCGATCACCCATGTGGTGGCGATCCATTGCGAGACCTCCTCGGGCATCCTGAACCCGGTGGCGGAGATTTCCGAGGCGGTTTATGCGGCGGGCCGCAAGCTGCTGATCGACTCGATGTCGGCCTTTGGCGCCATTGAGCTGCAGCCCGCGCAGATCCGCTTTGAGGCGATGGTGTCTTCGGCCAACAAATGCATCGAAGGGGTGCCGGGCTTTGGCTTTGTGCTTGCCCGCAAGGCGGAGCTGGAGGCGGCCAGGGGCAACAGCCATTCGCTTTCCCTGGATGTGCATGCGCAATGGGCGGCGATGGAGAAGACGGGCCAGTGGCGGTTCACGCCGCCGACCCATGTGGTGGCCTCTTTCCTGGAGGCGCTGAAGGCGCATGAGGCCGAGGGCGGCGTGGCGGGGCGCGGCGCGCGCTATGCCAGGAACCGCGATGTGATGGTGGCCGGCATGCGGGAATTGGGGTTTGAAACCCTGCTGGAAAGCCGCTGGCTCAGCCCCATCATCGTCACCTTCTTCTGCCCGGCGGATGAGAGCTTTGTGTTCAGCCGCTTTTACGGTCTGATGAAGGAAAAGGGCTTTATCCTCTACCCGGGCAAGCTGACGGTTGTGGACAGTTTCCGCATCGGCTGCATCGGCCAGATGGATGAGCATGTGATGCGGCGGGTTGCGGCTGCCGCCAAGGAAACGCTGGCCGAAATGGGCGTCGCCAGCGCGGCGCCGCCCGCCGCGGCGCTGGAAGAACGCGCCAAACTGGCGGCCTGAAGAGACAAGCCTGAAAGATAAAGGACTTCGACATATGACCATTCACTCCCCCGTTGTGGCAAACGGCCGCGCCTATGCGGTGCCCCGGGCCTGCGCGATTGCCATCTGCCTGGACGGCTGCGAGCCGGAGTATCTGGACAAGGCGATTGCCGATGGCCTGATGCCCGCGCTTAGGCGGATGCGGGCGGAAGGCACCGACCGGCTGGCCCATTCGGTGGTGCCGAGCTTCACCAACCCCAACAACCTCAGCATTGCCACCGGCCGGCCGCCGGTGGTGCACGGGATCTGCGGCAACTACCTGATCGACCCTGAGACCGGCGAAGAGGTGATGATGAACGACGTGCGCTTTTTGCGCGCGCCCACGGTGTTCAAGGCCTTCTATGATGCGGGTGCGCGGGTGGCGGTGGTCACCGCCAAGGACAAGCTGCGGGCGCTTCTGGGTGCGGGGCTGGCGTTTGATGAGGACCGCGCCAAGTGTTTCTCGGCTGAAAAATCAGATAGTTCAACCGCGGCAGAGCACGGCCAGGAGAAGGCCAGCGAATGGCTGGGCATGGCGCAGCCCGAGGTTTATTCGGCAGAGCTGAGCGAATTTGTCTTTGCTGCCGGGGTGAAGCTTTTGAAGGAATGGGCGCCGGATGTGATGTATCTGACCACCACCGATTACGTGCAGCACAAATACAGCCCCGATCAGGCAGAGGCCAAGGCCTTCTATGCGATGTTCGACAAGTACCTGGCGGAGCTGGATGCGCTGGGGGCAGCGATCGTGGTCACCGCCGATCACGGCATGAAGCCCAAGCATCACGCCGACGGCTCGCCCAGCGTGATCTATGTGCAGGACCTGATGGACGAGTGGCTGGGCGAAGGCCAGGCGCGGGTGATCCTGCCGATCACCGACCCCTATGTTGTCCACCACGGCGCGCTTGGCTCCTTTGCCACCTGCTACCTGCCCGAGGGCGCGGACCGGGCGGCGATCATGGGGAAACTGGCAGGTTATGATGCGATCACCGATGTGCTGACCCGCGAAGAGGCGGTGGCCCGGTTTGAGCTGCCGGCCGACCGGATCGGCGACATCATCCTGGTCTCCGGCGAGAACATCTGCATCGGCACATCCGAGCACCGCCACGATCTGGCGGCGCTGAATGAGCCGCTGCGCTCCCATGGCGGGCTGACCGAACAGGAGGTCCCCTTCATCTGCAACCGCGTCCTGCCGCTGCCGCAAGCGCCGGTGCTGCGCAATTTTGATGCCTTCTTCTATGCCGCGCAGGCGGCGGCGCTGTAACGGGGAGCCTGACCATGAGCACTATTGAAATCCGCAACGAGGGCATGCGCATCGGCGGCGAGGTTGTGTTTACCGAGGATACCGTGCCGGTCCATTACCCCTATACGGGCGAAGTAGTGGGCCATGTGCCTGCAGGCCAGGCGGAACATGCCCGCATGGCCTTTGAGATTGCCGCGAATTACACGCCCAAGCTGACGCGCTACGAGCGCAGCCGGATCCTGCAGCGCGCGGGCGAACTGATCGGCGAGAAACGGGACTGGCTGGCCAAATGGCTGACGCTGGAGCTGGGCATCTGCCACCAGCACGCGGTCTATGAGACCAAGCGCGCCCAGGACGTCTATCAGTTCGCCGCCGCCGAGGCGCTGAAGGACGACGGCGAGATCTTCTCCTGCGACCTGACCCACAACGGCAAGGCGCGCAAGATCTTCACCAAGCGCGAGCCGGTCAAGGCGATCTCGGCGATCACCCCGTTCAACCACCCGCTGAACATGGTCAGCCACAAGATCGCGCCCGCGATTGCCACCAACAACTGCATGGTCTGCAAGCCGACCGAGCTGACGCCGCTGACCTGCATTGCGCTGGCCGATATCCTCTATGAAGCAGGCCTGCCGCCGGAGATGTTCCAGGTGGTGACCGGCTGGCCCAAGGACATTGGCGATGAGATGATCACCAATGAAAACATCGACATCATCACCTTCACGGGCGGCGTGCCGGTGGGCAAGATGATTGCCGAGAAGGGCGTCTACAAGCGGCAGGCGCTGGAACTGGGCGGCAACGACCCGCTGATCGTGCTGAATGATCTGTCGGATGCCGATCTGGAAAAGGCGGCCGCCATTGCGGTGGCTGGCGCCACCGGCAACTCCGGCCAGCGCTGCACCGCGATCAAGCGCATCCTGGTGCAGGAAAGCGTGGCTGACCGCTTTGTGCCGCTGGTGCTGGAGAAGGCGCAGAAGATCAAGTTCGGCGACCCGCAGGATCCGGCAACCGAGCTTGGCTGCGTCATCCACGGCAAGGCGGCGGAGCTGTTTGAAAACCGGGTGCTGCAGGCGGCGGAGGAAGGTGCCGAGATCCTCTATCATCCGCCCCGCCAGGGTGCGCTGCTGCCGCCGATCGTGGTCGACCGCGTGCCCCACAACAGCGAATTGGTGATGGAGGAGACCTTCGGCCCGGTCATTCCGGTTGTCCGGGTGCCGGATGACGACGCCGAGGTGATGCGGATCTCCAATTCCACGGAGTTCGGCCTGTCCTCCGGTGTCTGCACCAACGACCTGAACCGCGCGATTGCCTATATCAACGGTCTGGACGTGGGCACCTGCAACATCTGGGAGCAGCCCGGCTACCGCATCGAAATGTCCCCCTTCGGCGGCATCAAGGACAGTGGCAACGGCGTCAAGGAAGGCGTCATCGAGGCCATGAAATTCTTCACAAACGTCAAGACATACTCCCTCCCCTGGCCGGAGTAAAACACGCCACAGGGGGGAC
>NZ_JBSWYB010000075.1:0-4341 GCF_056160905.1 Leisingera sp. ABD4_442 | reverse complement strand
CCGTCTCTCCGGCCCGTTTCCCGATCCCCGCTGCGTCGCCGCCGCCCCGTCCGGTGTGTCTCAGCTGCGCCTCAGCGCCGCCGGTGAGGGGGCTTTTACGGATACCCCCCAACACCCGCAACCCAAAAAACGCAAAAAACCAAACTTTCCGCAAAGAAAAATCACAAACCAAATAAAAACAACAACTTACGCAGAAAGAAAGTCAGAACCTCTGACCCGCTTGCCGCATCCGAAAACACCCCGGAACCACCCCAGACCCCGCAAAACCGCCCGCACCCCGGCTTACCCACAGACTCGCACCCCTTATCCACAGACTCACACCACGGAACCCACAGAATCCAGGCAAAGGAATCTCCACACAGCCCCGCCCAGCCTTCTTGCTGGTCAAAAATACCCCGGGGGAATTGGGACAAAGAACAAAGGCGGCAAAGGGCAAAGGGCAAAGGGGCAGATGGCAAAGGGGGCAGAGCACCAAACAAAAAGAACGCCGCAACAAGGCGGCGCCCTCAGTGGTCCACAAGAAGACTCAGCCTTCGAGGTCAGCCAATCCTTCGGCGAGGGCTTGGCGCATACCGGCCTCTTCCATGTGCAGCCGCAGCCGCTGGTTAAACCCGCCCGGCGTGTTCAGCGCCTCGATCAGATCCGCGCAGCCGGACCCCTGCAGGCTGGTGGATACCAGCATCCGCAAAAAGGCCTCCCCTTGAGCCGGATCGGAAACCCGCTGCCCAAGCCAGCCGGCAGCCTCTCCCACCAGGCGCGTGGCCGGAGACAGCACGGCCTGGGCCGCCAGATAGGCCCTCAGCTCTGCCCCGTCCTGCAGCGCAAAGACCTGGTTGTCCGGTTCAAAAATCCGGCCAAGCAGCGCGGTATCCCCAAGCGCCATGATTGGCGAGCCGCCCTGGGCAATGCCGGGGAAAGGCATCATGACAGCCGCAGCCCTGGCCGGCGAAGTCCAGCCTGCGACCTGATTCAGGCCGGCACCGGCCATGAAGGAGACCACGTTCTGCCCCTCGCGGAAGGTCAGGTCACCCAGGATGGCTTGCGCGGTTTCCGCCATCAGCCCCAGGAAAACCACGTCGCTGGCGTCGATCACTGCCTGATTTCCCGCCACAGCCACATCGCTGAAGGCCGATGCAAGCGCCGAGGCATGGCTGGCGCTGCGTTCCGATACCGTGATCTTGTGGCCCTTGCCTGCCAAGCCGCGCACCACGGCTGAGGCAATGGTGCCGCATCCCAGGAACCCCAAACGCATATCAAATCTCCTTCATCAGACGCAGCGCATCATAAACCGCCGCGTGCGTGTTGCGTGCGGAAACCGCATCGCCGATACGGAACAGCTGGAACCGGCCCGCAGGATTGGTACGGACCGCTTGCGGCCGGCCGCGCAACAGGGCGTCTTGGTCCACCTCGCCGCGGTTGAGCGATGCGTCCTTGAGCGCAAAGTAGAGATCGTCCAGCGGCAGGGTTCCGTAGTTCAGAACCACCTGATCATAGTCCGCCTGATAGCAGTGGCTGCTGTAGTCCGTGCCAATGGAGGCCGTCAGCCTGTTGCCGCTGCGGGCCAGCCCCTGCAGGCGGCGGGCAACGGTAAAGGTCACATCCTTGTCCTGCAGCGCCCGCATGTAGGGCACCAGGTTCATGCCCATGATGTCCGGGGCAAAGGTTCGGTCGGGGGTCATCACCTCCACCTTTGCGCCCGCATTGGCCGCGGCTTCAGCGGCCATAAGGCCCGGATGATCGCCGCTTTCATCGTAGATCAGCACATGCCCGGCCGGTTTCACATCGCCGGAGATAATGTCCCAGCTGGACACCGCATGAGGCAGACCGGCTCCGGTTTCATGCAGCATCATGCAGGGCATCCCGCCTGTCGCCACGATCACCACGTCCGGGTCGAGCGCTATAATATCTTCTGCTTCAGCCCAGGTGTTGAAGCGGAATTCAACGTCCCGGGCCGCACATTGCGCCATGCGCCAGTCAATGATGCCGATCATCTCTGCGCGGCGCGGATTTTGCGCGGTCAAACGCACCTGGCCGCCCGGCTCCGCCGCGGCCTCAAACACAGTCACATCATGGCCGCGCTCGACGGCTACCCGCGCGGCTTCCAGCCCGCCTGGGCCTGCGCCAACAACGACCACCTTCTTACGCGCCTCAGCCGGAGGGACCTGATGCGGCATGGAAAGCTCGCGCCCGGTGGCCGCATTGTGGATACACAGCGCCTCGCCCGCCTGATAGATGCGGTCGAGGCAATAGGTGGCGCCGACGCAGGGGCGGATATCCTCTTCGCGGCCCTCTGCGATCTTCTTCACAATTTGCGGGTCGGCCATATGAGCCCGGGTCATGCCGACCATGTCCAGCAGACCGCTGGCGACCGCGTGGCGGGCCGTTGCGACGTCCGGGATGCGGGCGGCATGGAATGTCGGCATGCCGGTTGCCTTCTTTACCTCTCCGGCAAAATCCAAGTGCGGTGCCGACTTCATGCCCTGCACCGGGATCACGTCAGTCATCGCCGGGTCGGTGTGGATGCGGCCGCGGATCACGTTGAGGAAATCCACCATGCCGCTGTCCGCCAGACGCTTGGAGATTTCGATCCCTTCCTCAGGGCTGATCCCGCCTTTCTGCGCCTCATCCGCGGTGTACCGCAGGCCGACGATGAAATCCTCGCCAACCCTGTCCCGGACTGCACGCAGCACATCCAGCGGCATGCACATCCGGCTGTCCGGCGATTGGCCGCCATAAGGCCCGTCAAGATCATTGGTCAGCGGGGACCAGAACTGATCCAGCAAGTGGCCATAGACCTGCAGCTCGATTCCGTCCATGCCGCCCTCTTTCATCCGCTCTGCCGCATCGGCGAAATCGGAGATGATGCGGGTGATATCCCAATCCTCTGCCAGTTTGGGAAAGGACCGGTGCGCGGGTTCGCGGTGCCGCGAAGAGCTGACCGACGGCAGCCAGTCTCCCTTGTTCCAGCCGGTGCGGCGGCCCAGGTGGGTGAGCTGGATCATCACCGCTGCGCCGTGCTCATGCACTTGATCCGTGAGGTTGCGGATCCAGGGCACGACTTCGTCCTTGTAGGCCAGGATGTTGTTGAACACCGGCGGGCTGTCGCGGCTGACCGCAGCCGAACCCGCTGTCATGGTCAGCGCCACGCCCGCCTTGGCGCGCTCTGCGTGGTAGGCCGCATAGCGCTCCTTGGGCATTCCGTCCTCGGGATAAGCGGGCTCATGGCTGGTGGTCATAATCCGGTTGCGAAGCGTCAGATGCTTCAGCTGATAGGGCTGCAGCAGCGGATCCTTGGACATGGCCTGAATCTCCTGGAACGACGTCTGGGCTGGCCGCTATCCGATATCAACTTGACACATGTGTCAATTAAACAATCACACCTGTCCGGAAAAGTTGCTCCCGCCCCACGCAACTGCTAAGGCTGAGGCATGACGACACAAGAGCTCTCCCGCACGCGGCTTAGCGAAGAGGACTGGCTGGCCGCGGCATACGACGTGCTGACCGAAAGCGGCGTGGAAGCGGTGAAGGTGATGCCGCTGGCCAAGCGCCTCGGCATGTCGCGCACCAGTTTCTACTGGCATTTCAAGGACCGCGAAGCGCTGCTGGACGCGATGATCCGCCGCTGGGAGGAAAAGAACACCGGCAATCTCGTGGCCCGGACCGAAGCCTATGCCGAAAGCATTGCAGAGGCGCTGTTCAACCTCTTCGACTGCTGGATTGACCCCGAGCTGTTTGATGCCAGGCTGGATCTCGCGATCCGCAACTGGGCGCGCAATGACGCCGGCCTGCAGGCGCGGCTGGACCAGGCGGATGCACGTCGCGAGCAGGCAATGAAACAGATGTTCCTGCGCTTCGGGTATAACGCGCAAGACGCGCTGATCCGCGCCCGAGCCATGATCTATACCCAGATCGGCTATATCTCGATGCAAGTCCGGGAAAGCACCGAGTACCGGATCTCGCTGATGCCAGGCTATATCGAGGTTTTTTCTGGCCAGCCGCCTGCCCAGCATGACTTGGACCGGTTTCTGGCCCGCCACAGCCGAGCGCCGGCTGCGGTTTGAAACGCTGGCCATTACCCGAAAAAGGGCCACTCCCGCCTGCCGCCTAGGCATCCAAGATGCCTGCTGGACAGTTGGGCCAAGCGCCGCGCCCAGGGGGCGCGGCGCGGATCGCTTCGGGCTGCGCCCGAAGCGAAAAACATCGGCAATGCTTCTGCTGAAAACAGACAGATGTGTTTGCCACAGCCGCGCCGAGCGTTAACGCGGGGCCCCGAAAAGCACAGGAGAGGAAACAAAAGTTCCCCACCCGCCCCCTTCCTCCTTCCCCTCCCTCCCTCCTTCA
>NZ_JBSWYB010000074.1:0-5151 GCF_056160905.1 Leisingera sp. ABD4_442 | reverse complement strand
GGGGGGGGGGGGGGGGAGAAGAAACAGCCCCCTCACCTCCCTCTCCCCCACGCCCAAACCCGCTGCCGCTGCGCTGGCAAAGCTAGGGCTGCAGCCGGGCGCGGGAGTGCTTCCTTTGCGGATGCGATGCGGGCCTAGTCTGCCTTCCACTTGGCGGCCAGGTCGCGGGCGTTCCGGGCCAGCACCATGACGTCGATGCCGACCGCAAGGAACTGCGCGCCCATGTCCGCATAGGCCTGGGTGGCCTCATCCGTGGTGCCGAGGATGCCGGGGGCGAGGCCTGCGGCCTTGATGCGGGTGATGGCATCGGCAATTGCCGCGCGCACCTCCGGATGGGCAGAGTTGCCCTGGTGGCCCATGTCGGTGGACAGATCCGCGGGGCCGATGAAGACGCCGTCGATGCCCTCGACCTGCAGGATTTCATCGAGCGCCGCCATCCCGGCGCGGTTCTCTACCTGGACCAGCAGGCAGACCTGCTGATCGGCGGTCTGGATATACTCAGAGACTGTGCCGAACATGGTGGCGCGGGCTGCGGTGGCGCCGACGCCCCGCACGCCTTTGGGCGGGTAATGGCAGGCGCGGACCAGCTCGCGGGCCTGATCGGCGCTTTCGACAATCGGCACCAGCACCGTCTGGGCACCGGCATCCAGCACCTGCTTGATCATCCAGGTCTCGCCCACCGGCACCCGCACCACCGGGTGGCTGGGCGAGGCCGCCAGCGCCATCAGCTGGTCGCGGATCGAGCGGATGTCATTGGGCGCGTGCTCGCCATCGATCACCAGCCAGTCGAAACCGCAGGTCCCCATGATCTCGGCAATCTGGCCGTCGGCAAAGCTCATCCAGCAGCCGATCTGGCGTTTGCCCTGTGATAGAGCCTGTTTGAAGCTGTTCTTGGGCGCGGGCATGGGCAGGGCCTCCTGTCAGGCGAAGGTGATGGATACGGAACCGAAGGGGCCGAGATCTGCAGCGATCCCGGTGCCCGGCGGGCATTCGATGGGGCGGATGAATGAGCCTGAGAGCACGATATCCCCGGCCTCGATCTGTTGTCCATATTCCGCCATCCGGCGCGCCAGCCACAGGACCGAAGTCACGGGATCGTTCAAGACGCCTGCGCCGAGGCCGGTTTCCTCAACCGTACCGTTGCGGGAGGCGATGGCGCCGACCCAGCGCAGGTCATGCGCGTCCACCGCGTGGCGCTCCGCCCCCAGCACCACGCCGGCATTGGCGGCGTTGTCGCTGATGGTGTCGGTGATGATGCGGGCCTGGCCGGTTGCCGGATCTGCCCGCAGGATGCGGGTGTCTAGGATTTCCAGAGAGGGGGCCACATAATCCGTGGCGGCCAGCACATCCTCGCGGGTACACTCCGCGCCTGCGAGCGGGGATTTCATGACAAAGGCGATCTCTGCTTCTACCCGTGGCTGGATGAAGCGGCCGGCGGGGACGGTTGCCCCGTTCTGAAACAGCATGTCGTCCAGCAGCACGCCGCTGTCGGGGGTGGTGATGTTCAGCGCCTGCTGCATGGCGCGGCTGGTAAGGCCGATCTTCCAGCCGATTTTCCTGCGGCCGGAGGCCAGTTTCTGCCGGATTAGAGCCTGTTGTACTGCGTAGGCATCATCCAGAGACATGCCGGGATAGGCCTGTGAGAGCAGGCCGCATTGCTGGCCGGTTTGCTCGGCTTTGAACAGGTGGTCAGCGGCTTCCTGGTGCTGCTCCGGGGTCATTCTTCATCCTCGACGGTATTGCGTAAGGTTCCGATGCCCTCGACCTCAACCTCCACCACATCGCCGGGGACCAGGTATTTCGGTGGATCAAACCGCGCGCCTGCGCCTGTCGGCGTGCCTGTGATGATCACGTCGCCGGGCTGCAGGGTCGTGAAGGTGGAGATATAGGCGATCTCCTCGCGGATCGGGAACATCATCCGGTTGAGGGTGTCGTCCTGGCGGACCTCTCCGTTCAAGCGGGTTACGATGCGCGCCTCATCCAACTGGGCGGCGTTGATGAAGGGCACCAGCCAGGGTCCGATGGAGCCGGAATTGTCCCAGTTCTTGCCTTGGGTCACGTTGAACTTGGCGTGGCGGACCCAGTCGCGGATTGTGCCCTCATTTGCCAGTGTTAGAGCAGCAATGTGATCGTAGGCGTCTTCCGGTTTGATGCGGCGGCCCGGTTTGCCAATCACTACGGCGACCTCGCCCTCGTAATCCAGCGTGTGGTTTTCCGGCGGGCGGATCAGCGGGCGCTCCGCCCCGGTGAAGGAGCGCGGGAAGCGGGGAAACAGGGACATGTGCTTGGGCTGGGCGGAGCCGTCCTTGTACTCCGCGTTGCGGTCCGGGAAATTGACGCCAACGCAGATGATCTTTTCCGGGTTGGGGACCGGGATCTCGTAAGCGAAATCCGTGTGGGTGACAGGTTTGCCGTTGGCGGCCTCTGCCAGTTTCGGCAGGCCGTCCGCCGCGATCACGTCGCGCATCGTGGGCCAGTCCGGGAACTGCGGCGACAGGGCTATCATCCCGGCATCCGTTACCGCGCCATAGAAGGTTTCTCCGCCGGCGGTGTAGGTGGCAAAGCGCATCAGGTCAGGCTCCTTGCGATTTCGGTGATGACGTCGAAGGCCATCATCACGTCTGCCTCTGTGGTCTCGAACTGGCCTGCCTGGAAGCGGATCACCAGCGCGCCGTCGAGGCGGGTCTGGGTCAGGTAGATGCGGCCGTCGGCGTTGATGGCATTGACCAATGCGAGGTTCAGATCGTCGAGGTCCGCGGCGCCCTCGGGCGCAAAGCGGAACGACCAGAGCGACCACATCGGCGCGGTGGTGATCTCGAAAGCAGGCTCTAACTTGAGCTTTTCGTGCAGCTGATTCGACCAGTTGATGTGATTGCGCAGCCGCTGGCGCAGGCCCTCCAGGCCGTAGGTGCGGATCAGGAACCAGATTTTGAGCGCGCGGAAGCGGCGCCCCAGCGGCACCGACCATTCGGAATAGTTGATGATGCCGTCATGGCCGTGGGTCTTGAGGTATTCCGGGCTGATCGCCAGGGTTTGCACCAGATCGGCCGGGTTCTTCAGGAAATGGGCGGAGCAGTCGAACTGCACGCCCAGCCATTTGTGCGGGTTGAAGACGATGCTGTCGGCGCGTTCGACGCCGGGCCAGTAGTGGCGGTATTCCGGGCAGATCATTGCGGAGCCGGCCCAGGCGGCGTCCACATGGGTGTAGAGACCGTATTTTTCTGCCACATCCAGCACCTTGTCGACCGGATCGGTGGCGCCAACACCGGTGCCGCCGACGCAGAGGATGACGCCTGCGGGCTGGTGGCCTGCGGCGAGGTCGGCCTGAATTGCCGCCTCCAGCGCGTCGGGGTCCATGCCGCGCCAGTCGCCCTTGATGGGGATGCGGATCAGGTTCTGCTGGCCGATGCCCGCGACCCAGATGGCGCGGTCGATGGAAGTGTGGACTTCGGAGGAGCAGTAGATGCGCAACGCTTTCTGGCTGAACAGGCCCTGTTGGTTCCCTTGCCAGTTCAGCGCTTTCTCCCGCATGGTCAGCACCGCGGCGAGGGTGGCGGAGGAGGCGGAGTCCTGGATCACGCCCTGGAACTGCTCCGGCAGGTCCAGCGCCTGGCGCAGCCAGTCCATCATCCGGGTTTCCATCTCGGTCGCGGCGGGTGAGGTCTGCCACAGCATACATTGGGGCGCGATGGCGGCGGTCAGGAACTCGGCCAGCACCGAGGGCGCAGCGGCGTTGGAGGTGAAATAGGCAAAGAAGCGCGGGTGCTGCCAATGGGTGATGCCGGGCATCACGATGTCCTCGAAATCGCGGAAGATTGCCTCCATCCCCTCGCCGTCTTCGGGCGGGGTGGCAGGCAGGGCGTGCAGCACCGTGCCGGGTTTGGTTTTGGCCCGCACCGGGCGGTCGCCGACGGTCAGGTGGTAGTCCTGCGTCCAATCCGCGACCCGGCGGCCCCATTCGGAGAATTCATCCCATTTCATTTTTCTTACCTTCCTTCCGCCAGGGTGCGGTCCTGATGTTCAGGGGGCAATGATCGGCTGTGCGTTCAAGGTGCTGGGTTTCGCGGTGGCGCCTTCGAAGACGGAGCCCTCCTCGAACCAGCTGCGCGGCGCGGGCGCGCCCCAGAGGGTCTGGCGCTGCGGGTCGGTGAGCGACCATTTGATCGGCTCCAGATCCGGGTCGACGGTCTGGTAATCGGAACAGTAGATCTCGATCCGGTGGCCGTCGGGGTCGCGCACATAGAGGAAGAAGGCGTTGGAGATGCCGTGGCGGCCGGGGCCGCGCTCGATGTTATCGACGTAGCCGGTGGTCGACATCAGGTCGAGGAGGTCGATGATATTCAAGGGGTTCGGCACCCAGAAAGCAGTGTGGTGCAGCCGGGGCCCAAGCCCATTGGTGAAGGCCACGTCATGGACGCCGCCCTTGCGGTGCATCCAGGCCGCCCAGATCTTGCCGCTGTCGTCATCTTCGGTGAATTCGGTGACGCGAAAGCCCATCTCGCCGTAGAAGGCGACCGAGGCATCCACATCTGCACTGAACATGTTGAAATGGTCGATGCGCAGAGGTTTTACCCCGTTATAGAGCCTGTATTCCTGGTGGATCGGCTCCAGTCGGTCCATTTTGACATAGAACTCCAGCGGGATGCCCCAGGGGTCGCGGGTGCGCAAGGTGCGGCCCATGTGCGGGCGGTCCACCCATTCGACGGGCAGGTCCTTGGCGGCGAAGAATTCCGCCGCCTTGTCCAGGTCCGGTTCATCATAAAGTTTGAAGCCGAGGACGCCGACAGAGGCGGTATCTGCCTGAACAAGCACGATGCAATGGTGGCCGCGTTCCTCCATCGCGCGGAGGTATATGCGCTCGCAGTCCTCATGCGTGACCTGCAGGCCGAGGGTGTCCACGTAAAACGCGCGGGAGGCGGCGAGGTCGGTGACGGCGTATTCCACATGGCTGAGCCGCACGATGTTGAAAGGGGGGTAGAGGTTCGGGGCGGGGACGGGCATGGTTTGAACCTTTCACTTGGGGCTGGAGTGGGAGCGAGGGGCAGGACCCTCGCTCCTCCCGGGATATTCTTGGTCCGACGCAAAACGGATCAGGAGAAGAAAAACGGGGGTGGGCGCTTGCCCAATCCAAAACACATACGTTTTTTTTCC
>NZ_JBSWYB010000073.1:0-5260 GCF_056160905.1 Leisingera sp. ABD4_442 | reverse complement strand
AACTGTAATTGCCCAAATCCTACGGCAGCCGAACCGCCGCAAAAAAGCGGTGCGCATTGCCATGCGCAATTCCTTTGACAGGAGACATGGAAGGGGGCTTTGCCCCCTCGCGCCTTCCGGCTGGGCTTCGCCCGTTCGGGTCTGAAATGATCCCCCGGATCATTTCCGGGACGACCCTCACCCCCAGAGTATTTCCAGAAAGATGAACAGGCGGATCAGAGTTCTAGCGGCACCCTGCCCGCTTCCGTCAGCAGCCAGCACTCCCGGCCCTCAAACACCGCCGCGGTGAGCGGGCGGCCGTAGCCGGCGCCGCTGTCGAGGTTGATGCGGTTGCCATAGTGGCTGGGCTTGTCCACGGGCGTATGGCCATGCACGATCAGCTTCGGATGCGCGCCGGTGTGATCGTGGAACGGCTGCCGGATCCAGACCAGGTCGTTCTCATTCTGCTGGGCAAGCGGCACTCCGGGACGTATCCCGGCGTGCACAAAGGCAAGCTCCGGCGTCTCGTACATTGCCGGCAGACTGCGCAGGAATTCGGCGTGCGGCGCCGGAATTATCTCCTTGGCCCGGGCGTGCAAAGCGTCGAGCCGGGTGCGGTCTTCGAAGGTCAGGCCGTAGCTGGCCAGGGTCTCAACCCCGCCGATCCGCTCATGCAGCCAGTGGTAGCCAATCAGCAAGTGCGGGTCATGGCGGGGCGTATCCTCCATAAACCATTCAAACATGCGGTCGTGGTTGCCCTTGAGGCAGATCCAGTTGCGGCCCTCGGACTGGCCCAGCATCAGCCGTTCGATCACGCCGCGGCTGTCCGGGCCGCGGTCGGTATAATCGCCGAGGAAGACAATGCGGGCGTCCGCACCGCCGTCGGCCTCGATCCGCTGCAGCGCGTCTTCGAGCATGGCGAGCTGGCCGTGGATGTCGCCGATGGCGTAGATAGGGCTGGTCATATCAGGATCCTTTGCCGGGAAGGCCGTGCAAGTGAAGAAAACGCCGCCCTTATAGACGGGCGGCGTTTCCGATTGAACCATTTACATGTTCAGCGCTTGACCCGGCCGCACTCAGGCGACGTCGAACTCCAGCGGCTTGATCTGGTTGAACAGGCCGGTTTCCGCCAGCTGGGCGCGGGCCTCGGCCGGGACCGGCTCATCCACGTAGAGCAGCGCGATGGCTTCGCCGCCGGCCTCGGACCGGCCCAGGGTGAAGTTGGCGATATTGACGCCGTGGTCGCCCAGGGTATGGCCAAGGGTGCCGATGATGCCGGGCACGTCCTCATTGGTGGTATAGAGCATATGGGCGCCCACATCCGCCTCAATGTTGATGCCTTTGATCTGGATAAACCGCGGCTTGCCGTCGGAGAACACCGTGCCCGCAACCGAGCGTTCGCGCTTGGACGTCACCGCGGTCACTTTGATGTAGCCGTCAAAGGAGCCGGATTTGTCCTGGTTGGTGGTGGAGATCTGAACGCCGCGCTCCTTGGCGACCACAGGTGCGGAGATCAGGTTCACCTCCGGGTTGGAGCGTTTCATGATGCCGGCAACCACTGCGCAGTTCAGCGCGTCCAGGTTCATGCCTGCGGCGACACCGTCGTAGAGGATGTTGATCGCCTTGATCGGCTCATCGGTCATCTGGCCCACAAAGCTGCCCAGGTGGTCAGCCAGCTTGATCCAGGGGCCCATGACCTTGGCTTCCTCAGCCGTGACGCTGGGCATGTTGAGCGCGTTTTCAACCGCGCCGGTCAAGAGGTAGTTGGACATCTGCTCTGCCACCTGCAGGGCGACGTTTTCCTGCGCCTCGGTTGTGGCGGCGCCCAGGTGCGGGGTGCAGACCACGTTCGGCAGGCCGAAGAGGGCGTTTTCCTTGGCCGGCTCAACCGAGAAGACGTCAAAGGCGGCGCCTGCCACATGGCCGGAGGTCAGCAGTTCCGCCAGCGCGCCCTCGTCCACCAGGCCGCCGCGGGCGCAGTTGATGATGCGCACGCCCTTCTTGGTCTTTTCCAGGTTCTCCTTGGACAGGATGTTGCGGGTCTGGTCGGTCAGTGGCACATGCAGGGTGATGAAGTCGGCACGCGCCAAGAGCTCGTCCAGCTCGACCTTTTCGACACCCATCTTGTCGGCCTTATCGGTGCTGAGGAAGGGATCATAAGCAATCACCTTCATCTTGAGGCCGCGGGCACGGTCGCAGACGATGCCGCCGATATTGCCGGCGCCAATCACGCCCAGGGTCTTGCTGGTCAGCTCGACGCCCATGAACTTGGACTTTTCCCATTTGCCGTCATGGGTGGAGGCGGAGGCCTCCGGCAGCTGGCGGGCAACCGCGAACATCATCGCAATCGCGTGTTCGGCGGTGGTGATCATGTTGCCGAAGGGGGTGTTCATCACAATGACGCCGCGCTTGGAGGCGGCTTCCTTGTCGATGTTGTCGGTGCCGATGCCGGCCCGGCCGATCACCTTGAGGTTTTCGGCATTCTCGAGGATCTTTTCCGTCACCTTGGTGGCGGAGCGGATGGCGAGGCCGTCATACTGGCCGATGATTTCGGCCAGCTTGTCCTTATCCTTGCCCACGTCGGGCAGGAAGTCGACGTCGATGCCGCGGTCGCGGAAGATCTGGACGGCGGCCTCGGACAG
The DNA here is from genome assembly GCF_056160905.1 of Leisingera sp. ABD4_442. Classification (NCBI taxonomy): domain Bacteria; kingdom Pseudomonadati; phylum Pseudomonadota; class Alphaproteobacteria; order Rhodobacterales; family Roseobacteraceae; genus Leisingera; species Leisingera sp. ABD4_442. Next base: position 2,639 of record NZ_JBSWYB010000073.1, on the reverse strand, counting down.
TTTGTCGGAGATGAGTACTTTGGGAGCCATGGGTTTGGTCCTTTATGCGGGATGCCTGCAACAGGCACGGGAGAGGGTTCCGGCCGGCTCGTATGAGCCGCATAGGGCAGATCGCGGCCGCGGGTGGGTGCAAAGCGCCCGCCCTAGGAGGCGGCCGGGCGCTGCCCGGCGTGCCGCCGGGCGGGACGTTTGATCAGGCCGCTTCAGTCTGGGCGGCGATCTCGGCCTCAAAGGCCCATTTGATCCAGGGCATCAGCGCTGCCACGTCGGCGGCCTCCACCGTGCCGCCGCACCAGATGCGCAGGCCCGGAGGCGCGTCGCGGTAGGCGCCGATGTCATAGGCCACGCCTTCGTTTTCGAGGCGTTTTGCCACGGCCTTGGCAAAACCGGCACCGTCCTGAATGCGTTCGTCGGTGAACTTGAGGCAGACAGAGGTGTTGGAGCGGTTTTCCGGCTGTTCGGCCAAGAAGGCGAGCCAGGGGTTATCCTGCACAAAAGACTGCACCGCGGCCAGGTTGGCGTAGGCGCGTTCGCGCAGGCCTTCCATGCCGCCGATCGAGCGGGCCCAGTCGAGTGCCAGCAAGTAATCCTCCACCGCCAGCATCGAGGGCGTGTTGATGGTGGCACCCTGAAAAATGCCGTCGATCAGCTTGCCGCCCTTGGTCAGACGGAAGATCTTGGGCAGCGGCCAGGCGGGGGTGTAGCTTTCCAGCCGTTCGACCGCGCGGGGGCTGAGGATAATCATGCCGTGGGCCGCCTCGCCGCCCAGCACCTTCTGCCAGGAGAAGGTGGTCACATCCAGCTTGTCCCAGGGCAGGTGCTGGGCAAAGGCCGCGGAGGTGGCGTCGCAGATGGTCAGCCCTTCGCGGTCGGCCGGGATCCAGTTGCCGTTGGGGACACGCACGCCGGAGGTGGTGCCGTTCCAGGTGAAGACGACATCGTTGGAGAAATCAACAGTGCCGAGGTCAACGATCTGGCCGTAATCGGCGGTCTTGACGGTGGCGTCCAGCTTGAGCTGTTTCACAACGTCGGTGACCCAGCCGGAACCGAAGCTTTCCCAGGCCAGCATCTCAACCCCGCGGGCGCCGAGGAGGTTCCACATCGCCATTTCCACCGCACCGGTGTCGGAGGCGGGCACGATGCCGATCTTGTAGTCCGCCGGGATGCCCAGAATCTCGCGGGTGCCTTCGATCGCGGCCTTCAGGCGCTCCTTGCCCACGGCAGCCCGGTGCGAACGGCCCAGCGGCGCACCGGCCAGTTTGGCAACATCAAAGACAGGAGGTTTGGCGCAAGGCCCCGAGGAGAAACGCGGATTGGCCGGCCGCGTGTTAGGTTCGCGCACGGAAACGTGCGACGCCGGTTGTTCAATAGCCATCAATGCTACCCTTCCAGATAATCGCCCCTCGTTGGGGAGGGGTGTCCCGCCATCAGAGCTAGGCCGCTGCAGCGCGGCATGCAACCGGAAACTTGGAAAAATACGGCCAATGGAACGCTTTTTGCGACACGTTTTTCCACCATCGGAAACAGCCGGTGCAAAATGAGGGCAAGCGGCCTGCCTTATAATGGCCGCTGTTTTTGACGGCTTCCGCCAGGCTGGCCGATCCGGGGACGGGCCGCTATGACAAAGGGAATCCAATTGGAACGGAGCCCGCCGATGTTTGCTGCCACCCTGCTTTGCAACCCTGCCCGCCCGGTGCTGGAGCCTGCGCTGATCGAATCGCTGCGCAATGCCTGGGGCCGTGGCGAGGCGGATTGGCTGGCCCTGGGCGTGGCGGCCGAGTTCCGGCTGGAACAGATGCCGGAAAACCGTTGGCAGGTCTGGAATGACCTGCAGCAGATGGGCGTGGATCTGGTTATTCAGCCCGCTGAGGGACGGAAGAAGAAAATGCTGCTGGCTGACATGGACTCGACCATGATCCAGCAGGAATGCATCGACGAGCTGGCCGAGGAAGCAGGCGTGGGCGCGCGGGTCAAGGAGATCACCGCGCGGGCGATGAACGGCGAGCTGGATTTCGAGGGCGCGCTGACCGAACGGGTCGGGCTGCTGAAGGGCCTGCCTGAGACGGTGATTGCCAAGGTGCTGGCCGAGCGCATTACCTTGATGCCCGGCGGTAGACAGCTGCTGGCGACGATGAAGGCGGAGGGCGCCTATGCGGCGCTGGTCTCCGGCGGGTTCACGGCCTTCACCGCGCAGGTGGCAGCGGAACTGGGCTTTGACGAAAACCGCGCCAATACGCTGCTGGTTGAGGATGGCAGGCTGACCGGCGAGGCGGCGCGGCCGATCCTGGGCCGCGAGGCCAAGGTCGAGGCGCTGGAGCAGATCACCACCCGGCTGGGCATCAGCGAGGCGGAGGTGATGGCGGTGGGCGACGGCGCCAATGATCTGGGCATGCTGAAGCGTGCGGGCGCCGGGGTTGCCCTGCATGCCAAACCCTCTGTTGCGGCGGAATGCGATATCCGCATCAACCACGGCGATCTGACCGCGCTGCTTTATATCCAGGGATATGCGCAGGGCGAATTCAAAGGCTGAGCCTTTCGCAAATAAGCACAGGGCACCCTCCCGCGCCCGCAGGTGCGGCTGCTGGCGCAGCCACCCCTTGGCGGCCTTGGGCCAGGCTCAGCGCCAGGGGCGCTGAGCC
>NZ_JBSWYB010000072.1:2500-5846 GCF_056160905.1 Leisingera sp. ABD4_442 | reverse complement strand
ATCGTTCAGAGAGATTTTTTGGATTTTACTAGGTTTGGCGGTGACCTACTCTCCCAGGGCTTTAGCCCAAGTACCATCGGCGCGGCAGTGCTTAACTTCCGGGTTCGGGAAGGGACCGGGTGTTTCACTTGCGCTGTAGCCACCAAACCGAGAAAAATCCAGATGCCTTCGGCATTTGGATTTTCTCGGTTTGCGGTCGGCAGCGTGCTTACGGAGTAAATACGCGAGAGACCGCCCAGGAGTTATGTCACGACGACGTTTCCAAATGCAGGAGGCGCTACAATCAACATGTCCAAGTGTTTGTTAGGGATGTGTTTGCTTTCTGTGTCCGTAACACTGTCTGTTACTGGATCAAATCAAGCCTATCGGGCGATTAGTACCGGTCAGCTGAACGCATTGCTGCGCTTACACCTCCGGCCTATCGGCGTGGTGGTCTTCCACGGCCCTCAGGGATACCTTGTTTTGAGGGGGGCTTCCCGCTTAGATGCCTTCAGCGGTTATCCTGTCCGATCATAGCTACCCTGCACTGCTGCTGGCGCAACAACAGGTCCACCAGTGGATCGTTCACCCCGGTCCTCTCGTACTAGGGGCAACTCCTCTCAAGTATCCTACACCCACGGCAGATAGGGACCGAACTGTCTCACGACGTTCTAAACCCAGCTCACGTACCTCTTTAAACGGCGAACAGCCGTACCCTTGGGACCTGCTCCAGCCCCAGGATGAGATGAGCCGACATCGAGGTGCCAAACACTGCCGTCGATATGGACTCTTGGGCAGTATCAGCCTGTTATCCCCGGCGTACCTTTTATCCGTTGAGCGATGGCCCTTCCACGCGGGACCACCGGATCACTATGGCCGACTTTCGTCTCTGCTCGACTTGTCAGTCTCGCAGTCAGGCTGGCTTCTGCCATTGCACTCAACGAGCGATTTCCGACCGCTCTGAGCCAACCTTCGCGCGCCTCCGTTACTCTTTAGGAGGCGACCGCCCCAGTCAAACTACCCGCCACGCAGGGTCCCGGATCCGGATAACGGACCGCGGTTAGACATCAAGAGTGCGAAGGGTGGTATCTCAAGGGAGGCTCCACAGGAACTTGCGTTCCTGCTTCGATGCCTACCACCTATCCTGCACATCACAATCCTGATGCCAGTGCGAAGCTGTAGTAAAGGTGCACGGGGTCTTTCCGTCTAACCGCGGGAAGCCTGCATCTTGACAGGCAATTCAATTTCGCTGAGTCGATGTTGGAGACAGCGGGGAAGTCGTTACGCCATTCGTGCAGGTCGGAACTTACCCGACAAGGAATTTCGCTACCTTAGGACCGTTATAGTTACGGCCGCCGTTTACCTGGGCTTCAATTCGGAGCTCTCACCCCTCCTTTTAACCTTCAGGCACCGGGCAGGCGTCAGACCCTATACGTCGCCTTACGGCTTCGCAGAGCCCTGTGTTTTTAATAAACAGTCGCCACCCCCTGGTTTGTGCCCCCGGATCCAAGTTGCCTTGAACCCGGGCCTCCTTCTCGCGAACTTACGGAGGTATTTTGCCGAGTTCCTTCAACATCGTTCTCTCAAGCGCCTTGGTATTCTCTACCAGTCCACCTGTGTCGGTTTAGGGTACGGTCTGATGGAGGGCTATTTCCAGGGACCAATCAGCGGCCCGCCCAATCCGATAAGGGCGGACAACCTTCATGATCCGTCACATCCTCCTGGCCCAGGAATATTAACCTGGTTCCCATCGCCTACGCCTTTCGGCCTCGGCTTAGGGGCCGGCTTACCCTGCTCAGATTAGCTTTAAGCAGGAACCCTTGGACTTTCGGCGAGAGTGTCTCTCACACTCTTTGTCGCTACTCATGTCATCATTCTCGCTAGTGATCTCTCCACCGGATGGCTCACGCCCCGGCTTCATCGAAAGCTCCTTGCGTCCAACACCTTCCGAAGAAGGCTAAAGACGCATGGAACTATGTCACACTACGCTCTGCTACCATGCACTATGTGCATCCTCGGCTTCGGCTCATGGCTTGAGCCCCGTTACATCTTCGCCGCAGGACGTCTTATTTAGACCAGTGAGCTGTTACGCTATCTTTAAAGGATGGCTGCTTCTAAGCCAACCTCCTGGTTGTTTTGGACATCCCACCTGCTTTCCCACTTAGCCATGAATTGGGGGCCTTAGCCGGAGGTCAGGGTTGTTTCCCTCTCCACGACGGACGTTAGCATCCGCCGTGTGTCTGCCATCTAGTACTCCCGGGTATTCGGAGTTTGGTTAGGATCAGTAAGCCTGTGGGGCCCCATTACCCATCCAGTGCTCTACCCCCCGGGGTATTCGGATGACGCTCTACCTAAATAGATTTCGCAGAGAACCAGCTATCTCCGAGTTTGATTGGCCTTTCACCCCTAGGCACAGCTCATCCCGATCCTTTTCAACGGATGTGGGTTCGGTCCTCCAGTGCGTGTTACCGCACCTTCAACCTGGCCATGCCTAGATCACTCGGTTTCGGGTCTGATCCCACGAACTCATGCGCCCTATTAAGACTCGCTTTCGCTGCGCCTCCGCCTAACGGCTTAAGCTTGCTCGTGAGACCAAGTCGATGACCCATTATACAAAAGGTACGCTGTCAGCCCTCAAGGGGCCTCCAACTGATTGTAGGCGTTCGGTTTCAGGTACTGTTTCACTCCCCTCGCCGGGGTGCTTTTCACCTTTCCCTCACGGTACTGGTTCGCTATCGGTCAGTAAGGAGTACTTAGCCTTCGGAGGTGGTCCTCCGGTCTTCGAACAGGATTTCACGTGTCCCGCCCTACTTAATACGTCCCTCAGAGCTTAGAATACGGGGCTGTCACCCGCTATGGCCATGTTTCCCAACATGTTCTTCTCACTCATCAGGCTCGGCTGGTCCGCGTTCGCTCGCCACTACTAACGGAGTCTCTATTGATGTCCTTTCCTCCGGGTACTTAGATGTTTCAGTTCCCCGGGTTTGCTCTTAAAGACCTATGTATTCAGTCCTTAAGTACCTGGTTAAACCCATTATTGATTACCAAAGGTAACAATAACGGACTTTCAGGTGGGTTCCCCCATTCAGAGATCCTGGGATCAAAGCCTATTCCCGGCTCCCCCAAGCTTATCGCAGGGTATCACGTCTTTCATCGCCTCTTACTGCCAAGGCATCCACCAAACGCCCTTCTCGCGCTTGATTTGATCCAGAAAAAGACAGTGCAAACCGTCGCGGCACCGGAAGCTGGTAAGAAACCGGCGCCTTTATTCTGAACCAAAAAGCAAACTATCCCGCTCCCAATCATGTCGGTGATCGGGAACTTGTTGCGCAGTCTTGCGACCGCGCGGGTTAGTGTACTTGACTTG
>NZ_JBSWYB010000071.1:0-5855 GCF_056160905.1 Leisingera sp. ABD4_442 | reverse complement strand
GCTCCGCGCTTGCCAAGCCCGAGACCGACGATTACCAAAACCAAACCCGCAGACTCTCCTCATGAGCAAGGGACCATCGGGGGGCAGGTCACCTGCAGACGCCTTATCAAGAGCCTCTTGAAGAGTGTCGGGGGTAACCAATATTTGGGTCATGTTTTGGGTTTCATCAATTGCTTTCAAGGAGTTATTTTCGACTGTCGTCACTTTATTCTGAATAAGCAACTTTCTTGTCTCGACCAAATGTTCTGAACATCGAGCTCAGATCCTTGATTCAGCCAGATGTATCTGCTCACTATCATTGGAGCCCTCGATCAACACACTGAATGAATGTCTCTTGAGGCGTGCCGGAGCGCAGAGTTCAGTAGAGTCATCCAACGGCAGGTTTGGGCCGTACTGACCGCATCAAATCATCTTAGTTAAGCAACTTTCTAGATCCGAAACTCCACTACCAGCGGGCAGTGGTCCGAGGCCTTTGGCCTATCCCAACCAATACGAGGAAAACGTGGAATATCGTCCGAATTTGGGACTCGGAGCGGCATCCCCGAACGTACAATTTCAGGAAGTCCTACAATCTTCTCGGCGAGGGCCGGGGAAGCAATGATGTAGTCAAGTTGTGTCTTGTGCTTATCGCCTGCGTAGTAGTGTGTCCACCTATCCAACTCTGGCAAAAGATTGACGAGGTTGACGCCAAATCCATCATCTAGTAGCGGGTCGACTCCGGATTCATTTGGCGTTTCAACGTCTTCGACCTGTCTGCCCTCATCGTCGAGACGTTTCCTGACCTTAATCACTTGCTTGTAGTCGTTCAGATCCCCAACGATACACCACAGGGCTTCGCTTGGAGTCTCAAACTTTCGATTTATGATTTCACGCACTGCGATGGCTTCCAGCTGACGCATTCCCATACTTGCATCTCTTCCGCCGCCCATAGATTTGAAGTGGCAATTAAAGACCGTGACAGGTGCTTTGCTAAGAACCGTTTCGACGCAGTCACGCCTGAATATCCTACGGCCCCGCAGTTTGCTTGCCTTCTTTTTAGCTTCTGGAAATTCCTCAAGAAGACCCACACCAGTCTCTGTGTCGTCTAACCATGCAGGGGTCAGATCGGCGTGCGATCGTGTATATACCGGCCAATCCGCGTGAGTAGCAATAGCGACATCAATGCCTCGCATATCATTGCCTTCGTGCAAAACGATGTGCCGATACCCCTTTTCGCCGAGCTTGGCATAGTATGCCGACATGAACCGCTCTAACGCGCCAAAACTGTCCACTTCTTGAAAGGCGACCACATCAGCGTTCAACTGTGCGAGCGCGAGTGCCGTGTGTTGGCGCTTGTCATCATCCTGTGAAATTGACGCGGTTTGGATTAGTCGTCGAAAGTCTTGGAAGTCGTTAAGGTCTCCGTCTCCGTACTCAGCGAGGAACTGAGCAATTGGGGCTAAGTATCGAGCTTCACGGCTATTTGGGCCTTGGAGGAACGCATTATAATCATGTCGTGTGAAAAGGTTTTCGATGTTAAACGTCGCAAGTCGTAAAGTAACAGGCATCTAACGATTTCCTCTGGCAAACATTTCCTTAAGACTATCAATTTGAAGCGTAGCCGCCTTGCCTCTTGAAAATCAACCCTGGAGAGAATTCCCATTTTCAGAGCTCTTCATCGCACCAAGCTCACTGGCGCAACGAATGTCGGCAACGCGTGAGCGATCACAGCGTGGCTAACACCCGTTGGATGTCGGCTTTGGGCCGTTCTGGGTCACAAACCGCGTTTTCTGCATTGAAGCCATTGAGTTCCTTGCACTAGTATCCCAACCAGACGGCTCAAGCATAAGTTGAGGTCAGCGAGTGGAACCGGCGTGGCGCTCTTTGTACGACACTCTGACGACCCGCTTTGCTGCCACTTCTCGGGACATCGCACTGGCCTACCTGCGGCCTGACGAGGCAATTTCCTTCTCTTTCGCGGAGATGAACGAGGCCAATGCCTCTGTAAGAGCGACCTCGTCAGGCTATGCCGTAGAGGTAGCGAGCGTGTTTCCCTACCTTCTGGATGGCTTGTTCTACCGCCTGCTGAGCGATCCGGAAGTGATGCCCTGGATGGATGCCAGCAGCACGGAAACAGAGCAACTGGACCTCCAGTTCGTAGTCAGCCCCTCGACTCTGGCCGAGGAGACAATTCAGACTGCCAGGCTATCCCCGCCGAGACGGCACATTGCCGACTTCATGGGGCAGTTCTGCATGAACTTTGTCTTTAATCATGAAGTGGGGCACATCCTTTCCGGACATTTGGAGGCTCTGAGGCAAGACGGGCAAACAGGCGAGATTTCAGAATTGAACGTCGTCAAACATGCTGGCGAGGTTTTTCTCCCGGAGAGGCAGTATTGGGAAGTAGAAGCAGATCTCATCGGGGCTTCGCTTCTGCGCGCGCAAATAGATGAGCTGATCCGTTTAGCATTGAATGCAGAGCGGGGCAGCATTACCCGCTTCGTCTTCGGCCCGCCGGAGGTCGCCGCTGAACACTGCATCTCGCTGGTGACCGTCGCGCTCTATTGTATGTTCAGATACCTTGGCGAGACCCGCAAACGCCTGCATATGCATTCAGACCACCCAGACCCGCTGGTTAGGGCTTTCATCCTTCGTAGTGCCATTGTGCCTGCCGCACAGAGCCGGACGACAATCAATCCGGACCTCTTTGATGACTTCTTCAGCGCGCGTTTTGAAGAGTTCGATGATGCACTGGAACTGATCGGTATTCATGCTGCCCCGACCCAATCCGATGCAGGGATTGAGGAGATCAACGATGCAGTCAGCGATCTGCTGCAGCGCCGCCGCCTATATGATGAAAAAGCGCGGCGTTTCAGCCGCATTACGTGGCCTGAAGGATAGAAACAGGGTCAGGTTATGAAGTGCACAGGATGCCGCAGCACCTGGAATTCTTCGTCCGTTTCGAACTGCGCTATTGCGCCAGGTGACGCTGGCAAAGTGCTATCCGTGCTCAGGACAAAGACAAACTCACTCGGCCCTGTGTCGTCGAGTTCGCTCAAATAAACTGCTTCTCCAGCCCCGTTTCGAGGCAAAGCCTGCACGCCTTTGCGAACCTCAACGCGGGCACGTTCCCGGTTTTCTTCTTTGAACAGAGCGAAGGGATACCAGTTCCTTCCGGCCTTCTGGAACGCAACCGCTACGCCGTTGAATGGCACATCAATATCAAAGAAGAACTTTTGCCCAAGGCGCAGGCGAAGCACATCGTCGTCCGTGTCATCGGCAAACCGAACGACATTCAGCGAATCTGCTTCTGAGGCATTCTCGGTGACAATCCTGATCCCATCTTCAACATCATGTTTCTCCAGGAACTGATCCCAATCTGACTTTCTGGGCACCTGGAACAGCTGCGGTTCTTTCTCCTGTGCCCAGTCGAAGTGATTGCGCGCAATCCACTCATGGATCTTGTGCGATCTGTGCTTTGCGATTTTACCCTTTTCAAAATTACCGTGCGGATCTTCCGCCTTGGAGACAGCCTGTTCCTGCGCCTCTTCAAGCATGACATCAAAGTGAACATCCAGTTTCCTGGAGATCTGCGTCAGCAGACGGAAGAGCGCTTTATTGGGTGCAATCCGGTCCTGAACCGAAGCGTTTTGCCAATCCACTTCATGGAATTCCGCCATTCAAAAATACCCTCAAATACCTGGATCTGCCCCGATCCCGCGCTGGAATTGGCCGCTAAGCTTCTGCCTACGTATGTGCTCATTTGCGATTTTGCTAGCGGAATTAGGAGTTTGCTCCTATAGCGTTCCACTTATGTTCACGAACGGTGCAAAGCGCAAAGGAGAACGACAACAAAAAGCCACGGCAAATAGCCTGTGGGCAGAAAGGAAAATTCCGTAGACCGATCAGGCCAACCCAGGCGAGACTCATGAGGAGACAAGCCCAGCCCTGCCGGATGGCAAGCTGGTGGAGCTTGTGCGTCTCCTTGCGCGGGCGGCGGCGGAAACGGATTTTCAGGAGCAAATGAGCAGTGAACGCCTTGCGGGCTCCGGGATGCAGGATGAATGCCGCCCGCAGAAAGGACCAGGCTCATGACCCCATACACACAAACAGAAGGACCCAAGCACGTTGCAATCTACGCGCGCTATTCATCCGACCTGCAGACAGACACATCCCTCGAAGATCAGATCCGCATCTGCCAGGCCCGCGCCGAAGCGGAAGGCTGGCAGGTGGTCGAATGCTACACGGATCACGCCATCTCCGGCGAGAACCTGTTCCGACCCGGCATTCAGGCGCTGCTGAGCGCAGCCCCCTTGGGCAAATTCGACCTCGTGGTCTCCGAAGCTCTCGACCGGATCAGCCGGGACCAGGAAGGCGCAGCCAAGGTCTTCAAACAGCTCCGCTTCAATGATCAGCAGATCTTCACTCTCTCGGAAGGGATCATCAATGAGCTGCATATCGGCTTCAGCGGCACCATGGGGGCCATGTTCCTCAAAGAACTGGCCAATAAAACCCACCGGGGCCTGCAGGGCCGCGCGCTCAAAGGCAAAAGCGCAGGCGGCATTGTCTATGGCTATGACGTGGCCAATGAAGCCGGGCCCAACGGGCTGATCGAACGGGAAGGACGCAAGATCAATGAAGCCCAGGCAAAGGTCGTTCAGCGTATCTTCAAGGCCTATGCCAACGGAGAGTCCCCGGCAGCCCTGGCCAAGACCCTCAACGCGGAGAAGGTCCCTGCCCCCAATGGCGGCACCTGGGGACCCAGCACCATCTATGGCAACCGGGAACGCGGTACCGGCATCCTGAACAATGAGCTCTACATCGGGCGGCAGATCTGGAACCGGCTGCGCTATATCAAAAACCCGGAGACCGGAAAGCGTGTCTCCCGGCTCAATCCCGAAGACCAATGGGTGATCACCGAAGTGCCGGATCTGCGCATCATCGAACAGGACCTCTGGAACCGGGTCAAAATTCAGCAGGGGGTCTACAATAAGAAAAACAAGCCGCTGCATAAGCGCAACCGCCCAAGCTACCTGCTGTCGCATCTCGTCAAATGCGGCTGCTGCGGGGGCGGCTTCGCCATGCACAACAAAACCCACCTGTCCTGCTCGACCGCCAAGAACAAGGGCACCTGCACCAACAAGCTGACGATCAAGCGGGAAAATCTGGAAGCCAAGGTTCTGCATGCGCTCAACGCTAATCTGATGGATGAACGCCTGGTCGAGGTGTTCTGCCAGGAATACACCAAGCGGATGAACGAGCTGCGCTGCGAACAGAACGCCGCGCGCACCGGCCTCATTAAGGAACAAAGCAAGCTGACACGGGAGAAGGATAAGATCGTGCAATCGATCTGCGACGGCGTGCCAGCAGAGATGCTGAAGGACCGTGCGGTCTTCGTCAATGACCGGCTCAAAGAACTGGAAACGCTCCTGTCAGCGCAGCCGGAAGAGAAAGTCATCTTCCACCCCAATATGAGCGCCCGCTACAAGCAGGAGGTCTCCCACCTGATGGCAACGCTCAACACCCCGGAGCGGCGGGCAGAAGCCTCGCAGCACCTCCGGGCTATGATCGACAAAGTGGTTCTGACACCCGACATCAAGGGCGAAGAGCTGACCATCGATCTCATCGGCGACCTGGCTGGTATCCTTTCGGTCGCAACCTCGTCGGAAAGCGCCCGTGTTGCAGCGGAGCTATCCAAACTTCAACATGTGCATCAGGAACTTAGCGCCAAAACGCAAACAGCCCCCGGAGGGGGCTGTGTGTCTGCGCCTACTCTGCAAGTAGAGCTGGTTGCGGGAGCAGGATTTGAACCTGCGACCTTCAGGTTATGAGCCTGACGAGCTACCTGGCTGCTCCATCCCGCGGCATTTTGGTTG
>NZ_JBSWYB010000070.1:0-8476 GCF_056160905.1 Leisingera sp. ABD4_442 | reverse complement strand
TCACAAATGCCCAGCCCCAAGAGAATGTACGGGAACGCCGCTACCGGCGCTTCTTCCAGATCGTTGATGACCTGGTTGAGGAGATCCAAGGCCACCAGTGGACCGCAACCGGCAAGGCAAAGCGCCGGGTGCAGGGGGAGCAACTCCTCAAGCTGAGGGCGTCCGTGGAGACTTTGATCCGTGACAGCGTAGCCGTGATCTACCAGCGCCAGCGGAAGGGGGAAGCTTCGATCCATCTGAACGGCAGTTGGTACAGCAGTCCTGCTTCCCCGGCCGATCTGACCTACAGCATCCATATCGAGCGGGCCTATCAGGGGATGCTGGAACTGGGTTACCTGGAGCAGACCAAGAAGGGTGTACACGACCGACAGGGCAGGAAAGACGGTTCCAGCCGCAGCCGTCTTACCCGGTTCAGGGCCACCGACCACCTCATCAGCAAGTTCACGGCCAAAGAGCAGGAAGTGTTCCCCGTGATCGTGCCTCCCGAGCGGAGCCATGCCCCCATAAAGGTGCGGATCAAGAATGCGGACGGCCCTGACGAGCTGTTCTCTGCCCCCGTGACAGCAGAAGTGCAGAAGATGGCGGAGAACCTTTCCCGGATTAACCGGGTGCTGGCTACCCGATGGTATGACCTGCATATCCCTGATGCCGAACTGGCAGATCTGCAAGCAAGGCTAGCAGAGGACCCCGACGGGGCGAAGCCTCTGGCGCTGGACCGGCGAACTCTCCACCGTGTCTTCAATGACAGGGACCTGACGACCGGAGGCCGGTTTTACGGGGCCTGGTGGCAGAATGTGCCGAAGGCTTACCGCCGCCACCTGATCGTCAATGGTAAGCGCATGGTGGAGATCGATTACTCCAACCTGCACCCCGCGCTTCTATATGCCCAGGAAGGTGTTGTGCCGCCTGTAGACTGCTACCGTGGCATCTTCGCCGCCGACGTTGAGGCACGGGGCGGTGATGAATTGCGCAGCACGGTCAAAGCTGCCTTCAACGCGATGCTGAATGCCGAGAAAGAGCTGCGGCAGGCTCCAAAGGGGGTCAATCCAGGCCAGTTTGACATGAAGTGGCGGGAGCTATCGGATGCCGTGCTGGCGGCGCATAAGCCCATCGCCCGTCACTTCTATACCGGAACCGGTAAGCGCCTGCAGCGTGCCGACAGCGACGTCGCTGAACAAGTGGTTCTCGACTTCATTGACCGTGGCATCGCCATTCTCCCGATCCATGACAGCTTCCTTGTCCATGAGGGGCATAGCGACCTGCTGGAAGATGTAATGCGCAAGGCGTTGCAGGACGTCTGCGGCGTTGAAACCGGACTTAAGCTGGTCGAGCCAGACCTTAGCCGCGTGATTGCCGAGGCCGAGGAAAAGCAACGGGAGGACCCTAATGGTTTTGGCCCAGATATGTCGCAAGACCTGGACGAAATCCTTGGTTCCCGTGAAGGTCACGACAAGAGGCTGGATGCGTTCTACTCGAGTGCGTCTCAAGGTACTCCTTGATCTGGGCGGCTGTCTCCCAGCTTTCGGGGAATGCTCTTTTGAAGTTTTAGAGCAAAGACCGGCTGCTTGCCTCTATGGTTGCGCAGGCAGCCACCCATATGCTCAAAGAGAGCAGAAAACCAATCTTGGAAGCAGCTTGCCAATCAGCAGTTCAGCCGAGGTTGGAGGTAGCCCTACTCGCTCCCGTCATTGATTGCCGTGCAGTCGACCCAAGGGCTATCCAATCGTGAAAGTGAGAATATGAGCGGAACTGACATCAAATCCCTGAGTGCCTTTGTGTGGTCCATCGCGGAGACTCTGCGCGGCGATTTCAAGCAGTCGGAGTACGGCAAGGTTATCCTGCCTTTCGTTGTCCTGCGCCGCCTGGACTGCATTCTCGAAGGGGCCAAAAGTGCCGTCCTCGACTTGGCCGAGGGCCTGCCCGAAGACATTGATGATGAGGCCCGCGATACGATCCTGTTTGGAGCCGCTGGCCAAAACCTTCAGGTCTACAACCTGTCGCGCTTTACCTTCAACAGCCTCCGGGGGCAGGATGCAAAGGACATTCACAGCAACCTCCTGGACTACGTCACCAAGTTCTCCCCGAACGTCCGCGACATCTTCCTCGAGAAGTTCCTGTTCACGGACCAGCTCAAACGGCTGAACGATGCAGGCCTGCTGTTCACCGTGTTCGAGCAGTTCTCCCAGATCGACCTCCACCCGGAGGCGATTTCCAACTTGGAGATGGGGTACCTTTTCGAGGAGTTGATCCGCCGATTCTCGGAGATCTCGAACGAGACTGCCGGGGAACACTACACCCCGCGCGAGGTGGTCCGCCTCATCGTTTCGCTGCTGCTCATAAACGACCACGACGCCCTGACCGGCAGCGGCGTTATCCGGCAGGTCTATGACCCGGCGGCGGGAACCGGCGGCATGCTGTCCATTGCCGAAATGGAGATGAAGGCCTTGAACGAGCGGATCCGGGTGGAGCTGTTCGGGCAGGAGCTGAACCCGGAATCCTTCGCCATCTGCAAATCGGACATGCTGGTCACCGGCCACAACCCCGAGAACATCGCCTTTGGCAACACTCTGACCCAGGACGCCCACAAAGGGCGGGGCTTCCACTACATGCTGTCGAATCCGCCCTACGGCGTGGACTGGAAGAAGTACAAAGATAGTATCGTCGCTGAGGCGCAGGAGCTTGGCATGGATGGCCGGTTCGGGGCCGGTCTGCCGCGCGTCTCGGACGGGCAGTTGCTGTTCCTGCAGCACATGATCTCGAAGATGCGGGATGACGAGCAAGGCACCCGTATCGGCATCGTCATGAACGGCTCCCCGTTGTTCACCGGCGGCGCCGGGTCGGGCGAGAGCGAGATCCGCCGCTGGATGCTGGAGAACGACTGGGTCGAGGCGATCATCGCCCTGCCGACGGATCTATTCTACAACACCGGCATTCAGACCTACGTCTGGCTGCTGACCAACCGCAAGACACGGGACCGCCAGGGCAAGGTGCAGCTGATCGACGCCAGCAGCGACCGCTTCTGGAAGTCCATGCGCAAATCGCTCGGCTCCAAGCGCCGCGAAATCCCGCCCGAAGCCTGCGACGAGATCACCCGCATCTATGCCGGGATGCTGAACGGCGAGGCTGGCTGGGGCGAATACTCCAAGATCTTCAAGACCACCGACTTCGGCTACCGGGAGATCCGTGTCGAACGCCCCCTGCAACTGGCTTTCGAGGTAACCGAAGACGCACTGCAGGCACTGCAGGAGGCAAAGCCCTTTGCCAAGCTGGATGCCGCCGAGCAGGAGGCGGTTGTGACCACGCTGCGGGATGGCCTACCTGCTGGCAAGCGGTGGTTGGACCGGGCCGAATTCGACAAGGAGCTGATGGCAGCGCTGAAGACTGCGGGTTTCAAGGTCGCCGCCCCGGTGAAGAAGGCCATCCTGTCGGCGTTGTCGGAACGGGACGACGACGCTAAGGTCTGCACCGGCAAGGACGGCAAGCCGGAACCCGATAACGATCTGCGCGATCATGAGCTGGTACCGCTGGAGGAGGACTGGCGCGACTACCTGCAGCGCGAGGTTCTGCCCTTCGTCCCCGATGCCTGGGTGGACGAGATCTATACAGACGCACAGGATGGCGGCGTTGGCCGTGTCGGCTATGAGATCAACTTCAACCGCTACTTCTACAAATACGTGCCGCCACGCCCGCTGGCAGAGATTGACGCTGAACTGAAGGTGCTGGAAACTGAGATCGCAGGTCTGCTGCAGGAGGTGGTGGAGTGAGGCCTGACTGGTTGGTACATATTCCGCCATCGTGGAGCAGCGTGCCTTTCGGCAGCATCTTTACACAGAGTAAAAAGAAGAACTCCCTTTTGCAGCGCGACTTTGTTTTGTCTGTGATCAAAGACCGAGGAGTTATTCCCTACACCGAGAAAGGAAATGTCGGAAACAAGGTCTCAGATGATCTGTCCGGTTATAAACTGGTTGATAAAGGTGACTTCGTTCTTAACTCAATGAACCTATATATGGGGTCTGTCGGCGTTTCAGATTACGACGGAGTGACTTCCACGGCCTACATCGTCTGCAAACCGCGCAAAGACGTCTACCCCGGCTACTACAACTACTTGATCCAGTTCAAAGGTTTCCAAGAGTATGTCGGTCTTCTCGGCAAAGGGATCATGGAGATCAGAGAAGCGGTCCGATGGACCGCTTTGAAGTCTGTCTTTGTCCCATTTCCGGACCTCGCTACCCAGCGTCAGATCGCCGGCTTTCTGGACCGCGAGACCGCAAGAATTGATCTGCTGATCGAGAAAAAACAGCGGCTGGTGGCGTTGCTGGAGGAGAAGAACGACTCGGAAATCTGGCAATCTATTTGCTGCGGTGCCGATTTAGACAGTGCGGAAGCTGCTGATCATCCATGGCCAACCAAGTTACCCGAGGGCTGGAAGCTTCAAAAAATTTCTCAGTTTGCCTCCGTTGGTAACGGCTCCACTCCTAGAAGGGAAAATCCGGCCTTTTGGGCCGACGAAGGAACTCCTTGGCTGAATAGTGGCGCGATCCACCAGAAGTGGGTGAAGTCTTCACCATACTTCGTAACAGACCTTGCACTGGCAAACTGCCACTTGCCTATCGTAGAACCCAACACTGTATTGGTCGCGATCACAGGCCAAGGAAAAACGCGTGGCACAGCAGCCCTATGCAAGATCCGGGCAACGATAAGCCAGCATCTCGCGTATGTCAGGATTCGTAATCCCGCAGAAATCCAACCTAGTTTTCTGCTTCTTGCTCTAAGGGCAGCATACAATTACCTAAGAGATCAGTCCGCCGGGGTCGGCAGTACTCGTGCCGCTCTTACATGTGAGTACTTAAAGTCCCTTAAGATACCGATACCGCCAAGTTCCACGCAAAGGGTTTTAGTAGAAAATATTGAAAGAGCCGGAAGGCTAAGTTCGGCCAGCTCCGAAAAAACGCAGGAATCCATCGACCGCCTTAAGGAATACCGCTCGGCCCTGATCACTGCTGCCGTTACGGGGCAGATCGATGTGCAAACCTACGGTAAATCCGGCACCGTGGACCGGCGGTTGGACGCCATTCAGGAGGAGATGGAGGCATGACCCGCCAAATCGACGAGCTGCGCGGCTTCCTGAGGGGCTATATGTCCGCCCATCCTCACATATCGGAGGCCGCGGCCAAAACCGCCTCTTCCGGTCGCGTTCATCTTTCGGTGTACCGCACGACCGGGGGCAAGCCGCTGGGCGTCGAGTTCGACAAGGACACCTTGCAGAACATCTGGCTGCGGGCAGGCGATGCCCCGGCACACATTCCCAGCAACGTGAAAGTCACCCAAAAAGCATGGACCGGCCACGATTGGGCCAGCGCTGATGGAAAAGGCGCAAACAGCAACCTGCGTGGCTATGTGGATTTCCATGGCCACGACCTCATCCGCCTGGGCGTGAAGACCCAGGCCGATGCCGACGGGATATTGACCCACCTTTTGAAGTAGCAATTTTCAGGACCAGCAATGACGACCGGACAGCATACGACCAAGGACATTCACCAGGAAAAGGTCTTTGAGTCCCATATCGTGGACTGCCTGACATCGGATCAGGGCTACCTCGAACGGGATCCTGCTAACGCCTACGATGTGGGCTATGGATTGGACCGCGAGCTGCTGTTCCGCTTCCTGCGGGACACCCAGCCTGAGGCCTGGCAGACGCTGGTGGACCACTACAGCACTCAGGCTGAAGCCGAGGTTCTTAAACGGCTGGAGAAGGCCCTGAAAGAGCAGCCCACCCACCAGGTGCTGCGCCAGGGGATCAAGCTGGTCCCGAGCATCAATTTCTCCCTCTGCTATTTTAAACCCGCCTCCAACCTGAACCCGGACCTGACCCGGCTCTACGAGGCCAACATCCTATCGGTGATGCGGCAGGTGCGGTATTCCTCGAAGAACGCCAATGCCATCGACATCGTGACCTTTGTGAACGGCATCCCCGTGACCACGATGGAGGTCAAAAACCCGCTGACCGGGCAGACCTTCAAACATGCCGAGGCCCAGTACCGCAAGGACCGGTCCCCCGGCGGCGAGCCGCTTCTGACGTTTAAACGCGGGGCCATCGTGCATTTCGCCGTGGACCCGGATAACGTGTCGATGACCACGCGGCTGATGAACGGCAAGACACGGTTCCTGCCCTTCAACAGGGGGCGGGATGGTGGGGCCGGCAACGTGGATGTGCCGGGGGAAAACCGGGTTGCCTACCTCTACAAGAATCTGCCGGGGGCAAAGGCTGTCTTCTCCCGCGAGGTGCTGCTGGACCTCATTGGGCGGTTCATTCACCTGGAGCGTGCTGGCGGCAAGGAGGTGCTGATCTTCCCCCGGTTCCAGCAGTTGGACGCTGTACGGCGCGTTCTAATGGATGCCCGGGGGAATGGCGCAGGGAAAAACTACCTGATCCAGCACAGTGCCGGGTCGGGCAAGTCCAACACCATTGCCTGGACTGCCCACCAGATCATCAACCTGCACGACGAAGCCGACCGGCCCCTGTTCGACACGGCGATCATTGTGACCGACCGTCTGGTCCTGGACCGTCAGTTGCAGAACACGATCAGTGGCTTTGCCCAGACAGAAGGCGTGGTGAAGAAGATCGACGGCACCTCCCGTGACCTGAAGCAGGCCATAGAGCAGGGAAAGCGGATCATTATCACCACCATCCAGAAGTTCGGCACGGAGCATCTGGCGGCCATTTCAGGCCAGTCCTCCAAGAACTTTGCCGTGATCATCGACGAGGCACATTCCTCCCAATCGGGCAAGGCCGCGCAGGCCATGAGTGATGCCCTGACACGGGAAAAGACCTCTTCCGAAGACATTGAGGATATGATCCTTGCCCATCAGGCTGCGAGAGGCCCGCAGAAGAATATTTCCTTTCTGGCCTTCACGGCAACACCCCGGAATGTAACGCTGGAGCGGTTCGGCCGCACCGGCGAGGATGGCCATCCGCACCCGTTCCACCTTTATTCGATGCGCCAGGCTATCGAGGAAGGGTTCATCCTGGACGTCCTCCAGAACTACATGACTTATTCGGCCTACTACCAGCTGGAGAAGGCCATCGAAGATGACCCTGCCTTCAAAGGCAGAAACGCGCAGCGGGCGGTTGCAAGATACGCTTCCCTCCATGCGACTACGATAGCTCAGAAAGTCGAGATCATCGTGGAGCATTTCCGTCGGCATGTGCGGAGAGAACTCGATGGCAAAGCGAAGGCAATGGTGGTCACGCAAAGCCGTGAACATGCCTTCCGGTACTGGCAGCAGATCAAAGCCTACATCAAGAAAAGTGGCTACTCCGACCTGAAGGCATTGGTGGCTTTCTCGGGAGACCTGAGCATCGATGGCAATGACTGGTCTGAGGCAGCAGCAAATGGCTTCCCGGAGACGGAGCTGCCGCAGCGATTTGGCACGGATGAGTATCAGGTGCTGGTGGTTGCCGAGAAGTACCAGACCGGGTTTGACCAACCGAAACTAGTCGCGATGTATGTCGACCGCAAGCTGGCAGGGCTGCAAGCGGTGCAAACCCTTGCCCGGCTGAATCGGACCCACTCGGGAAAGGAGCGAACTTTCGTCCTCGATTTCCAAAACACGATGGAGGAGATCCGTGTCGCCTTCGCCCCCTTCTTTGAAGCCACGGAGCTGGAGGAACGGACGGACCTCAATCAGATCTACGATCTTGAAAGCCGGATCTCTTCTTCGCCGTACGTCATTCGCGAGGATGTTGAGCGTTTTGCCGAAGCCTTCTTTGCGGGCAATCTCAGCGGCCAGGACCGGATCCGCCTCGAAGGCCTAGTAAAGGAAGCAGTTGGGCGTTTCGAGATGGATGATGACGAGGCGCAGCAGGAGGAATTCCGGCAGCTCATTCGCAGCTACACACGTTTCTATTCGTTCGTTGCGCAGATCGTGGCCTTGGGCGATCCGTGGCTCGAAAAGCTGTTCGCTTACGTGTCGTGGTTATCTCGCCTGCTGCCGTCGCGAGAAGTTCCTGCGGACATTTCCATCACGGAGGACATGCTGCAGCTCTCGGCGTTCCGCGTTCAGAAAGGCGAAGAAGGCTCTGCCTCACTGCAGCCTGGGGAGACCACCCAGCTGGCAGCGATCACCGAGTTCGGTGCGAACCGCTATACGGAAGAAGAGGAGCGGTCCCTGTCCGAGATCATCGACTCCTTCAACGAACGGCACGGAACCAACTTCTCCAGAGAGGACTTTCTCCGGTTCGAAAGCGTCAATCGGGAGATTATGGACGAAGAGATGACGGACATAATGCGAAACAACCCGGCGGATGTTGCTTATGGGCCGTACGAACGGGCCTTCTTCCAGGGCATCGTGAGGATGTTCCAGAAGGATACCGAGATGCGGAGTGCGGTAATGACAGACAAGCTGGCACGGGATCAGGCCATTCGCCACTATTTCAATGTGGCAATGCGTATGGCCACCGAGGGACGGACCTGAG
>NZ_JBSWYB010000069.1:0-8562 GCF_056160905.1 Leisingera sp. ABD4_442 | reverse complement strand
CTGTCAGCCAGAAAAGATCAGACATGTTCACCGCTCGGTTTTCGAACCGTGAATCACGCCGCCAAGTGAAAATCAATGGGTCCTGACCCTACGCAATCTGGCGCTCTTGGCGGAGACACTCCGGACTTCAAAATGCGGCACGCAACCGGTCAAGCGAAGGGAAGCAGATTATTTCTGGATGTTTGCTTCGGTCCAGCCCCCTCAACAGGGAACAATGTGCATAGCCCAACCCCAAAGTTTCACAGGGCCTTTCTGCTGCAACAGGGATTATTGGTGAACTCCCACCCGCCAGTGAAGCAAGGGGAAGAGCTTTTTTGGTACTCGCTGCCACCTTTATCTCCTAGTTCTGAAATTCAATAAGATTGCGGCCTAGGCAACTGGCTTACTTCTTTCGCACTGCGCTAAACCACTCCGCCATAAAACGCCTACGCTTCTCGGTGTCCTGATACACCAGAAGGCCAGGACCCAACTGGATGGGCCGTTTCGGGCTTGCGGTGTCAACAAAGGCAACAGGCGGCTTGCTGAAGGGATAAACCGCAGCCGGCGGTTGTGACCAAGCTGCGGTAATCAGATGATCCACAAAGGTCTTGGCAAGTTCTGGCCGCGCGCTGCCTTCCAGCAGAACCGCGGACCGCATCATCAAGTGCGTATAGTCTTCCGGATCAACGACAATAATTTTGTCTGCCAAATCCCGCCGGGCGCGCGCATAGCTGCCTAACACGTTGTAAGCTATCAAGACCTCTCCCGAAGCGACTCGTTCTATCATACTGGCCGAGCAGCAGAGCAACTGCGGCTCCAAGCTGCCCAGCACTTCCATCAGCCGCCAATAGGTTTCTGAAGTGCGGGCGTCCTGTGTCGCAAAGAGGTATCCCAGCCCGCTGAGCGATACATCATAGGTGGCTACTTTTTTCTGGAACCGCTCCGGCTGCGCGCGCAGCAGTGCGATCAGGTCCTGCCGTGTACGCGGCGGACCGGTGCCGGAAAATGCAGCCGAGGAGAGCACGATTGACGCGGGCTCGAGCGAAATCGCAAATACATGGCTGCGCCATTCCCCCCACTCTGGAATCAAGGCAGTAGCAATAGAGTTATGCGGAAGGGTGAAGCCATCGTTTGCCAGTTTGGTCTGCAAGTCCATTGCCGAAGACAGAGCAACATCGAACTGCTCTTCGCCTTCGAGGACTGCTTTCATTACCTCACCGCTGTTAGCAACCGTGTAATCCACCGCAATCCCCGGATGTTTCTGCAGATAGCTTTCGATCAGCGGTGCAAGAATTTCCGTGTCCGTGGTCGAAATCACCCGCAGCGGCGTACCGTCTTCCGGGCCGATCCAGTGCCGTTCTTCCACTTCAAAGCCGACTGCGGCCTGGGCCGCAATGGCGAGAATGCTCAGGGCGAGGGAAAACAAAGCGTTACGCAAGCACCTGCTCCTGTTTGGCTATTTTCAATTAACAAGCTTCCGCCGTGGGCCTCAGCGACTTCTCGGGCAATTGTCAGCCCCAATCCGGAGCCAATTGTGCCTTCAGCATTGGCGCCGCGAACGAACCGGCGAGTCAGAGCCTCGGTGTCCTCGCCAACGAACCCGCCAGCCTGGTCTTCGATTTCTATGCAACTTTGTGCGCTGGAACCACACACACGGACCCAGATCTCGCTGTCCTGGTCTGAATACTTGATGGCATTGTCCAAAACGTTACGGACTGCATTTTGTAAAAGAATGCCATCACCTTTTATGCAAGCTGGGCTGTCGCTTTCGAAATGCAGGACAATGTCCTTCAGCTCTGCCACCGGCTGCAACCGCTCTGCCAGGTCCCAGGCGAGTTCGTTCAAATTGACGTCCTTCTGTTCCAGGCTGTCTGTCCGAAACGACACCATTGCGTGATCCAGCAACTGCCCCGCCGCCCGCGAGCTTTCGTCGATGGCGCGAATCATTTCCCGCAGGCTGGCCCGGTTGTTCTTTTCCTCCACCCGCATCAGAGTGACTTCGGCCTGGGTGCGCACCGTGGCCAGCGGCGTGCGCACCCGGTGCGCAGCTTCTGCAATGAAATCTTCGGACCGGGCCAGCGAGGTTTGCAGACGGCTGATGAAGCTGTTGAGCGAAGACACCAGCGGTGACATTTCAGATGGCACCGGGCGGGTCACCGGGCGCAAATCTTTGGGTCCGCGACGGGAGATCGCCTCGGTCAGCGACCGGAGCGGTTTGATGCTGGACTGGGCGGACCAGAAGGCCAGCGCGGAAGCCAGCACAAAGAAGCCCGTGCCAATGTAGAGCGCAGACCAGGAAAGCTGTTCCAGCAATGCCGCCTGTCCGGACCGGGTTTGGGCGACGGAGACCTGCACCGGAACCGGCACGCCCTCAACAGACATACGGCGCGACAAGGTAACAACCCGGATGCTTTCTGCCTTGTATTCGACGGTTTCAAAATGCGGCTGCCCCGGCCGAACTGGCTCCTGGCCTGCCGGCAGGTCCTCATATCCGGTCAGTACGCCTCCTGGGCGGGCGATCCTGTAAAACACCCGGTCGTCGCTCACATTGCCCAGCATGGACAGCGCCGCATAGGGAATATCCGCGGTGATCTCGCCGGACTGAACCGACACCGAGTCGAGAATGGAAGTGGCCGAGGCCAGCAGAATCCGGTCGTGGCTTTCTTCTGCAACATTGCGGACAAAGCCGAGAACCGCAAAGAACAGCAGCGCCGCTAAAAGCGCTGCGCTTCCAACAAGCTGGGCTAGCAGCCGGCGGCGGATCGAGCCGCTGAGATTGACCCCGGTGCTCATCCCAGGGACAGCCGGTACCCAAGGCCGCGCACCGTGGTGATCTGCACCCCGGAACCGGCCAGATGCTTGCGCAGCCGGGCAACATAAACTTCGATGGCGTTTTCCGAGACATTCTCGTCATAGGAAAACAGCCGGTCCACCAGTTTGGATTTGGAGAAAATCCGGTCAGGCGCATTCAGAAACACCTCCAGCAAGCGCAGCTCCTTGTTGCGCAGAGTGATGGTTTTGGCCCCCGTAGTAACCGTCCCCGCCATCGGATCGAACTGCAGATTTTCGAATCGGCGCAGGTTGGAACTGCCGCCGCCGCGGCGGCGCAGCACCGCCCGGCAGCGGGCTTCAAGCTCGGAAAAATCGAACGGCTTGGTGATGTAATCATCCGCGCCAAGGTCCAGCATCCCGACCCGGTCCGAGACCTCGGAACGGGCAGTCAGGACGATGACGGGGGTTTCCTTCTGATGCTCCCGGTGTGTTTTCAGGAAACTGCGTCCGTCGCCGTCCGGAAGCATAATATCTAATAAAATCAAATCGTAATCGGTAGTGTCGGAAAATGCTGCGGCAGTGCCGGCGTTGGGTGCATGATCCACCACATGCCCGTCCAGCCGCAGCCGGTCCAGGATGGCGTTTGCCAGGCTTTCGTTGTCCTCAACCAGGAGGAAGCGCATGGGTCCAGGTCCTTTCCATGCCGTTCCAGACAGGCCCGTGACAGGTCCATGTCAGCTTACTGTGCTCTCTTTCAGTCATGAGCGGCGTGACCGCGATTTGTCAAATGGGAGGACAAAATGAGCAAATGGACTCTGACGCGCCGGGCCGCTATTGCGGCGACCGCCGCAGCGCTGGCCTTTGGTGCACCGGCACATGCGGAAGAGAAGGTACTGGACAGCATCCACTTTCTGATTCCGGGCGGCGCAGGCGGCGGCTGGGACGGCACGGCCCGCGGCACTGGCGAAGCGCTGACCGCTTCCGGCCTGGTGGGCAAGACGTCTTACGAAAACATGTCCGGTGGCGGCGGTGGCAAGGCCATCGGCTATCTGATCGAAAACGCCGCCAGCCAGCATGGCACGCTGATGGTGAATTCAACACCCATCGTGATCCGCTCGCTGACCGGTGTGTTTCCACAGAACTTCCGCGACCTGACGCTGGTAGCGGGCACCATCGGCGACTACGCGGCCTTTGTGGTTGGCAAGGACAGCCCGATCAATTCGATGGATGACCTGCTGGCAGCCTACAAGGCAGATCCGCGCGGCACGGCCGTTGGCGGCGGCTCGGTTCCGGGAGGCATGGACCACCTGGTTGCGGCCATGGTTATGCAGGCCGCGGGTGAAGACCCAACGGCTGTGAAATACATTCCCTATGATGCGGGCGGTAAGGCCATGGCGGCTCTGCTGTCCGGCGAGATCGCTGCACTCAGCACCGGCTTTTCTGAGGCCATTGACTTGGCCAATGCGGGCGAAGTGAAGATTATCGGTGTCACCTCGGAGGAGCGGGTCGACAGCTACCCGGACGCTCCCACGATGATGGAGCAAGGACTCGACACCACCTTCGTCAACTGGCGCGGTTTCTTTGCGGCGCCGGGACTGCCCGAGGACAAGCTGGCTGCGTATCAGGCTGCGCTGGAGAAGATGTACGGCACTGCAGAATGGGAAGAGGTTCGTACCCGAAATGGCTGGGTGAACATCCACAATTCCGGTGATGACTTCCGCAGTTTCCTGGAAGGTCAGGAACAGGTCATCGGCGATCTGATGAAGAAACTCGGCTTCCTGTAACGCATCCACCGTGCCGCCTCGTGGCGGCACGGCTTTCTGCTGGGCGGCGTGGCCCACAGCCAACAAATCAATAAATCGAAGGAGGAGGAAATGGCACTCGACCGCTGGATTGCCTTGGTCATCCTGATGATCTGCCTCGCTTATGGCTATGCTGCATTTTTCACTATGGACGCAGCCCTGCCGCCATTCATGAAACGCAACCCGATTTGGCCGAGCACCTTTCCCAAGATCCTGTCGGTCATGGCCATTCTTGTCTCGCTTTATGTACTGCTGGGGTTCGAGAAGGGGGCTGACGACCCGAAGCCTATGGACATCAACTACCGCCGGTTGACAGATTACAACTTAAGCCAAGCACTGACACTGTTGGGGCTGATGGTGGCTTACGCGCTGCTGTTGCGGCCTGCGGGTTTCCTTCCCGCGACCACGGGCTTCCTGATCGCAGGCGCCTGTGTTCTTGGCGAACGCAAACTGCACATCCTGCTGCCAGTCGCAGCCGGAGCCGCAGGCGTGGTCTGGTATCTGGTACAGGAAGTGCTGGGGATCTTCCTCAGCCCTTGGCCTGCACTTCTGACAAACGGAGGCTGATATGCTCGAAGGCATTATGGTCGGGCTAGGAACGGCCTTTTCCCTCACCAATCTTTTGATGGTCATCGGCGGTTGCCTGATTGGCACCTTCATCGGCATGCTGCCGGGGCTGGGGCCGATGTCGATCATCGCCATCATGATCCCGGTGGCGATCTCCATCGGCGATCCCTCTGCCGCGCTGATCCTGCTGGCAGGCGTCTATTACGGCGCGATCTTCGGCGGCTCCACCTCGTCGATCCTGATCAACGCGCCAGGGGTCGCCTCAACGGTGGCAACCTCGTTCGACGGGTATCCGCTGGCGCGCCAGGGCAAGGCCGGCAAGGCGCTGACGGTGGCGGCGATCGCGTCTTTCTCGGGCGGCACCATCGGGGCCATCCTGCTGATGATCTTTGCGCCTGCTTTGGCGACTGTGGCGCTGCTGTTCCACTCTGCCGAATACTTCGCCCTGATGGTGGTCGGCCTTTCGGCCATTGCCGCCTTTGCAGGCTCCGGCCAAGTTGGCAAGGCGCTCTTGATGACTCTGCTGGGGCTGATCATGGCCACAGTGGGCGAAGGCGCGCTGTTCAACATGCCGCGCTTCACCATGGGCATCATGGATCTGCAATCCGGCTTTGGCTTCATCACCCTGGCAATGGCGATGTTTGCCCTGCCCGAGGCGATGTATCTGGTGCTGGACCCCTCCCGCTCGAACACCGGAGACGGCAGCAGCGAAATCAAGGACCTGCGCATCACCAAAGATGATGCCAAGGCGATCACCCCGGTCATTGGGCGCCAGTCGATCCAGGGCTTCCTGATCGGGGTCCTGCCCGGCGCAGGGGCAACCATCGCCTCCTTCCTCGGCTATGCTGTGGAGCGCAACATTGCTTCCAAGGAAGAACAGGAGCAATTCGGCAAGGGTTCGGTCAAGGGCCTGGCTGCACCGGAAAGCGCCAACAACGCCGCCTGCACCGGCTCCTTTGTGCCGCTCCTCACGCTTGGCATTCCGGGTTCCGGCACCACGGCGATCCTGCTGGGCGCGTTGATTGCGCTCAATGTCTCGCCAGGACCGCGGCTGATGGTGGACGAACCGCAGATCTTCTGGGCGGTGATCATCTCAATGTATCTGGGCAACCTGATCTTGCTGATCCTTAACCTGCCGCTGATCCCCTATATCGCCAAGATTCTGGCGGTGCCGCGCAACTACCTGATCCCCTTCATTCTGTTCTTTACATTGATGGGGGCCTACATCGGACAGAACAACGCCACCGAGCTGCTGATCCTGGTCGGACTGGGTATCTGCGCGACGGTGCTACGGTTTGCGGACTATCCGCTGGCACCTTTGTTGATTGGTTTCATCCTGGGATCGATGCTGGAGGACAACTTTGCCCGCTCCATGCAGCTCTATGACGGGCTGGCATTCATCCTGGAACGGCCGATGACCCTCGGCCTGCTGGGTCTGGCCGTCATATTGGTGGTGCTGCCCAGTTACCGCGCACGCCGCGCCCGGCTTCGGGCCGAGGGCGCTGCCGACGCAGACTGAACGCAACAAATGGAAGGTTCCGGCCTTCCATTCTCCTGTTCCAGACCATTCCGGAACTTCCTTGAAACTGTGCGGCCGTCTTTGCTCCGCCGGCATTGCTGCGGACGGAGCGGCTCGCATTTACTGGCGAATTCTACCGCTGCCCGCCCTGTTCGACACCGCCTTCTGGGCGATCAAGGGCATAGCTTGAAGAATCATTTCTCCCCCTGCAGACGGTAGTCCCACCCGATCTGGCCCTGTTTTTGACGTTCGTCCAGGCCCCTACCGCAAGCGCAACCTGGGCGATCTGGAGTGTCCACTTGCCGCCGCCTACGGCGCGCTGCTCCGCTGCCTGCTGACCTGGCGGGCGCAGGTGCTTACCTTTTCACTGACTTTCTCTATGCTCGCCGTGCCGTTTTACATGTTTTCAGCCAAGGAGCTGGCCCTTGCCGAGGACCAAAGCAGCATTTTTGTCATTGTCCAAGGGCTCGAAGCTACCGTTGCCCTGATGGGCTAGGTGAATATCTGACAAAGACCTCCTAGATTGTAGCTTCTTAACTCAAGAAAAGTGAGCAAATCTGCCGCCCTTGCTTCCTGCATCGCCGTCAGCCAGCTGGGCCTCCCGCGGGCCAATGACGTCCAAACTTTGACTCTAAGATGGCATGTCGATACCCATTAATCAGTTCAGGAGGCAAACATGGCTCAATCCGTGAAACTTGCCGATGCGATTATGACCATGGTCCGCCATGAGGCACGAATGAATGGCCGCTCCATAGCTGGTCAGGTCACCCACTGGCTGAAAATTGGTCGGGCTATCGAACGCTCCAGCAGCTTCGATTATGCCCGCATTACTGCCGCTCTCGAAGGCAAGCTCGCCGCCTGCCAACTGCTTGGTGATGAGGAAACCGCATGGCTGGATGTATTCACTGAAAAGATGAAGCGTCCGTCGGAAGCTGAAGAGGATTTCTTTGCCCGGCGCCAGTCACTCGGCCGCGGAGTTGGCCTCGACGCTGGGGGCAACCTCGTCTACGCCAAGCACGACACTGCCGGTTGAGATCGTGCCTTTTTGCATGCTGAGGCTTGTCGGCCTGGACAGGTTGCCTCCTGGGAGTCGGAGCCATCCTAGCTCATAGCAGAGATACTGTTCACATCTTCCAAGATTCGTGTTTCAAGTCTCGAATGCAACGAGCTACGCGAAACACCTCACCACTGTTACAGAGGTCAATCGGCCGTCTGCCGTCGAATGCGTGGTGCTTTTTATCAGCCAGTTTCGGGCGTACTTGGGGCTTTCGGACCATTCCACGATCATCTTGATGATTACACGTTCTTCAGCCGTCATCTCGCCTAGGCGTGTGTTTCGATCCCGTTGAGCTTGCAGGTCTCGATCAGTGACGCGATGACGGCCCAGTTTTGTGCGCCCGCATCATGTCCGGCGAAGAGCGCGTTTTTGCGATTCAGGGCGATGGGACGGATGGTGCGCTCGACGGGATTGTTGTCGAGCTCGATGCGACCATCGCTGAGGAACAGGCAAAGGCCGTCTCGGTATTTGGCGATGTATTTCAGGGCCTCCCCGGTCGGTGACTTTGAGGAGACGCGGGCGCGGCTTTGTGCGAGCCAAATCTCGAATGCGTCGATAATGGGTTTTGAACGTTCCTGCCGTGCGACCCTGCGTTGGTCGGCTGTTTGACCGCGCAGGTCTTTTTCGATGCGATAGAGTGCCTGGATTTGGGCCAGTCCTTCCTGCGCGATTGGGGCCTCGCCGGATTGGGTAACATCATGCAGCTTGCGTCGCGCGTGAGCCCAGCAATAGGCCAAAGTCACATTCTGGGCTGGACGTTTGAGAAGGCGGTTATTGAGCTACTCCCCGAAAATCGGACACTGATGGTGTGGATGCCCCACCCCCAACAGCCTGCTTCGTGGCAAGCTGTTGAGGTTGGTCCAATA
>NZ_JBSWYB010000068.1:0-9335 GCF_056160905.1 Leisingera sp. ABD4_442 | reverse complement strand
CCGTCTCTCCGGCCCGTTTCCCGATCCCCGCTGCGTCGCCGCCGCCCCGTCCGGTGTGTCTCAGCTGCGCCTCAGCGCCGCCGGTGAGGGGTGTTCTATGGTTAGCGCAGGAGAGTCGCAACCCCTTTTTTGAAGTTTCTGAGACTTTTTGCGCTAAACATGGTTATTTCCATATAATTCAATGATTTACCTCTTCACAAACACTAATGTCGTGCAAAGAACGCAAGCAGTCACCAGGATGGAATAACACAGGTGAAACTGCTTCTGATCTACGCTCCACTATATGTTGGGGTGAGACCCTCCACGCATACAAGCGCATAAGAGTCCAGCGACTCGCGCGGCACCGAATCCGATAGCACTAGCTTTGCGTTTCCTGGGCTTTTTTCCGGGTGCGCGGTCAAAAACCGCACGACCCCGTGCTCCGGCATAGCTCCTGCCCGGTTTCAGCCTCGACGACCCGGAAACTGCCGGACCGCTATTCCTCCTGCGGTCAGACTGCTACGGACGGAGGCGGCAAGCTGCACCGCCTCTGCTGTGTCACCGTGCAGGCAAATGGTGTCGATAGCTGCCGGGATGCGTTTGCCGCTTTCAGTGATGATCGCGCCCTCCTGAACCATCTGCAGGATGCGGGGGCCGACCAGGTCAGGGTCATGAATGACAGCGCCCGGCAGCGACCTGTCGACAAGAGTGCCATCATCATTATAGGCCCGGTCGGCGAAGATCTCGCCGCACCAGTTGCAGCCGAGATCGCGCACCGCCTCTTCCATGGCGGTGGCGGCCAGCACCATGATTATGATGCCTGGATCCACATCCAGCGCCGCCTCGTAACAGGCGCGTGCCATCTCATGATCGACGCAGGCCATGTTGGAGAGCGCGCCGTGCAGCTTCAGGTGCCGGACTTCAGCGCCTGCCGCCTGCGCCATACCCCGGGCGGCGCCCAACTGGTAGCGGATCATATTGGCCAGGGTGCCGTGCGGCACCTGCATCTTACGGCGGCCGAAGCCCTGCAGATCCATGAACCCAGGGTGGGCACCGATCCCCACCCCATTGCCCCACGCCAGTGCCATGGTCTGTGCCATCACATCCGGGTCCCCCGCGTGAAAGCCGCAGGCGATATTGGCAGAGGAGACGATATCCAGCAGCGCCGCGTCATCGCCCATGTTCCAGGGACCGAAGCTTTCACCCATATCGGCGTTCAGATCGACAGTCTTGCTCATGTGGTTTCTCCCTTTGCAAACGGGTCGGCTTCCGCCGAGACAGCGCCACTGATCAATTGATAGGACAACAGGTCGCGGAGCGCTGCCGGGTCGCGCACCAGCGGGCGGCAGGCCGCGGGCAAGCCTTTCAGGAACTTTTCGAACGCGGCCTGGATCTCCAGCCCGTCTTCCAGTCTGATCCATCGGAAGCGCAGCGCCGCTCCGGCCTGGGCCTGCGCCGCCCTGGGCAGGTCGCAGGGCAGCACGGTGCCGATCCGCGGGTAGCCGCCGGTGGTCTGGCACTCGCGCAGCAGCACAAAGGGCTTGCCGTCGCCGGTCATCTGCACGTCGCCGGGCAGGATCACCTCGGACAGGATATTGAGCTGGCCTTCGGCGGCAAACCCTACTCCGTCCGAGACCATTTCGCCCCCCATCCGGTTGGCGCGGCTGCCACGGCTGAAAGCCGTGGCGGCAAAGCGGGCCCGGACCGCCTCGGAAAACAAGTGGCTTTGGAAGCTTTCGACAATGCGCAGCTCGCCCCCCTTGAACCGGTCCTCGGCCTCCAGCACCAGCCCGGTTTCGCTGTTCGGATCCGGCCCGGCAGGCAGCAGGTCACCGGCCTCAGCCGCCCTGCCCAACCCGGCCATCAGATGCACGGCGCGCGCGCCTAGCAGCGGTTCCGTGGCAATGCCGCCGCCCAGATGCAAATAGCCGTAAACGCCTGCGCGGGCGACACCGATGGTCAGGCGCTGCCCCGTTTCCATCCGGTGCGAGGCGTTCCAGACCAGCGCTTCGCCGTCCAGCGCCGCAGCCATCGGTGCGCCGGTCAAGGCGATGCGCAGTGGCCTGGTTGCCTCGAACTCGCCGCCCATGCCGCCCATTTCCAGCGCTGCCAGGCCCGGATCCTGGCGCAGCAGCGCCGCGCCCTCAGCCAAAGCCAACGGGTCCGCCGCCCCCCCTTGGGATACCCCCTGCCCCAGCAGCCCGGGCCGGCCACGGTCCTGAACCGATGCCGCCGGGCCAATCCGCAGGATCCTGAGGCCATTCATGACTGGATCTCCTCAGCCGTAGCGCCGCCCAGATGCGGATCGGCACTACATAGATTAAGAAACTCCGGCTTGGAGACCGGCTCAAACTGCATCTCGTCACCGGGCCGCAAGGCAAAGGGCTCTTCCGCCTCCAGCCGGAACACCGTCATCCCGGTCTGGCCGACATGGCGCCAACCGGTTGGCGCCGGGTTTGCAAACAGCACGAACTGGCTGATCGCCTGCACCAGCGCGCCGCGCGGCACCATCGGGGTCAGTTCGGTCTGGCGCGGCAAGTTCCACTCCGGTCCCAGCGAGCCGAGATAGGGCTGGCCAGGCGCAAAACCGATGGTCAGCACCCGCACCCGTGCCGCACTCAGGCTATCGATAGCCTGCGCCTCGCTCATTCCTGCGGCATCGGCGGCCTCTGCCAGCTGCGGCGCCAGGTCGGTGCCGTAAACCGTCGGCACCCGCCAGAACCGCCGCCCGGCCGGCAGCGGCGCCTGCAGCCAGTCCCGCGCGGCAACCAAATCCTGCAGCGCAGCCTCCAGCCTGTCGTGCGGCAGCACCGACGGCTCAAACCGGACAAAGACTGAGGCAAGCGAGGCCATGGTTTCCACCACGCCATCCAATGCCAGTTCCTCCACCGCAGTGCGGAACGCCAAAGCGGCCCGGTTTGACGACTCGCTCAGCCTTTCATCAAAGCTGACCAGCAGCCCGCTCAGCCCGGCCCGGCGGACCAGCGGATAGGCGGCGGCATCATGGCTGTTCATGTTTTCACCCCGTCATTTTTGCGGCCAGCGTTGCGGCGCAGGCGGGGAGTGTCAACACGTCAATTCGGGCAAGCCGCTGCGCCGGCAGCAAGCGATGCTGCCGGACCGTCTCAGAAGTCGTCCCAGCCCTGCGCCGCGGCAATGGCTGCGCCGGCAAACCCATCTGCGGCCGGGGCGGCGGAAGCCGGACGCCGGAACGCCAGCACATCACCAGAGGCAGCAGCGGAAGCAGCCTTGCCGTCCTTAAACTTGGACACTTCCCGGGTCAGCTGGCCCGCGTCTGCCGACAGCTGGCGGCTGGCGGCAGAGGTTTCCTCCACCATCGCGGCATTCTGCTGGGTCACTTGATCCAGCTGCGACACCCCAAGATTGATTTCGCTCAGCGAGGTGGCCTGTTCCTTGGCGCCAGTGGCGATGCCGCTAATGTGGGTGGAGATTGTGCCAACGCTTTCGATGATCTGTTTCAGCTCCGCGCCGGTGCGGCCCACCAGATCCACACCGCTGGCGACCTGCTGCTTGCTCTGGCTGATCAGCTGCTTGATCTCGCCTGCCGCCCCGGCCGAGCGCTGCGCCAGCGCCCGCACTTCGGATGCGACAACAGCAAATCCACGGCCGGCCTCACCCGCGCGCGCAGCCTCGACCCCGGCATTCAACGCCAGCAGGTTGGTCTGAAAGGCGATGTCGTCAATCATGCCGATGATCTTGGCTATCTCTTCCGAGGAGTTTGCAATTTCGGACATGGCATCCACGGCGTCACTCACCACCTTGCCGCTGCGCTCTGCTGCCGTCTTGGCATCGCCGACGATACCTTCTACCTTGCCCGCGCCCTCTGCCGCAGAATGCACTGTGCTGGTCAACTCCTCGATCGCAGCAGCTGTTTCCTCCAGCGTTGCGGCCTGGCTTTCGGTGCGCTGAGACAGGTCGCCGGCGGATCGCGAAATCTCATCTGCCGTGCGGCCGACCGCCTGCGATACCTGAGTGACCGCCCCGATGGCAGTATCCAGCTGCTCTGCAGACCGGTTGAAGGCCTCGCCCAACGCCGCAATATCAGCCTGCTCCGACAAGGTGACCCGCACCCCCAGGTCGCCCTGGCTCATAGCCTCCAGACCGCGGGCGATTTCCTGCAATCCCAGCCGCCGCACAGTGACATCGGTCGCCACTTTCACTACACGTTCAACTGCCCCATCCGGCCCCGGTACAGGCGCATATGTGGCCTGGATCCAGACCGTGGAACCATCCTTGGCCACCCTGGGAAACTGATCCGTGATCACTTTGCCCGACGCCAGTTCCCGCCAGAACGCCTGATAGTCCGGACTGGCGGACAGGCCTTCGGCCACGAACATCGACTCGTGCTTGCCTTCAATTTCCTCCAGCCTGTATCCCATTGCGGACAGAAAGATTTCGTTCGCAGTCAGGATCGTGCCATCCGGATTAAATTGAACCGTAGCCTGCGTGCGGTTGACCATTTCCCCGATGATCTTGCCGCTGCAGCCCGTCTCTGCGGGCTTGGCCGCCTTGGATTTGAAAAACAATGAATTTCTCCGCGCGTCTCTGATTCTCAATGACTCGGCCATTGAGTAGCGTGAAACCAACAGAAAAATCTTAATGCACGCGGCCCGGGTTGCAGTCTCGCGCACAACCTTAGAGTTGCATTAAGCGCCAACCAAACAGCAATAGATTGACTACATGTTTACATATGGCCTCTATACTGTTGTCTGCATGAACAATTTTTCCGCAGTTGCAGAAAAAGCCCCTGGTTTTGCGGTCCCCCGCCCTGGGGCCTGCACGGCAGCAGCAAGGGGCAGCAGATATGACCTATGCCAAGCACACCACCGGTCAGCGGCGCGACTTCCGGCTCGGAGCTATTGCCCCCGGGTATCAAGTTTGTGCAACCCTGCTGGTGATTGCCGGGTTTCTGTTTGACTATCTGACCCCGCTGGGCGTGGCAGGCGGCTTGATCTATACGGCAGTGGTCCTTTGCGCGCTTTGGGGTGGCACTCCCGGAAAGGCATACCTCTATGCCGCTGCGGGCAGCACACTCACAGTTCTCGGCTATGTTATCTTTCACCGGATCGGAATTCATGAATGGATTGTCCTGACAAACAGGGCCTTAACAATTGTTGCGCTTTGGACCTTTGCCTTTATCGTCGCGCGGCAGAAATCCATCCAGATTTCCCTGGAACGCAAACAAAGCGAATTGGCGGCAATACAAGACAATACAGTCGAAGGCATGATCTCCGCCGGCAGCGACGGCACCATCCATAGTTATAACCGCGCGTGTGTGGAAATTTTTGGCTATTCCGCACAGGAGGCTATCGGAAAGAACCTCACTCTGCTGATGCCAGAACCTTACCGCGCAGAACACGGCAGCTACCTGCAACACTACCGCCGAAGCGGCGAGAAGAAGATAATAGGCACCATCCGGGAGGTCGAAGGCCTGCGCAAGGACGGCAGTATTTTCCCGCTTGAACTGTCCGTGAGCGAGATCCGTTCCAGCGGCTTGCACCTGTTCAGCGGCATCGTCCGAGACATCACCAGTAAAAAGCAGGCCGAGGCGGAGAACGACAGGCTGATCCAGGATCTGTCCCGCTCAAACCGGGACCTCGACGATTTCGCCTATGTCGCTTCTCACGACTTGCGGGCGCCGCTGCGGGTGATCGCCAATGCCGCCCGCTGGCTGGAAGAAGACCTGGATCCCATGCTCGACGAAGACAGCCGCGAGAATCTGCAGCTGATGCTGTCGCGGGTATCCAGGATGGAACGGCTGCTGGATGACCTTCATGAATACGCACGTGCGGGACGTAAAACAGACGCCACATACAAACAATTGGTCAGCGGCCAAGACCTGATCCGCGAAGTTCTGTTGCTGGTCGACAAGCCCCAGGGGTTTACGATCACCACGGATCCCGGCTTCAGCAGCCTTCAGGTGCCGGTCGTGCCGCTGAAACAGGTTTTCACCAACCTGATTTCCAACGCGATCAAACATAGTGAAACCGGCACCGGGCTGATCCGCCTCAGCGCCCGGGAGTGTGGCACCAACTACGAATTTTCTGTTGCCGATGACGGCCCGGGAATCGACCCGCAGTTTCACGAACAAGTCTTCAAAATGTTCAAAACGCTCAAATCCCGCGACGCGGTCGAAGGCAGCGGAATCGGTCTGGCGCTGGTAAAGAAGCATGTGGACCAAGCCGGCGGCGCAATCGCATTGCATTCCGCCCCAGGCGAGGGCTGCGAAGTCCGTTTTACCTGGCCCAAACACGCACGCCCGGCAGCGGCAAGGGAGGACGGCGGCTCCGGACGGGCTTGACACTGCAACCGGCCGGCTGACTTTCTGTGCCCGGGAGCGGATCGCTGCCATCCGGATTCGCCCCTAACGCAGGAGTTGCCGCCTATGCCCCGTTTTGACATCAGCCTCTCCGACCCGGCTGGACCGGATGCCTCCGCCCTGATCCGCCGCCACCTGGAGCAGATGGCGGCGCAATCCCCTGCCGAAAGCTGCCACGCCTTGGGGACCAGCGGGCTGGAAGACCCTGACGTGCAGTTCTACCTGCTGCGTCAGAATGGCCAGGCGATCGCCATGGGGGCGCTGAAAACCCTTGGCGACGGCTTCTTGGAGCTGAAGTCCATGCACACCGCAGCAGAGGCTCGCGGCGGCGGCGCCGGCCGTGCGATGCTGGGCTTCCTGCTGGACCAGTGCCGCAAGGAAGCGGCTGCAGGGGTCTATCTGGAAACCGGCTCCACCACCGAATTCCTGCCATCGCGCAAGCTCTATGAGTCCTTCGGGTTTGTCCAATGCGGCCCCTTTGGCAGTTATGCCGAAGATCCCTGGTCCGTTTTCATGCACCTGGATCTGCGCACAGCCGCTTGACCCCTGGCCCAAGGCTGTCATAACAGGCCTCAAGCGGTCCCTTAGCTCAACTGGATAGAGCAGCTGACTTCTAATCAGCAGGTTTGGGGTTCGAGTCCTCAAGGGATCGCCATACCGTCCAAAACTGCCAATTAGGCATAGCCTTGCACACTTCTAGGGGTTTTGATGCATACCCTGTGTGAAGTGGAAAATGCCAAGTGAAATTAAGAGTAGGAAAGGCTCAGGGAGAATACACTTTCCCCCCTCGACCGGCCCCAGGGCGCCACCCGGAAAATCTCAGCTCATGAGCGTGTTCAGGATTGGCGCAACCTCACGCAGGGTCTGGACACTTTGAGTTTCAGAGCCAGCCGGTGACCGTTGCAGCCAGAGCGATGGCGTAGAAAAACACCTTTGGGCATCCACTGCCGGTAGGCAACGCAAAGCATCGCCGAGAGGGGCGGTCGCGGTGTTCGTAGCGGCGATTGCTGTATCTGACCTGCTTTTTTTCGCTTTTTCCGATCAGGGATGCATGCGCGTATCCCTTTGTCGTTCAATGCTTCTCTGAACCAGCCCGCGCCGTAGCCTTTATCGCCAAGGAGCCACTTCACCTTCGGCAAGCTGCATAGCAGTGCCCGTGCTCCAATGTACCAGCTGACTTGCCCGGCGGCGACGAACAATCTGAGCGGCCGGCCCTGGCTGTTACAGATGGCATGCTGCTTGGAGTTCATGCCGCCCCTTTTCAGTTGATTTGATCCCCCGGATTAAATCCTGAGCATACCAAATGGTGAGCGCGCAAAGCGGTCAAACACTGCGGATGGTGACGAGAAAGTTGTCAGGGTGGCCATGCCGCAGGATGCGCCCTTTTGTTTTGAGTGCTGCGAGGAACAGAGAACGATCCGGGGGACCGTTTTCCCGAGCGGCGGTGGACAGGAATGGCGGCTATGGGCAGCGTTGGATGCAGCGGGCGTCCGGACCCGGCAATTCCCACCCGGACAGAGTGAGCCATTGATGCGCCACTGGTTCGGGCACAATGGCGAACGCCTTTGCCTGGCCATCTCCCGGGAGAACAGGCCTTCGCTCTGACTGGCCTCGCTCCCATTGCACACGGCAGCGGCGCACTGAAAGGCAAGCGCATTACCGGCGGCGGGACGGCGAATTCTGCGGCATGTGATGTTCCAGGCGCTAACGTTGCCCGCCATCGCAATCCGGTCCTGAAAGTCTTTACCGACCGGCTTCGCGATGCAGGCAAACCTCACAAAGTCATTATCACGCCCGCCGCTCGCAAACTCGTCACACCCGCCAGCGCGCTCGTCAAAGCCCCTCTGGTTGCGGTCTCCACATTGTCCGGCGTTTCGACTTTCAGACAGGCTAAATCACATCCAGTTCTGCGCCAGGAAAAATGTGCGCACCAGGAGGCTGATCAGTTGTTTCAATTACGTCTTCGATTTTAGGATCTGCGAGGTCTCCGCTTTCCGGCAAAGAGGCTTGGGCCAAAAGGCTCAGATCAGGCGGGGGTGGCGCCAGGAGCCCGCCCAGTCCAAGATCGAGATCAAGCACGATGCCGTTTTCCGGAACAACCGTTACATCGAAGCTGCTGGCAGATGTTTCGATTTCTCCATCCGCTGCCTGCAGGGTCGTCTCGACATTGATTGATACGGCACCCAAATCGCCGGTAGCCGGCGCGATTTTAAGCTGCGACAAGTCCCAGCCTGTGACGTCCAGTTCTCCATCGGCCGGGACCCCCGCATTGTCCTGCGAACTGATCACCCAGTTGTCAGGCACATCTGTCAGCTTGACCCCTAAAAGACTGCTGGTTCCAGTGTCGATATCGACTATGAAGCCTGCGTCATCGTCATCCTCGATCGTGCCGGTTGTACTCGGCGTGACCAGGCTGAAATCCGTCTCGCCCGGGCCGCGCCATTCCAGAGTCATTTCTGCATCCCCGTTGAGATCGAGATGGTGAATGACAATTTCATGCTCGCCGGCACTCAAGCTGGACGTTCCAAGCTGCACGGAGGCCAGCCCTTCGACCGCATTGATGACAACCGGATCCCCGTCAATCCACATGACGACGGTATCTCCGCTTGTCAGGCGGAATTCGTAGCTGCCCGGGTCTTCCACTTCGATGCGCCCGGTGACACGGGTTGCAAAAACATCGGCTGACGTGGCGTCAAAGAAAGAGAAAGGGGTACTCGGGAAGTCGATGGCCGATGTGTAGAAATCATCCACTGGCGCACTGCCGTAGTCCACTCCGAGGAGGCCAAGAACCCCATCGGCAACTGCGATCTGTTCCACAAGAAAACCCGTGCTGACCGTTACAGTCGCAGGGGAAACCGGGACATCGCTGACGGTGATCGTGAAGCTGCTGCTGCTGGCAAGGCCGCCGGGGTCGGTGGCGGTGACGGTGACCTCGACCGTGGGCTCGGCCTCATGGTCGAGGCTGATGCCGTCCTTCAGCTTGAGGGTGGTGCCGACAATCTCGAAGCGGGCGTCA
>NZ_JBSWYB010000067.1:0-10086 GCF_056160905.1 Leisingera sp. ABD4_442 | reverse complement strand
GCGCCGCGCCATGCGCGGCGCCGGGCCCCAGGCCGCTGCTGGTGAAGGTTTCCTGCACCCTCCGGGCGCGGGAGGTCCGCCGGTTCCTGGGGGGTCAGACCCGGGCAGGCTGGATGCAGGCATCCAGATGCGTGACCACTTTGGCGCCGCTTTCAAGGGTGCGATGCACCGGGCAGCGGTCGGCGATCTCCATCAGCTTGGCGCGCTGCTCGCCACTCAAGGGTCCGCAGAGATGAATGGTGCGGGTGAACTGGTCGATCTTAGCGGGGCCGGTCGGCTGGGCGTCCTGGGCGTGCACCTTGTCGTGGCTTACGTCGACGCTGATCCCCTCCAGCGGCCAGCCCTTGCGGCGGGCATACATTCGCAGGGTCATCGAGGTGCAGGCGCCCAGCCCTGCGGCGACGAAGCCATAAGGCGACATGCCGCGGTTGGTGCCGCCATAGGCCAGCGGCTCATCAGCAAAGGCGTGGTGGTAGGGGCCGGACTGCACATCCTGCAGGAAGCCCTCCGGGTCCGCTTCCGTTACCCGCAAAATACCCTCCGGCGCGCCGGGCGGCGGTGCGGGCGGGGCCATTTTGACATAGCGTCCCGCCCAGGCCGCGATGACCTCCGCCGCATATTCTGCATCAGCAGCGTTGGAAATCAGATGATCCGCATCATCCAGGGTGACAAAGCTCTTGGGGTGTTTGGCAGCAGTGAAAATGGAGGCGGCGTTGTCAATGCTCACGGTGGTGTCGCGCGGCGCGTGCAGCACCAGCAGCGCGGCCTTGAGCTCTGCAATTGCCGGCGCCAGCGCCTCGGCGTGGATATCGTCGACAAACTCTTTGCCGATCACAAAGGGCCGCCCGCCCAGGCAGACCTCGGCGCGGCCCTTGGCCTCGATCTCGGGCAGGGCCGCATCGAAATGATGTGAGACATGGCCCGGATCAAACGGCGCCCCCAGGGTCACCACGCCCTTGACCGAGGGGATGCCCGCCCGTGCCCGCAGCACTGCCGCACCGCCCAGCGAATGGCCGATCAGCAGCGACGGCGCCATGTTGCGGGAGGCGAGGTACTGCGCCGCCATGATCAGGTCTGCAACATTGGAACTGAAGGTGGTGTTGGCAAACTCGCCCTCCGAATGGCCGAGCCCGGTGAAATCAAACCGCAAGACGGCGATCCCCATTGCCGCCAGCCGCCCGGCAATGCGCCGCGCTGCCGGGATATCTTTGGAACAGGTAAAGCAATGCGCAAAGAGCGCGGTTGCCAGGACCGGCCCTTCGGGCAGGTCAAGGCGGGCAGCAAGGGTGTTTCCGGCGTGGCCGGGGAAAGAAACGCGTTCAGCGGGCATTGGCGTAGCCTTTGTCTGGTGTTCCGACTAGATTGAGCGCTCAATGGGTCATGAACAAGGCAACAGCCCGGCACGTCACGGGAAGGTGAAGGCAGATGAGCAGCAGCGGCCTGGAAGGCATCGGATGTTACAGCCCGCGAACTGCGCGGGACCGGGATATGTGGCAGCGTTTGCGGAGGTTTTGCGAAAGCGAGCCGCAGGCTTTCAGCCGAAATCCGGAAACCGGCCATGTGACCGGATCCGCCTTTGTCCTGTCGCCTGACATGAACAGCGTGCTGCTGACCCATCACAGGAAGCTGGACCGGTGGTTCCAGCTTGGCGGCCATTGCGATGGGATTGCCGATGTGCCCTTTGCGGCGCTGAAAGAGGCGTATGAGGAAAGCGGGCTCAGCCGGATCAGACGGCTGTCAGACCGCGTGTTCGACGTGGATATTCATGAAATCCCGGCAAACACTAAGGACTGCGCCCATCTGCACTACGACGTGCGCTACCTGTTTCAGGCAGAAGCCGGGGAGATCGCGGCCAGTGATGAATCCCACGCGCTGGCCTGGGTGCCGCTGGACCGGCTTGCAGAGGTCACGGACTCGTCCGGCGTGCTGGTTCTGCCAGAGAAGCTGCAGCCGTTCCTTGATACCTGTTGCTAAGCGGAGGCGCCTGCCGGCGCCGCAGGATATGCCGGTCCCTCCTGGCGGGAGGGACCGGCAGCCGGGCGTTACGCTTCGCCCAGCAGTTCCTTGTCGAACGGGTATTTGGTCAGGTTCTCATAGCCGTCCTCGGTGATCAGCACCTGGTCTTCCAGCTTGATCGAGAAGTCGCCGCCCTCAGGCGAAACCAGGGCCTCGACACACAGCACCATGCCCGGCTCCAGCTCATAGTCGAAAGCGCCTTCTACCATTGCATCCGGGTAGGCAACCAGCGGCCATTCATCGCAGAGGCCCACACCGTGCATCATGCAGCCGTATTTCTGCTTCTGGAACTGCGCGTCCAGCGGATGGCAGCCTTTGGACAGCTCCTGGATGTTCACGCCCGGCTTCAGCATTTCCATGTTGTGGCGGATGTGCTCCAGCCCGTGCTGCATGGCATAGATCATGTCGGGGCGCGGCTTTTCATCGCCGATCCACCAGCTGCGCGAGATGTCGATGCAGATCCCGTAGGAGCCGACCAGATCGGTGTCAAAGCTGATCATCTCGTTGTTCTGGATGATGCGGGGGCCGCATTCCTGGAACCAGGGGTTGGTGCGCGGGCCGGAGGCCAGCAGCCGGGTCTCGATCCATTCGCCGCCGCGGCGGATGTTTTCCGCGTGAAGAACCGCCCAGACGTCATCCTCGGAGATATTGCCGCCGGGCACCTGCTCGCGGGCGAACTTTTCCATCTCCGCCACCGCGGTTTCGCAGGCGTGGCTGGCGCAGCGCATTGCCAGGATCTCGTCCGGGCCTTTCACTGCGCGGCATTTCTCGGTCAGCTCCTCGCCGGGGAAGATTTCAAGCCCCTGCGCCTCAAGCGCCCGCAGCCCGTGCAGCATCACCTTGTCCACCGCCAGCCGCCTGTTGCTGCCGCTGTGTTCCTCCATGAGGATGCGCACTTCGTTGGAGAACTTGTCGGCGGCCACGTCGATCTTGTCGCCGCGGTCGAAGTAGAACAGGTCGGCGCCTGCGCGCTGCTCGCGCACCAGCGGGTTGAACTCACTGAGGAACGGCGACTGCTTGTAGTCCCACAGCACCATATAGCCGTCGGCGCAGATCAAGAGCGCCCGGAACGGGTTGTGGGTGTTCCACAGCTGCATGTTGGTGGAATCAGTCGCATAGCGGATGTTCAGCGGATCAAACACCAGGAGGCCGCCATAGCCGCGGTCATTGATGAAGCGCGTCAGCCGCTCCCAGCGGAAGCTGCGCATGGCCTGCAGGTCGGGCAGCTGCAGACCTGCTTCGGCCCATTCGGAAAAGGCCAGCTGGGTCGGGCCGATCTCGACACGGTTGTTGTCGTTCGGGGTGTTGTCGCCCAGTTTGGCGCCGCGGGTGGGGTCGATCTTGCGGATATCGCGGTAATGCTCGTTCATGCTGGGAAGTCCTCGCTGCACAGTCCTGTCCAATCTGCCGTTCCCTGGCCTCCAAAGCGCTGCAAAAAACGACCGTGTCTGAGGTCGTTTCTGACGCATGATGCAACGTCGCAGCTGTGCCGCGGCACAGGGGATGCTATCGCTGGGGGATGACGGCGATTCTGCAGAGAACCATCCCTTATAACCCGCTTCAGCCCCGGAAACTGCCCGGTATTCAGCCGCTTGCGCGGCAGGACTGGCTGCAGCCGGACGAGGCCTTTGCGGCGCAGCTGGCGGAGCGGAGGCGCCTGCTGGCTGACCGGCGCCAGGATGTCCTGCAAATGGACCCAAGCGCGATGGAAGCGGCGCAGGAACTGCTGCAGCTGGTCCTGGACGGATCACCTCCGGCGGCCGCTGCTGCGGGGGCGGCGGTTGACTGGCAGGATCCGCTGGGCAGCCTAGGCGGGATCGCCCAGCAGGATTTCTGTATCCTGCAAAAGCCGGAAGGAGCAGCGGAACATGTGCTGACCGGCGCGGTGCTGTGCTTTCCGGCCAGCTGGATGCTGTCCGAAAAATTCATGCGGCCCCTGACCGGGATCCATGTTCCAGTGGAAAGTTATGATGCCGGGATTGCGGCGCGGGTGCAGCGCTTGTTCGACGGGGTGCAGGCGGGCCGGCCGCTGTGGCGGTTCAATACGCTTTGGTATCAGGATCCGGCATTGTTTCAGCCGCGCAGCCAGTTCGCGCGGCGCGACACCTCCCATGGCAGCCGCGGGGAGTACTTGCGCAGCGAAAAACAGATGCTTCTGCGGCTGCCAAAGTCCAGGGCAGTGGTATTTGCGATCCACACCTATGTGCTGGCCCGTGCGGATGTGCTGCAGCAGTGGGGCACCGCCGCGGCAGGCTAGCCTTG
Organism: Leisingera sp. ABD4_442; assembly: GCF_056160905.1. Classification (NCBI taxonomy): domain Bacteria; kingdom Pseudomonadati; phylum Pseudomonadota; class Alphaproteobacteria; order Rhodobacterales; family Roseobacteraceae; genus Leisingera; species Leisingera sp. ABD4_442. The sequence goes on along the minus strand of NZ_JBSWYB010000067.1, from coordinate 5,808 downwards.
GTCAGGGCACCAGCGGCCGCGCAGCCTGCACCATGCCAGCGCTTTCCAGGTAGAGGATCAGCGCCGTCAGCAGCAGCAGGTGGCTGATAAAGCGCAGGCGCCGGGTGCCGGCCATGCTTATAGCTGCCAGCGCGGACGCGCGCATCTGATGGCCCAGCCCGCTGATTGAAAACGCTGCTGCCACTGGTTTGCGCAGGGGCTGCCGGCGCGCCGCCGGACCGGCGTTGCGGCAGATCCTGGCGTCTTCCAGGGCGCGATCGAAATGGGCTTCCAGTTCCAGTGCGGTTTCTTCGACCGGGGTGAAACGTTCACGCCCGCGCGGCCTGTCTGTGCCGGTTTCGCCCTGTGCATCGGTAACGGCTGCCGCCGGCGCAGCTGCGGTCTGGGCCTGCGCGGCGTGCTGGGGATCAAAGGCGCTGAGAAACTGCTCGCAAGTCAGCGCCACGTCCGTCTCCAGCCATTCGACCGAAGTCGCCTCAACCGACGGCAGCAGACGGCGCAGCATCTCGGCCAGGAGCAGCTCGGAGATTTCCCGGTCACAATAGCCCGCGTAAAGCGGCGACAGCGACACTTCCAGCAGCGCCGAAGGCTGCATGACATTGCCCGCAAGTTTGCTGGCGCGCCGCAGCGGCACCCGGCGCAGCCGAATGGCGATCAGGTAATGGTCGCATTGCAGCTTGGCGGTGTTTTCTGCGCGGGCCTCGATTGTTTCGGCGGGATGGCCGAAATCCTCAAGCGTATCCACCACTGCGGCCACTGCAGCAGAAAGCGTCCCGCCATCGCGGCTTTCCAGACCCAGCCTGCCTGTATACTGCATGTTCTCTGCCACCGTCCGGATCCTCCATTCAGGGTGCCGATAGAGAAACAATAAAATTTGAAATAGTTGAAAGTGGGGCAGGGAAGGACGATTGCCGGGAAGCGGCTGCCGCGGAAGCCGTTCAAATGCGGCAATCGACAAGTGTCTGTAAAAAAAGAGTTTCGCGTGAATCTTGCGGTATCTCGGGGCCGGATTGAGGCCCAACTGTGGCAGCTGCCGGACACATTGATGCCCTAAGGCCTACAGTGGCCCGGGAATCGCAGGAACTGTTTTTCGGGCTTGGTCCCGCTGGCATAGCGCCTGCCAGTAGGGTGGGCGCTATGCCAGCGCGAATGCCCCCTCAGCCGTCAATCTGGCGGCCCATGATGGCAAGCGACTGCTGATAGACGGTGGCGGCGTTCCATTCTTTCAGAACCCGATAGTTGGGCTCGCCCTGCTGGTATCCCTTGCCCGGTTTCCAGCCTTTCCGGCGCAGGTAGTTGGCGGTGGAGGCCAGCGCGTCGCCCATGTTGTAGAAATCCACCCGTCCGTTGCCGTCCCAGTCGACGCCGTATTCCAGCGCATTGCCGGGCAGGAACTGTGTATGGCCCAGTTCGCCATGCTTGGCGCCCTGCGTCGCGGGCGTAATCGCGCCCTGGTCCACCAGCTTCAGCGCCCCCAGCGCGTGGGGCCGGAAGAAGTCGGACCGGCGGCAATCATAGGTAAGCGTGACAATGGCCGAAACCACCTGGCTGTCCCCCATATAGCTGCCAAAGGCGGTTTCCATCCCGTGGATCGCAATCAGCACCCCCGCGGGCACGCCGTATTTGCGCTCAAGCGCTGAATAGAAATCCGGGTTGCGCGCTTTGCGCTTGCGGCCCTGTGCCACGATTGTGGCAGAACCGCGGATCTGCATGAACTTCTCCAGCGAGTATTTGAAGCTCTTCTGGTTGCGGTCAGCAGAAATGGTGCGGCGGGCATATTGCGCATTGGCCAGCGCCTGCAGCCCCGCCTTGCGCACGCCCGCGCGCTTGGCTTCATGCTGGAAGTCCTGCTTCCAGGCATCAAAGCCGGCGGATGTATTGCCGCAAGGGGCGGCCAGGGCAGGGGTGGCAAGCAAGGCGGAAATCAGGGCAGGGGCAATCAGCCGGCGCATGAAGCAAACTCTCGAAATGTGACTCATGGCTTGCAGCCTAACGCGCCCGCGGCACTTGTCTAACGGGAAAAGCCGGGGTTGCTTCCCATTTGCTCAGGTAAAAGCCGTCCCGGCGGCCAGCGCCAGGCCATCTGCAACTGCGGTCATCGCATTTCCCGTTTCCAGCCGGGCATTTGGACACAAGCTGCGCATTTCCGCCTGCACCGCCGCCAGCAGCGAAGAGCCGCCGACCAGAACGATCCGCTCGACCATATCCGGCGCAATCCGAGCCTGCGCCAGGGTTTCCGATGCACAGGTGCCGATGGCGGCGGTCTGTTCTGCCAGCGTTTGGGTCATGCCTGCAGCGTCCAGCGGCACTGACAAACCGCGCTCCAGAAGTTTGAGGTCAATGAGCGCCTTGCCCTCGCCGCTATTGGCGCGGATCTTGCCATGCTCGACGGCAAAACCCAGCTCATGGCCCAGCTCATCCTCCAGCACCGCCACCAGCCGCGCCAGTTTCTCTGGCTCCACCGCGTTGGCGGCCAGCTCCTGCGCTGCCCGGCGGCTTTCCGGCGCATAAAGGAACGGGATCATCTGCCAGGTGGCGAGGTCGTTGAACAGCCGGTTCGGCGCCGGCAGGGTGCTGCCGCCAAAGGTATTGCGGATCTGGCTGCCGCGGCCCAGCAGTGGCATCACATGCTGGATGCTCAATTGCCGGTCAAAATCGGTGCCGCCCAGCCGGACGCCATGCGAGGCCAGGATGCGGGTTCCCCCGTCTTCCCGTTGCTCAAACGCAGTGAAATCGGAGGTGCCGCCGCCGATGTCGACGATCAGCCCCAGGCCCGGCGCTGTCGCTGCGGCGCGTAGGGCGGCCTCGGGCTCATACATGAACATCACATCCTGAAACCCCGCCTCCAGGTAACAGGCGCGCAGGTCCTTTTCCGCCTGCATGTTGCGGTCGTCATCCTTGGAATGGAACCGCACCGGCCGCCCCGACAGGGCATGGGTGAATTCCATATGCGTTGCAGCCTCTGCGCGGCGCTTCATCTCTGCCAGGAACCGCGCGATCAGGGTGGCAAAGCTCAGCCGCTCACCGCCCAAGCGCCGTTCTTCCTGCAACAGCGGCGTGCCCAGCAGGCTCTTCAGCGCCCGCATAAACCGTCCCTCGCCGCCATTGATCAGCGCCCGCGTGGCGCTGCGGCCGATCCGCATGGTGCGGCTGCCCACTTCAAAGAACACCGCGGTGGGCAGGGTTCGCTCTCCCGGCTCCATCTCCATCAGCCATGGGCGGCCCGCCACCGCGATGCCCGCGGCAGAGTTTGAAGTTCCAAAGTCAATGCCAAGGGTGTTGGGGGCGGTCACGGGGGCGTCTCCTTGCAGCGGCGGAAGCGGGCCGCACTACAGCAACATCTGCACCTTCACAAGGGGGGCCGGGGCGGAGGGGCGCTGCCCCCGGCCCTGCGGGCCTCCCCCGGAGTATTTCGAACCAGAAAGAAGCCTGCTTTTCCTCTTGCTGCAAATATCCCGGAGCGCGAGGCAGAGCCTCGCATCCGCGGGCCGCGGCACACTCCAGCCGCGGCAAATGAAAAGGGCGCCCCGAGGGACGCCCTTTCCGTATCTGGTCTGCTAGCTTAGCAGCTGTAGTACATGCCGAATTCCACCGGGTGCGGGGTGTGCTCGTACTTGTGGACCTCTTCCATCTTCAGCTCGATGTAGCCGTCGATCTGGTCTTTGGTGAACACGTCGCCCTGCAGCAGGAAGTCGTGGTCGGCGGCCAGGGCGTCAACAGCTTCGCGCAGTGAGCCGCAGACGGTCGGGATGCCTTCCAGCTCTTCGGCCGGCAGATCGTACAGGTTCTTGTCCATGGCTTCGCCCGGATCGATCTTGTTCTTGATGCCGTCCAGGCCGGCCATCAGCAGCGCGGCAAAGCACAGGTAGGGGTTTGCCGCCGGATCGGGGAAGCGGGCCTCGACGCGCTTGGCTTTCGGGCTTTCGGTCCACGGGATGCGCACGCAGCCAGAGCGGTTGCGGGCGGAGTAGGCGCGCAGAACCGGGGCCTCAAAGCCCGGGATCAGGCGCTTGTAGGAGTTGGTGGACGGGTTGGTGAAGGCGTTCAGGGTCTTGGCGTGCTTCAGGATGCCGCCGATGAAGTAGATCGCCTCGTCCGACAGGTCGGCGTATTTGTCGCCGGCAAACAGCGGCTTGCCGTCTTTCCAGATCGACATGTTGACGTGCATGCCGGAGCCGTTGTCGCCGTAGATCGGCTTCGGCATGAAGGTGGCCGATTTGCCGTAGGCGTGCGCCACGTTGTGGATCACATATTTGTACTTCTGCAGCTCGTCGGCCTGTTTGGTCAGGCTGTCGAAGATCAGGCCCAGCTCGTGCTGGCAGGAGGCAACCTCGTGGTGGTGCTTGTCGACCTTCATGCCCAGGCGCTTCATGGTCGACAGCATCTCGGAACGCAGGTCCTGCGCTTCGTCGGTCGGGTTGACCGGGAAGTAGCCGCCCTTCAGGCCAGGGCGGTGGCCCATGTTGCCCATTTCGAATTCCGCATCGGTGTTCCAGGAGCCGTCGGTTGCGTCAACCTCATAGGACACCTTGTTGATGGTGTTGGAGTAACGCACGTCGTCGAACAGGAAGAATTCCGCTTCCGGGCCCATGTAGGCCACATCGCCGATGCCGGAGGACTTCAGGTAGGCTTCCGCTTTCTGCGCGGTGCCGCGCGGGTCGCGCTCATAGGCTTCGCCGGTGTCGGGCTCAACGATGGAGCAGTGCAGGCACAGGGTTTTTTCCGCGTAGAACGGGTCAATATAGGCAGAGGTGGTGTCCGCCATCAGTTTCATGTCGGAGTTTTCGATCGACTTCCAGCCGGCGATCGAGGAGCCGTCGAACATGAAGCCTTCTTCCAGGAAGTCTTCGTCAACCAGGTCCACGTCCACGGTGACGTGCTGCAGCTTGCCGCGCACATCGGTGAAACGGATGTCGACATATGCGACGTCTTCCTCACGGAGAGTCTTGAGAACTGCGTCTACGCTCATTCCCTTGGTCCTTCTGATATAGGTATCTGGAGATTTCGTATGTGTTTACAGCGCGTCCGGGCCGGTTTCGCCGGTACGGATGCGGATGGCTTGCTCGACGGGCGAGACAAAGATCTTGCCGTCGCCGATCTTGTCGGTCTTGGCGGCATCTACAATGGCCTCGATCGCCTGGTCGACCTGATCGTCGTCCAGCACAACCTCGACCTTCACCTTGGGCAGAAAGTCGACCACATATTCAGCGCCGCGGTAAAGCTCGGTGTGGCCCTTCTGGCGGCCAAAGCCCTTGACCTCGATGACAGAAAGACCCTGGACGCCAACGTCCTGCAACGCTTCCTTCACCTCATCCAGTTTAAAAGGCTTGATGATGGCTTCGATCTTTTTCATGCCTTGGCTCCTCGCAAGCTTGTTGGAGGTGTCATTTCACTTCTAAATGAACGCAGCAATGCAGGAGGCTGCGGCTGCGGCAATTGCGGGCAGGATTTGATCGGGTCTGCCTAAAAATTAAGCACTGCGCCCGGAAATTGCGCAGAATTGAATCGGGGAAAGGCAAGATATGACCGAACTGCTGACCGCAGCCCAAATGCGGGCCATTGAACAGGCCGCCATCGCATCCGGAGAAGTGACCGGGCTGGAGCTGATGGAGCGGGCCGGGCAGGGGGTGGTTGAGGCCATCTTTGAGGAGTGGCCTGAGCTGGCGGAGCCTGTTGAGGCCGAGCGAGGGGGAGGGACCCCACGCCCCCCCGAGGACCTGGGGGAAAAAGAAAAAACACCCCCGACCACGGTCCCCCCTTGGTCAGGAAAAAACAAAGGGGAAAGACTTTTTGTTGTGCGGGCTCTTG
>NZ_JBSWYB010000066.1:0-10235 GCF_056160905.1 Leisingera sp. ABD4_442 | reverse complement strand
CCAGCGTCTGCGCCGAGCGCTGCCCGTAGGCCCCGTTGGCCAGCACCAGCGCCTTGCCATCGCCGGGGATGAAGGAGCCCAGCATCGCCTCTACCGCAAAACTGCCGGAGCCCTGCATCGGCACGCAGTCGAAATCCTCCGCCCCCGCCCCCAGAAGCGACAGCAGGCGGCGGCGGATTTCCCGCGTCATCGCCCGGAAATCGTCATCCCAGCTGCCCCAGTCCCGCAGCATCGCCGCCTTCACCGCATAAGACGTCGTCAGCGGACCGGGCGTCAGAAGATACGGCTCTCCCTGCCGCGGACCTTCCAGCGGATCCTTGCAAACTCTCATCCGAAATCTCCAAAATCCATCTCAAGGCATCTTTGTCCCCCAAAATTCCATATGTAAAATCGCAAAAAACAATCTAACTATAGGCAGAACCTATGAATGGAACGGGACGGAAAATGCGCCACAGCCAGCTCAAAGCCTTTCATCATGTCGCCCTTCTGGGCGGCTTTTCCCGTGCAGCCGAGGCCCTGCATCTGACGCAGCCAGCCGTGTCGGAACAGGTCCGCAAACTGGAGCAGGACCATGATGTGCTGCTGTTTCACCGGGAAAAGAAGCGGGTGTTCCTGACCCGTGAGGGTGAAGACTTGCTGCAGCTAACCAAACGCTACTTTGAAGTGGAAACCCAGATTGAGGACTATCTGTCCGAGTCCAGCGCAGCCGTAGAAGGGGAGCTGCGGATCATTGCTGACTCGGCGCAGCATATGACCGCCTTTCTGGGCCCGTTCCGGGAAAAGTATCCGAATGTCACCATCGTGCTCCGCGGCGGCAACACCGGCGAGATTCTGGAGGAGCTGCGCGGATACAATGCTGAGATCGGCGTCGCAGGCAGCCTCACTCCGGGCCGTGACATGACGGTTATGAACCTCGGTGCGACCGCCATTGTCGCCTTTGCGGCGCGCGGGCTTCTGCCTGAGGAGAAAACCAGCCTGTCCTTCAGCGAGCTGGCCCGGCTGCCGCTGGTCTTTCGCGAGGAAGGATCCAAGACCCGGCAGAATATCGAAACGGAAGCCCAGCGCCGCGGTGTTGAGCTGAAGCCTGCCATCGTTGCCGAAGGCCGGGAAGCGGTGCGCGAACTGGTGGCCTCCGGGGCTGGTATCGGTTTTGTCTCAGAGGCTGAATACGGCCATGATGACCGGCTGGCCAAGTTTACCCTGCAGGACGCGGAACTGGCGATGAGTGAAAGCATCCTCTTTCTGACCCAGCGCCAGGACGTCAAGGTTATCCGCGCATTCATGGAGTTTGCCAGCAGCATCCAAGCCGCAAAAGAACCCCCTGCTGCCAGTGCACAGCAGGGGTAGCATCAGGGGGACACCCCTGTTATCAGCGGCTGCGCCAGGCTTGGGTCCGGCGCAGGATGCCGCGGGACGCCAGCAGGTGAATGACCCGGGCCAGCGCGTTGGTGTAGAAGATCATCATCCCCATCGCCGCCGCCGGCGCAATGTCGCCTGCGTCATCCATGTTCAGCACCGCAATCGACGCTAGCGTTGTCTTGGGCGAATAAAGGAACACCACCGCCGACACCGTCGTCATCGCATTGACGAAGAGGTAGATGGAGATGTCCAGCACCGCAGGCAGGCAGACCGGCACCGTGACGCGGGCAAACAGCTTCATTGTCGGCTGCTTGAGCGAGGCAGCGACGGATTCAAACTCCCGGTCCATCTGCTTAAGGGCGGTGACCGCCGTCAGATGCGACACCGTGTAGAAGTGGGTGACGGTGCAGACCACCAGGATCGCCATAGTGCCGTAGATAGCATTGAGCGGGTTCGCGGGGTTGTTGAAAAAGAAGATGTAGGCCAATCCCAGAACCATGCCCGGGATCGCCATTGGCAGCATCGCAAACATTTGGAAAATGGCGCGCCCGGTGCGGAAGCCCTTGGATTTCTCCACCAGATAGGCACCAAAGAACACCACGGCGGTGCCAGCCATAGCCGTCATCAGCGCTAGCTTGATCGAGTTCACATAGGAGCCCCAGCCGCCGCCATCCATCTTGTCGAACTGATAGTTGTTGAGGCTGAGGCTCAGGTCGTAGGGCCAGAACTTGATCAATGCCGCAAATTGGCAGACTGCCAGCAGTCCAGCAATGAAGATGCCGATCAGGGTGCAGTAGGCAAAGAAGATACGATCCATCTTCTTGTTCGGTTGCGGCTCATACGGGACCGAGCGCGCCGAAAGAAGCGCCACCTGCTTGGACTGCACCATGCGGTCGATGGCAAAGGCGAGGATTGCCGGGATCACCAGAACCACCGAGACCACCGCGCCCATCTCAAAATTCTGCTGGCCAATCACTTGCTTGTAAATGTCGACCGCCAGCACGTTGTACTGGCCGCCGATCACCTTAGGCAGGCCAAAATCGGTGATCACAAGGTTGAAGACCACAAAGGTCGCCGAGATCAAGCCATAGCGCGCGCCGGGAACCGTGACGGTCCAGAAGGTGCGCCAAGGTGTTGAACGCAAGCTAGCCGCGGCTTCGTAGAGCCGCGCATCCGAAATGGCCAGCGCGGTTGAAATGATGATGAAGGCATGCGGGAAGGTGAAGAAGACCGAGCCTATGACGATGCCTATCGGCCCGTAGATACTGGCGCCGAACAAAAGCTCCTTGATCATGCCCTGATTGCCGAACAGGTAGACCAGCGCGATACCCGGCAGCAGCGACGGCACCAGGATCGGCGCCATGGCGATGAGACGGAACACGCCCTTGTACTTCATGCAGCTGCGATTCAGCGCGTAGGCGAACCAGAAGGCAAGCGAGACGGTCACAACCGTGCTCAGCACCGCAATCCACAGCGAGTTTTTTATCGAGTTGAACAGCGCCGGCGTCGAGAAATAGGAGACGAAGTTATCAAGGCCCCGCGATTGCACCGGGCGCAGCTGAACCCGGCGGAAGGTGTTGGAGTCGAGTGTGACCCATTCGGTGCCGGTCTGCAGGTTGGAGCCGATCAGAAAGCGGCCCGTGTCAGATGTATTACGCACCTGGTACATCACCGGGCTGCGGAAGCTGAAGTCCGGAAAGAAGCCCGTGACCGGCAGCCGCCCGTCGGCGCCCGTGGAAAGATCGGCATCGGCAAAGGTGCCGCTGCGGGTGTTCAGGTCTGCGCCGGTCAAAATGCTGCCATCGAACTGGCCCGCCTCATCGCTGACCTGGAATTCATACTGCGACAGCTCCACCCGGTAGGTGGAGAAGGACTTCGACAGCATTGCATAGAGCGGAAAGACCAGCGACACGACCAGATAAAGCGCGATGATGATCATGCTGCCGCGCATGATGATATCGTCGCGGCTCAGCTTGCCCTTGATCACCGGGCCAGCGGCCATGATGGATTGCGTGGTATCAGTCATCTGCGTTACGCCCCTTGCCCGTCTTGCGCAAACGCCATCAGGCGGTTGTCGGGCAGTTCGATTTCCATCTGGCAGCCGGCCTCCAGATCCAGGCGCCGCACGGCGTTGATGGAGAAATCGGCAATCAGTTCTTTGCCGTCGAAGCGTTCATTGGTCAGGCGGCAGCGCCAGAAGGAGCCGAGGAATTCCATTTCGGCCAGTTGAACGTCGATACAGTTTCGGTTGCCGCTGCTTTCCAGATACCCGGCCTCATGCGGGATCACATCCTCGGGCCGGATGGCGGCAATGACCTGGGTGCCGTCGGAAAAGTCATGCGGCAGGCAAGCAAAAGTCTTTTCCCCCACCGCCAGACGACCGCCCTTGGCAACAAAAGAGCTGATCTGGTTCATCTCGCCGATAAAGTCGGCTACAAACAGATTGGCCGGCTCGCGGTAGATTTCGGTAGGAGAGCCGACCTGCTCAATCACGCCGTGGTTCATCACCACGATGCGGTCGGCCATGGCCAGCGCTTCCTCCTGATCGTGGGTCACCATAATGGTCGTGACACCCAGCTTGCGCTGCAGTTCCTTGATCTCGTGCCGCAGGTGGACACGCACCTTGGCATCCAGCGCCGACAGCGGCTCATCCAGCAACAGAAGGCCTGGATTGGTGGCTATGGCGCGTGCCAGGGCAATCCGCTGCTGCTGGCCGCCGGACAGCTGGGCCGGGTATTTGCGGCCCTGGTCCGGCAAGCCGACCAGTTCCAGAAGTTCAGCCACGCGCGTATTGATTTCCTGCTTGCTGCGGCCTGCGTTTTCCAGGCCGAAGGCAATGTTCTTGTCGATGGTGAGGTTCGGAAACAGCGCATAGGACTGGAACACGATACCGAAGTCGCGTTCGGACGGCGGCAGGTTGGACACATCCTGACTGCCCTGGGTCACGGTGCCCTTAGATTGCAGATCCAGGCCTGCAATGGCGCGCAGCAGGGTGGTCTTGCCGCAGCCCGAGGGACCGAGGAAGCAGATGAATTCGCCCTCCGTTACGTCCAGGGAGATGTCCTTCAGCGCGATGAAGCTGCCGAAGGCTTTCCAGAGGTCGCGGATGCTCAGGTAGGTTTCTTTTGGCGGGGTCATTTGAAGCACGTCGTTGGTCCTTGCATATGCCAACGCGGCACCCTGTCTGTTGTCAACGGGCGGCATGGCTCAGGGCATGGGCAGTGAAGTTCAGGAAGGTAGAGGGGCGGAAGTCTAACCATCCGCCCCTGAAGGCTTATTTCGCTTCCGACTTGCCGTCGTAACGGGCCTGCCATTCCTTGAGGATTGCGGCGCGGTTGTTGGCGGCAAATTCGAAATCATTGTCGATCATCGCGGCCAGCAGCCCTTCGGGGAAATACTCAACCGGCTTGGCGACGCCCGGGTAAGCCACAACCGCATAGCCAGTGTTGTACATTTCGTTGGCTTCCTTGGTGACCGTGAAGTCGACCAATGTCTGCGCCGCTTCCAGATTTGCGGTGCCAGCCACGATGGCAGTAGCCTCCATGTCCCAGCCGACGCCCTCTGAAGGCACAATGATTTCCAGCGGTGCGCCTGCAGCCTTGGACTTGGCACCACGGAAAGCAAAAGAGATGCCAATCGGGATTTCGCCGGCCGCCGCCAGCTTGCAGGGTTTGGAACCGGAATGGGTGTATCGCGCGATGTTCTTGTGCAGCGCGTCCATGTAATTCCAGCCCGCTTCTTCACCAAACATCTGCAGCCAGCTGGAAACGTCCAAGAAGCCGGTGCCGGAGGAGTTCGGGTTCGGCATAATTACGTGGCCTGCATACTGGGGATCGGTGAGGTCCTTCCATGAAGTCGGAGGTGTCAGGCCAAGCTTCTCTGCCTCCACAGTGTTATAGCAAACAGAGGCCACCCAGGCGTCCATGCCGACCCAGCTGGGCGGGTTGTCGCCATCGACGAATTTCGGATCCAACTGATCGACACCGGCAGGCGCATAAGCCTCCAGCATTCCTTCGGATTTCAGCAGTAGAAGGGAGGTAGCCGCCAGCCCCCAGACCACATCCGCCTGAGGATTGTCGCGTTCGGCCAGCAGCTTGGCGGTGATGATCCCAGTGGAATCCCTTACCCAATTAATTTTGATGTCCGGATGGCTCTGATTAAAAGTCTCCGCATAGCGTGCAAGATCCTCAGCCTCGACCGCCGTGTAGACTGTCAGCTCGGTTTCGGCCAGGGCAGAGCCGGCAGTTGCCACTGATAATGCTAATGCAGCTAGAAATGACGCTTTCTGTTTCATTTGTTGTCCTCTGTTGGTTCATACTTTTGCCCGGCACTCTCTGACGGAGCGTTTTGGACCTATTGTTTTTAGTGTCTGGCAGTTTGACAGAAATACACATCAAGAGAAATCGAATATACCCATCAAGTCATAGGCTGAGCCTATAGATGATCACGGCCTAACAATCTAAAATTCCAGGTCCTGCCAGCCGATGGACGCTACTGGTCACTGCGGTTTTTGCGAACCGCGCTGAACCATTCCGCCAGGAACCGCCCACGTTTTTCGCGGTCTTGATAGACCAGCAGACCGGGTCCGAACTGGATTGGCCGCTTTGAGCTTGCGGAGTCCGCAAAGGCAACCGGCGGCTGACTGAACGGATAGTTGCCATCTGGAGGCCGTGACCAGGCGGCCGAAGCCAAGTGGTCAATAAAACTGCCGGCCAGGGCGGGCTGCAGCCCTCCTTTCAGCAGCACGGCGGACCGCATCATCAAATGAGTATAGTCTTCCGGATCAATCACAATGATCTTGCCGCTGAGATCGTGGCGCGCCCGTGCATAACTGCCCAGGACATTATAGGCTACGAGGACTTCTCCTGAAGCTACGCGTTCTATCATGCTCGCGGAACAGCAAGCCAACTGCAGCTCAAGGCTTCCCAGCACTTCCATCAGCCGCCAATAGGTTTCTGACGTGCGGGCATCCTGTGTCGCAAAGAGATAACCCAGCCCGCTGAGTGACACATCATAGGTCGCGACCTTGCCGTGGAACCGCTCCGGCTGCGCACGTAGCAGGGCAATCAAATCCTGGCGTGTGCGCGGCTGACTTGCTCCGGAAAATTCAGCCGCCGAGAGAACGATTGACGCGGGTTCGAGCGAAATCGCAAAGACGTGGCTGCGCCACTCCCCCCAATCCGGAATTAGTGCAGTTGCGGCAGACTTGTGCGGGAGGGTGAAACCGTCGTTTGCAAGTTTGGTCTGCAGGTCCATGGCCGAAGATAGAGCAACATCGAACTGCTCCTCACCTTCAAGAACTGCAGTCATCACCTCGCTGCTGTTGGCAACCGTGTAATCCACTGCAACTCCAGGATGTTTCTGCAGGTAACCTTCGATCAGCGGGGCCAGAATTTCTGTGTCAGTGGTCGAGATTATCCGCAGTGGCGTGCCGTCTCCCGGGCCGAGCCAATGCCTTTCTTCCACCTCGAAAGCAATCGCAGCCCCAGCAGCAATCAGGCCCAGGGTTAAAAACGCGGAAAAGACAGCGAAACGCATGCGCCTGCTCCTGAAGTGCTGTTTTTTATTGTCAGACTGCCGCCATGGGCCTCTGCGACCTCTCTGGCGATTGTCAAGCCCAGCCCCGACCCGATCGTGCCCTTGGCGTTTGCGCCGCGTACAAAACGGCCGGTGAGAGCCTCTGCATCTTCGCCGGCAAAGCCGCCGGCCTGGTCCACGACCTCAACCGCAGCCATAGGGCCTAAAACCGCGGTGCGGACCCAGACGCTGCTGTCCCGCCCAGCGTATTTGATGGCATTGTCCAGAATATTGCGGATGGCATTTTGCAATAGAACCGGATCACCTTTGATCCGCAGCCCCTCGGCACCTTCGAAGAAAAGATCAATGTCTTTCAATTCAGCCACCGGACGCAACCGGTCGGTCAAGTCGCAGGCCAATTCAGTCAGTTCGGTATCCTCCAGCTCCAGGCTGTCGGTCCTGAAGGACACCATTGCATGATCCAGCAGCTGCCCTGCCGCGCGGGAACTTTCGTCTATGGCACGGATCATTTCCCGCAAGCTGCTGCGGTTTTGTTCCTTTTCGACCCGCATCAGGGTTACCTCGGCCTGTGCCCGCACCGTGGCAAGCGGCGTGCGTACACGGTGCGCCGCTTCAGCAATGAAATCCTCTGAGCGGGTCAATGAAGTTTGCAGCCGGCTGATGAAGCTGTTGAGCGAAGACACCAGCGGTGACATTTCCAAGGGAACGGGCCGCGTCACTGGGCGCAGGTCTCTAGGGCCCCTTCGCGAAACGGCTTCGGCCAAAGATCTGAGCGGCCTGATGCTGGACTGCGCCGACCACACCGCAAGGGTCAAGGCCAGCACAAAGAACCCGGCACCCAGATAGAACGCGGTCCGCGACAGCCTCGCCAGAACTGCTGCCTGCCCCTGCCGGGTCTGGGCAACGGACACCTGCACGGCCACAGGTTCCCCCTGAACTGCCAGGCGGCGCGAAATCGTAACTGCGCGGACGCTCTCTCCTTTGTAGCTGACGGTTTCGAACAGCGGCAGCCCTTGCGGCGTCCCAAGCGGCAGGTCGCCATAGCCAGTCAGCACGCCACCCCCTCCCGAAACCCTGTAAAACACCCTGTCATCGCTGACATTTCCCAGCATCGACAGCGCTGCATAAGGAATGTCTGCAGCCACCTTTCCAGAATGGACAGAAACGGACTCCAGGATCGAAGTGGCCGACGCCAGCAGAATTCTGTCATGGCTTTCTTCAGCAGCCTTTCGCACCACCCCCAGAACTGCAAAGAATAGCAGCGCGGCCAGCAGCGCCGCACTGCCGGCGAGCTGGAGAAGCAGCCGGCGCCGGATAGAGCCGCTTATGTTGACTCCGCCGCTCATTCCAGAGACAGCCGGTATCCAAGGCCGCGGACCGTCGTGATCTGTACACCGGTGCCTGCCAGGTGCTTGCGCAACCGAGCGACATAAACCTCAATGGCGTTTTCCGAGACATCCTCCTCATAAGAGAACAACCGGTCCACCAGCTTGGGTTTCGGGAAAATCTGGCCGGGCGCGTTCAGGAACACCTCCAGCAAGCGCAGCTCTTTGTTCCGTAGCGAGATGGTTTTCCCGCCTGCGGAGACGGTGCCGGCCATTGGATCGAACTGCAGATTTCCGAATCGCCGCACGTTGGAACTGCCGCCCCCGCGCCTGCGCAGCACCGCGCGGCAGCGCGCCTCTAGCTCTGAAAAATCAAAAGGTTTGGTCAGGTAGTCATCTGCGCCCAGGTCCAGCATCCCGACCCGGTCAGAGACCTCAGACCTGGCCGTCAGAACGATCACCGGTGTTTCCCCAAGGCCCTCCCGGTGGGATTTCAAAAAGCTGCGCCCGTCCCCGTCGGGCAGCATAATATCCAGCAAAATCAGGTCGTAATCGGTTATCCCGGAGAAAGCCGCGGCAGTCGCAAAATCCGGCGCATGGTCAACTACATGCCCATCCAGCCGCAGGCGGTCCAAGATGGCATTCGCCAGACTCTCATTGTCCTCAACCAGCAGGAAACGCATGGCAGTTCATCCTTTCGGCACAGGTCATGACAGGTCCATGTCAGCTTGCCGTGATCTCTTCCAGTCATGAGCGGCGCGACCGCGGTTTGTCAAATGGGAGGACAAAATGAGCAAATGGACACTGACGCGCCGGGCCGCGATCGCCGCGGCAGCCGCAGCGCTGGCGTTTGGCGCACCGGCACAGTCGGAAGAACAGGTGCTGGACAGCATCCACTTTCTGATTCCGGGCGGCGCAGGCGGCGGATGGGACGGCACGGCCCGCGGCACAGGCGAAGCACTGACCGCTTCCGGGCTGGTCGGCAAAGCGTCGTATGAGAACATGTCCGGCGGCGGCGGCGGCAAGGCCATTGGCTATCTGATCGAAAACGCCGCCAGCCAGCATGGCACGCTGATGGTGAACTCCACCCCCATCGTGATCCGTTCGCTGACTGGTGTGTTTCCGCAGAACTTCCGCGACCTGACGCTGGTGGCCGGCACCATCGGCGACTATGCCGCCATCGTGGTGGGCAAGGACAGCCCGATCAACTCGATGGAGGATCTGCTGGCAGTCTATAAGGCGGACCCGCGCGGAACAGCGGTTGGCGGCGGCTCGGTGCCGGGCGGTATGGATCACCTGGTCGCGGCCATGGTGATGGAAGCCGCGGGAGAAGACCCGACGGCCGTGAAATACATTCCCTATGATGCCGGCGGCAAGGCGATGGCGGCGCTGCTGTCGGGCGAGATCGCGGCGCTCAGCACCGGGTTTTCCGAGGCCATTGATCTGGCAAATGCGGGCGAAGTGAAGATCATCGGCGTCACCTCTGACGAACGCGTCGACAGCTACCCGGATGCGCCGACGATGAAGGAGCAGGGGCTGGACACCACCTTCGTCAACTGGCGCGGCTTCTTTGCGGCCCCGGGACTGCCCGAGGACAAGCTGGCGGCCTATCAGGCGGCGCTGGAGAAGATGTACGGCACCGCCGAATGGGAAGAGGTGCGCGCCCGCAACGGCTGGGTGAACATCCACAATTCCGGCGATGACTTCCGCAGCTTCCTGGAAGCCCAGGAGCAGGCCATCGGCGATCTGATGAAGCAACTCGGGTTCCTCTGACCCGGCAGCTTGGCGCAGCCTCCAGGTGGGAGGGGGTTTCCCCTTCCTTCCCCTGATATCCTTCCCCCCAAAAAAAAAAGAAAAAAAACCCCCCCCCCCCCCAAAAAAAAAACCCCCCCCCCCAGATGCATCGTATAGTCTTGTGGGCTCGGAGGTGTGGAGAAGAGACAGGGCCATGGCCGATCGGAAATCCGCGTAAAAAAAGCTGTTAACCATGCCGGCAAGCGGCATGGTTAACGC
>NZ_JBSWYB010000065.1:0-10347 GCF_056160905.1 Leisingera sp. ABD4_442 | reverse complement strand
GGGGGGGGGGGGGGGGAGGGGGGGGGGGGGGGGGGGGGGGGGGGGGGGGGGGGGGGGGGGGGGGGGGGGGGGGGGGGGGGGGGGGGGAGGGTTTCTTTTTGGGGAGGGGAAACGCCGCCCAGTGCCCGGCCGCCCCCATGGCCGGGCACTTCGTTTCCGCCCGCGGCCGGGCACCGCCCTCTGCGTCATGCTGCAGCATTCCGGCATTCTCAAAACTCCTCCAGCAAGTCCGCGTCCACCCGCACCGGTGCCGCCAGCAGCAATTGCGCATAGCCCTTGCCCTGCGGATCATTGCGCAGGGACGACGTGCCGCCGCCGCCCAGCGCGCCGTGCAGCAGGATATTCATGGACAGGCTTCCTGGCAGATAAAACCGCTCCATCCGGCCCTCCCAGAAATGCCCGAACACCCGGCGCAGATGGGCCTCGTCCAGCGCCTCCCAGATCCAAGGCATCACGTCGGGCCTGCGCGCGATCACGCCGATATTGGCAATGTCGCCTTTGTCACCGCTGCGTGACCAAGCCAGGCGCATCAACGGCACCTCCATCACCCGCGCCGCTTGCGGCATAGGCGGCGGCGCAGGCGGCTCTACCATCTGCAGCGGGACACCTGCGGCTGCCGGCACGGCGCTGTGGCCCGCAGCGTCCCATACCGTCACCGGCATCTTGGGCAGCAGGCAGGAAAACAGCGCCAGCACCGGCGATGGCTTGGGCCGGGCGCCCGCAAAGCCGCTGAGCCCCGGCGGCGCTGACAAACCCAGGCCGACAGCCTCCTTCAGGAACACCCCCACCCCGCGCGCCTCCTTGTGGCGCACAGCGATCTTGGCCGCCACCTCCCGCGCGGGTCCGCTCTGCCGCAGCCCGCCGAACTGGCTTTCGCTGCCGATCAGCTCAATACACACATCGCTGAAATCCGGCAGCTTCACCCCCTGCAGCACGTCCCGCGACCGGGCCAGCGCCGCCTTGGCAAAGGCCCGCGCCTTGGCCTCGGCATCAAGGCCATAGAAGGTAAAGTATTGGCCGCCGCGGAAACCATCCTGCCAGGTGATACAGATCTTGCAGGTATCCGGCACGCCGCGCCCCCTGGCACCGGCCACCCGCACCCGGTCCGGCCCGGCCTCCGTCAGCGTGACCCCGGAAAAGTCGCAGACCACATCCGGCAGCACATAGGCTTGCGGATCACCGGTTTCATACAGAAGCTGCTCCGCCACCGTCCCGCGCGCAACCAGGCCGCCGCTGCCTGCAGGCTTGATCACATCAAAGGAGCCATCCCCGCGGATCTCCGCAATGGGATAGCCGATCCCGGCCATGGTCCCGCCCACATCCTGCCAGTCGGTGAAATTGCCGCCCGTGGCCTGTGGCCCGCATTCCAGGATATGGCCCGCCAGGCTGCCGCCCGCCAGCAGGTCCAGATCCCGCGGCCTCCAGCCGAAGTGATGGATGCAGGCGCCAAGCGTCACCGCGCTGTCAACGCAGCGCCCGGTCACAACGATATCCGCGCCCCGGTCCAGCGCCGCAGCAATGGGAAAGGCGCCGAGATAGGCGTTGATGCTGGCAATCTTCTCCAGCGGCGGGAACGGCGCACCCGTAAACATGTCCCGCGGCGCGGCCTCCGCCAGCTCTGCAGCCCGCCCGAGCAAGTCATCACCTGCAACCACCGCCACCTGCAACTCCAGCCCCTGCGCGGCAATCTCCCGCCGCAAGGCCGCGGCGCAGGCCTCTGGGTTCACCCCGCCCGCGTTGGAAATGACCCGCACACCCTGCCCCGCAATCCCGGCCAGGTTCGGCGCCATCGCTGCCGTCACGAAATCGGCCGCATACCCGGCTTGCGCGTCCTTCGCACGCGCCCGCGCCAGCACCGCCATAGTGATCTCCGCCAGGTAGTCGTAGACGAGAAAATCCAAGCCCCCCGCTGCCAGCAGCTGCGGCGTGGCCAGGGACGCATCTCCCCAGAACCCGGCAGCTCCGCCAATGCGCAGCACCTGTTCCATCGCTCCTCCTTCCTGCTGGCGGCCCATAAGTTACTATAGACCATTTCCACCGCCTGACGCCCCTGCCCTGTTGGAGCCTCCGCCGCGCCAACAGGGCAACACTGACCCCGCGCCCGCTCCATTAGCGTTACAGAATTGTCCAGGCTTTCAGGATTGAGTTACATTTAACTTGCCGCGAATCATCTTCCGGCGTATCACCGACCCAACGGTCGGCTTATCCTGCCGCCGCCACAGGAGACGCGAACACCCATGGATGCTTTCATCTGCGATGCCACCCGCACCCCGATCGGCCGCTATGGCGGCGCGCTGAGCCAGGTGCGCACTGATGACCTTGCCGCCCTGCCGATTGCGGCGCTGGCGGCGCGCAACCCGGATGTGGACTGGGGCAGCCTGGATGACGTCATCCTGGGCGATGCCAACCAGGCCGGCGAAAGCAACCGCAACGTGGCCCGCATGGCGGCGCTGCTGGCAGGCCTGCCCACCTCTGTGCCCGGCACCACCATCAACCGGCTCTGCGCCTCCGGCATGGATGCGGTCGGCATGGCGTCGCGCGGGATCAAGGCAGGCGATTATGACATGGCCATCGCCGGCGGCGTCGAAAGCATGAGCCGCGCGCCTTTTGTGATGCCCAAGGCCACCTCCGCCTTCACCCGCGCCAATGCGGTCTATGACACCACCATCGGCTGGCGCTTCGTGAACAAGAAAATGCACGAGATGTACGGCACCGACTCGATGCCGCAGACCGCGGACAACGTGGCCGAGGACTACGGCGTCTCCCGCGAGGATCAGGATGCATTCGCCGCCCGCAGCCAGGCCCGCTGGGCCGCCGCGCATGAGGCGGGCATCTTCCAGGACGAGATCACCCCGGTCACCATCCCCCAGCGCAAGGGCGATGACCTGGTGGTGGAAACCGATGAACACCCCCGCCCCGGCACCTCGGCCGAAAAGCTTTCGGGCCTCAAGGGCGTGAACGGCCCGGACAAGAGCGTGACAGCAGGCAATGCCTCCGGCGTCAACGACGGCGCCGCGGCAATCCTGATGGCAAATGAGGCCGCAGCTGCACGAAACGGTCTGAAACCGATGGCCCGCATCGTCGGGATGGCCGCCGCAGGGGTTGAGCCGCGCATCATGGGCATCGGCCCGGTGCCCGCCACCCGCAAGGTGCTGGCCCGCACCGGCCTGACCATCGAACAGATGGACGTCATCGAACTGAACGAGGCGTTTGCCAGCCAAGGCCTGGCCACCCTGCGCGAGCTTGGCGTTGCGGACGATGCGCCCCATGTTAATCCCAACGGCGGTGCAATTGCATTGGGCCACCCGCTCGGCATGTCCGGGGCGCGGCTGGTGCTGACCGCCGCTTACCAATTGCAGCGCACCGGCGGGCGCTACGCGCTCTGCACCATGTGCGTCGGCGTCGGACAGGGCACCGCCCTGATCCTGGAACGCGTGTAACGATTACCCGAGGAGGTCCCAGACATGTATGCTCAGATGATCAAATCCGAAGCGACCCAGGACGATCCGGAAAAGCTGGCGGCCTTCCAGGCGCGCATCGACGCCGGCGAGAAGATCGAGCCCAAGGACTGGATGCCCGAAGGCTACCGCAAAACGCTGATCCGCCAGATCGGCCAGCACGCCCACTCGGAAATCGTCGGCCAGCTGCCTGAGGGCAACTGGATCACCCGCGCGCCCACGCTGGAGCGCAAGGCGATCCTGCTCGCCAAGGTACAGGATGAGGCGGGCCATGGCCTGTACCTGTATTGTGCGGCGGAAACCCTGGGCGTGTCGCGCGACGAGATCACCGAGATGCTGCTGGACGGGCGCATGAAGTATTCGTCGATCTTCAACTACCCGACGCTGAACTGGGCCGACATCGGCGCGGTCGGCTGGCTAGTCGATGGCGCGGCGATCATGAACCAGGTGCCGCTGCAGCGGACCTCCTTCGGCCCCTACTCCCGCGCGATGATCCGCATCTGCAAGGAGGAAAGCTTCCACCAGCGCCAGGGCTATGACGCCATCCGCAAGATGGCCGAAGGCACGCCGGAGCAGAAGAAAATGGCGCAGGATGCGCTGAACCGCCTCTGGTACCCGTCGCTGATGATGTTCGGGCCTTCGGACAAGGACTCGGTCCATTCCGCCCAGTCGATGGCCTGGAAGATCAAGATGAACACCAACGACGAGCTGCGCCAGAAGTTCGTCGACCAGACCGTGCCGCAGGCCGAATACCTTGGCCTCACCATCCCCGATCCGGACCTGAAATGGAACGAGGAGCGCGGCCATTACGACTATACCGACCCGGACTGGAGCGAGTTCTTTGACGTAATCAAAGGCAACGGTCCCTGCAACGTCGACCGCCTCGCCGCTCGCAACAAGGCCTGGGACGACGGCGAATGGGTGCGCGACGGGCTGCTGGCGCATGCCAAAAAGAAAGCCGCGCGCAAGGTGGCCGCGGAATGAAAATGCTGCGTTCCATGCCTATTCTGCAGGTCCGCGATGTCGAGCAATCGGCGCGGTTCTACCAACAGCTGGGCTTCAGGACACAAGGCATCTGGGACGACCCGCCAACCTTTGCCATCGTGCAGCGCGGCCAGATCAGCCTGGGGCTGGACCGCTCGGAAAGCAGCGAAGTGCCCGCCAACCAATGGTGGGCGGCATATCTCTACGTCGACGATGCGGATGCAGCCCATGCCGGGTTTGCGCAGCTTGACCTGCCGGAAATCACACAGCCCGAAGACCGTATCTACGGCTGCCGGGACTTTCACATCACCGACCCCGACGGCCACCGGCTGGCCTTCGGACAGGACCTGAACCCTGAGCCATACGGACCCGGACTGGGCCCGGACAGCAAAGCGGAGGAATGAACATGAAAAACGAATGGCCCCTCTGGGAAATCTTCATCCGCGGCCAGCACGGCATGAGCCACCGCCACGTCGGCTCCCTGCATGCGCCTGACGCCGAAATGGCGATCAAGAACGCCCGCGACGTCTATACCCGCCGCAACGAAGGCGTGTCGATCTGGGTGGTTGAGGCGAACAACATCTCCGCCTCCTCGCCCAGCGATAAGGGTCCGCTGTATGAGCCGTCGGAGAGCAAGGTCTACCGCCACCCGACCTTCTTCGACATCCCCGACGAAGTGGGGGCGATGTAATGACCCGCGACGACGCATTCACCCAGTTCCTGCTGCGGATGGGGGACAACACCCTGATCCTCGGCCACCGGGTCAGCGAATGGTGCGGCCACGCGCCGGTGCTGGAAGAGGACATTGCACTCGCCAACACCGCGCTCGACCTGATCGGTCAAACCCAGATGTGGCTGGGGCTTGCGGCAGAGGTGCAAGGGGAAGGTAAATCCGCCGACGACTTCGCCTTCCTGCGCGACGCCTGGGATTTCCGCAACGTGCTGCTGATGGAAGTGCCGAACGGCGACTTCGGCCGCACCCTGATGCGCCAGTTCCTGTTCGACGCCTGGCATTCGATCCAGCTGGGCCGCCTGATGAAATCCTCGGACGAACGGGTCGCCGCAATTGCCGAGAAGGCCTCGAAAGAGGTTGCCTATCACCTGGAGCGCTCCGCCGATACGGTGGTGGGCCTGGGCGACGGCACAGAGGAAAGCCACCGCCGCATGCAGGAGGCGCTGGACTATCTGTGGCCCTACGTGGGCGAGATGTTCCAGTCCGACGAGGCCGACGCCGAAATGGTGAAGGCGGGTATCGCGCCCGACCCGGCATCCCTGCGCGAAGAATACGACGCCCTGATCTCCCGCATCCTGGGCGACGCGACGCTGACCATCCCGGAGAGCCGTTTTGCCCATAAGGGCGGGCGCACCGGTGCGATGCACACCGAACACCTGGGTCACTTGCTGACCCAGATGCAATGGCTGCAGCGCGCCTATCCCGGCGCCAAGTGGTAAGGCCACGGCCGAAGAATTGAGGGCACCCCCGGCTTCATGCGGGGGTGAGGCCCGCTTCCGTGAAGGAGGCCGGGCGGAACAGCCAATGAGGGTAACCGCATGAGCCAAGTGACAACTCAGCCAAGCATCGCCCAAGTCTGGGAATTGCTCGATGCCGTGCCCGATCCGGAAATCCCGGTGATCTCGCTGGTGGATCTGGGCATCATCCGCGATGTGGCCTGGGAGGGTACGACCCTGGTGGTCACCGTTACCCCGACCTATTCCGGCTGCCCGGCCACGTCGGTGATCGCCATGGACATCGAAACCGCCCTGCGCGGCCACGGCATCACCGACCTGCGGCTCAAGACCCAGATCTCGCCCGCCTGGACCACCGACTGGCTGTCGGAAAAAGGCCGCGCCAAGCTGGAAGAATACGGCATTGCCCCGCCCCAGCCCGCTGGCGGCCCCGAAAAATGCCCGCATTGCGGCAGCACACATGTCACCAAGGTCAGCCAGTTCGGCTCGACCCCCTGCAAGGCCCACTGGCGCTGCCAGGACTGCCTCGAACCCTTTGATTATTTCAAGTGCATCTGAGGAGACCCTGATGGCGCGCTTTCACGACCTTGAAGTCACCGACATCCGCAAAACCATCCGCGATGCGGTGGTTGTTACCCTGAAGCCCGCAAATGGCACGGCTGAGGAGTTCGATTTCACCCAAGGCCAGTACCTGACCTTCCGCCGCGACTTCGACGGCGAGGAGCTGCGCCGCAGCTACTCGATCTGCGCGGGCAAGGATGAAGGCATTCTGCAGGTCGGCATCAAGCGCGTCGACGGCGGTGCGTTCTCGACCTGGGCCAATACCGAGCTGAAGGCGGGTGATACGCTGCAGGCGATGGCGCCGATGGGCAGCTTCTTCACCCCGCTCGATAGTGCCGCCGAAAAGCACTACCTGGGTTTTGCCGGCGGCTCCGGCATCACGCCGGTTTTGTCGATCCTCAAAACCACGCTGGCGGCGGAACCCAATTCCTCCTTCACGCTAGTCTACGCCAACAAAGGCGTGAACACGATCATGTTCCGCGAGGAGCTGGAGGATCTGAAGAACCTCTACATGGGCCGTTTCAACGTGATCCATGTGCTGGAAAGCGACGCACAGGAAATCGACCTGTTCACTGGCTTGGTGACAGAGGAGAAATGCGCCCAGCTGTTTGAGCACTGGATCGACATCCAATCGGTCGACACCGCCTTCATCTGCGGCCCGGAGCCAATGATGCTGGGTATCGCCAGCGCCCTGCGTACCGCAGGCCTTAATGACAGCCAGATCAAATTCGAACTCTTCGCCTCCGCCCAGCCGGGCCGCGCCAAGCGCAAGGCCGCCGCAACGGATGCGGCCAGCAGCGCCAATCAGACCAAGGCTGCGATCACGCTGGACGGTGCCACCCAGACCATTGAAATGGGCAAGGACATGACGCTACTGGACGCGGCGCTGGAGAACGCGATGGACGCGCCCTACGCCTGCAAGGCCGGGGTCTGCTCCACCTGCCGCTGCAAGGTGCTGGAGGGCGAGGTCGAGATGGTCGCCAACCACGCGCTGGAGGATTACGAGGTCGAAAAGGGCTATGTGCTCTCGTGCCAGGCCTATCCGGTCACTGACAACGTCGTGGTCGATTACGATCAGTAAAACCTGCCCAAGGGAGAACGGACCATGACTGACGAGATGAGCATTTCCAGCTATTTGGCCCAGGGCGGCGTGCTGTCCAACCCGTCCAATGTGCCGCCGCGCTACCGCGCTGAACTGATGAAGATGATGGCGACCTTTGTCGACAGCGAGCTGGCGGGTGCTGCGGGCTTTGCCGACATCATCAACGAAGGACCAGGCATCAAGGCGCGCATCGCCGCTGCGAAAATCGTGCTGGAAAAATCCGACAGCGCCGAAAAGGTGCTGCGCATCATGGGCGATTTTGGCGCCGACACAGAGCGGTACGCCGACCACCACCCCTGGACTGCGCGGCAGGAACGGGGCGCCGACATCGGCCAGACCCGCACCAAGCACGACATGCGGCTGGCGGTGTTCAACTACCCGCTGGAAGGCTGGGCCGACGCGGTGGTGATGAACCTTCTTATGGGCAGCGCGGTTGCGGTTCAGCTGGAGGAGCTGAGCCATGTCTCCTACCAGCCGCTGGCCGAAGCTTTCCGCATTATCCAGCCGGTTGAGGCGCACCACGCCGAACTGGCCGAGGAAGGCCTGATGGTGCTGGTGGAAGCACAGGGGCCAGATACCCTGCAGGAACTGGTCGGCTATTGGTGGCCGCGGGTCGCGGCAAGCTTTGGCTTTGAGACCTCGCAGAAGTTCGAGGGTCTCAAATCCATGGGCCTGCGCCGCACCCCGAATGCAGAGCTGAAGGCGCGCTGGGAACAGGCCGCCTCTGCCGTTCTTGCCAAGGCCGGACTGAACCCCGCCGCCTGATTTCCAGTGGAAACACTCCCGCCCGGGCGTCAGCGCATCACAGATGCGCAGGCCCGGTTGGGCCCGGCGCGCCTGGCGGCGCGCTGGCCATGCCGCGCTGCCAGGCTGTGCAAGTCCGCAGGGAAATGGTGCGGCGCTGCGGAATGGAACCTGCACCGCGCCGCCTCCATATTGCTGGAAACAAGCAATTGGAGACCGACATGAGCACCGGCACCGGCACCACTCACCTGCCCGCAGGCACCCGCATCGGCCATGTCCACCTGAAGGTTTCGCACCTGGAGCGGGCAATCGCCTTTTACAGCGGCGTACTGGGGTTCGAAGTGACCCAGCGGCTGGGCGGCTCTGCCGCCTTCCTGTCGGCAGGCGGCTATCACCACCACATCGGCCTCAACACCTGGCAGTCGCGCGGCGGCCCCGCTCCGGCGCCCAGCATGACCGGCCTCTACCACACCGCCATTTTGCTGCCGGACCGCAAAAGCCTCGCTGCTGTGCTGCGGCGCGTCCTGAATGCAGGCATCGCGCTGGAAGGCGCCGCGGATCATGGCGTATCAGAGGCCATCTACTTGCGCGATCCGGATGGCAACGGGGTGGAACTCTACCGTGACCGTCCCGAAGCAGACTGGCCGCGGGGGCCGGATGGCAGCCTCGCCATGGGCACGGAAGCCCTGGACCTGCACGCTTTGCTCGCGGAGGTTGAGTAGGTCAGTACTACTGCCCGAATGTTTCGCGCGCGAAACATTGGGTCAAAACTGCTGACCCAATGGACGCGGCGTCAAATTACGCGCCGCAGCGGCGCAACCTACTGCGAACAAACAGAAAACGCGCCTCCAACGCATTCTGAAAGGCATCAGCAGACGATGCCGGGTCTAGACCTCAAACCTTTCCCTGCCTACCGTTGCGGCAGACAGAAGGAGGCAGAACATGGCTGTGGGCAAGACGGTCAGGACCTATTTTGAGGGCAGCTGGCATGATGGAAACGTCGCAGTCATGCGGGCCGCGGATCACGCGATGTGGCTGGGCTCGTCCGTGTTTGACGGTGCGCGCTTCTTTGACGGCAGAACACCTGACCTGGACCTGCATTGTGCCCGCACCAATGCCTCGGCTGAGGCGCTGATGATGTCTCCCACCCACTCAGCGGAGCAAATGGCGGAAATCATCCGCGACGGGCTGGAGGGGTTTGCCCCCGCCGCCGCGGTCTATATCCGGCCGATGTACTGGGCTGCCGATGGCGACGAAACGCTGATTGCGCCCAAGGCGGACAGCACCCGCTTTGCCGTCAGCCTGGAAGAAATCCCGATGGCGGCCCCTGAGGCCTCCGCCACGCTGACCCGCACCCGCTTCCGCCGTCCGGTTCTGGAAAACGCGGTGGTGAATGCCAAGGCAGGCTGCCTCTATCCCAACAACGCCCGGATGCTGCGGGAGGCACGCAGCAAGGGATTCAGCAATGCACTGGTGCTGGATGCCATGGGCAACGTCGCCGAAACCGCCACCACCAATGTCTTCATGGTCCGCGACGGCGAGGTGTTCACGCCAATCCCCAACGGCACCTTCCTGGCAGGCATCACCCGCGCCCGCCACATCAGCAACATGCGCGCCGACGGTATTACCGTACATGAATGCGTGCTGGGCTATCAGGATTTCGAGGAGGCCGATGAAGTTTTTCTTTCCGGCAACCTGAGCAAAGTGACACCTGTCACGGCGTTTGACAGGTGCCGCTACCAGGCCGGTCCGGTCGCCAAACGGGTGCGCCAGCTCTACTGGGACTGGGCCGCCAGCCAAAGATAGCCCTTCGGCCCGGCACTGCCAGCAAAGGCTCCCGCCCGTTCCGGGGTTTCTTGCGAAACCCGCTGCACTGTTGGGCATGGCACCGTGCGGCTGCACGGTGCCGGGGGGGGGGGGGGGGGGGGGGCGGGAAAGAAGAGAAAAAGGGGTGTTTGGGAGGAAAGGAGGGACTGTGGGGGGGGGGGGAGGTGGCCCCCCCTCACCCCAAGAAAGACGTGCTTGAAAAAG
>NZ_JBSWYB010000064.1:0-11011 GCF_056160905.1 Leisingera sp. ABD4_442 | reverse complement strand
GGTGTTTCTGGGTCTCGCCTTCAACTGGGGCGCCATGCTGGCCTGGGCGGCACATACAGGTTCCATGGGCTGGCCGCCGGTTCTGCCGCATCCCCCCCCCCCCCCCTCCCCCCTCCCCCCTCCCCCCTCCGCTACCAGATGCCATGGCGGGCCCGAAGCATGTGCTTCGGGCCTGCGCCTTCGGTGGCGCCGCTGACGCGGCGCGGTTGCGTAATACGGAAACGGACCCAGCCGCCGCAGCCGCGCCTGTTGCATCAAGCTATGATCATATTCCGGGTCAGACCGCCGGTATTTCCAGTACCAGCCCGCCCAAGTCCGGATGCGTCTCGATCTGGCAGCTGAAACGGCTGATTTCCCGCCGCCCCTCAGCAAGATCCAGCACTGCCTCTTCGAATTCGCCGGCCTCACCGCATTCCGCCGCCCACTCCGGATCCACGAAGACATGGCAAGTGGCACAGGCGAGACAGCCGCCGTACTCGCCCGCCACACCAGGCACATCATGTGCCAGCGCCGCCTCCAGCAGGCTTTGACCATAGTCCACTGTTGCCGTGACAGCCCCTCCACCCGGCAGCTTCCAGGTGACTTGCATCGGTTTTCTCCGCGGGTAGTCAGATGAAATGCACGTAAAAATCGCGCATACCGTCGCCTTCCAGATCGCGGGTCTTGCGCACCTCCTTGCGCTTCATGAAGACGTGGTTGGCGACCAGTTCGGACCCGACGGCACCGGCAAGCACAGTGTCCTTCTCCAGATCAGCCACAGCCCCCTTCAAGTCTATTGCCGTGCCCTCGCGGGCATCGGTGCGGTCGAACCCGTCTCCGGTTTCCATCGGAGGCAGCTCGTGGCCGGTCTCTACCCCAAGGCGTGCAGCCTGCAAGACAGCCGCAACCGTCGTGTAAGGGTTGGAGGAGGCATCCGCCATCCGGTGCTCCAGCCGCGCCTTGGCACCGCCTTCCGAGCTGATCCGCGTTGTCACATTGCGGTGGTCGCCGCCCCAGTTCTGCCAGTAGCCCGACAGCGACCCCGGCTGCAGCCGCATGTAGCTGTTGGCGGTTGGCGCAATCAGCCCCGCCAGCCCCTTGTGGTGATGCAAAAGCCCTGCCAGGCAGCCGCGTGCCAAATCGTTCATATGCTCCGGCCCGCCCCGCGGCCCGGAGGACAGCGCGTTGCCGCCCGCCTCATCGGCGAAGGAGAAGTTGATATGCATGCCCGAGCCGCCGGCCTCGGCCACTGGTTTCGGCATGAAGGTCAGGACAATGCCGTATTCCAACGCCACCTCCCGCGCCATCAAGCGGAACAGCACGATGTCATCCACCGCCTTCACCGCATCATCAAAGGTCAGCGTGTATTCGAACTGCGGACTGTCGAACTCTGCGGTGATCATGTCCAGCGAGAAGCCCATGTCATCCGCCATCGCCCAGATCCGGTCATTAAACCGCAACGGATCGGCAAAGGGTCCGGTGCCATAAACCACCCCGCCTGGCGCATCATAGGGCATCAGCCGCCCACGGTCGTCTGCTTGCAGGGCAAAAGCTTCCAGCTCAATCCCGACTTTGGGGGTCAACCCGTGTTTCTGCCAGCCCGCAACCGCACGCTTCAGCGCCCAGCGCGGGCACAGCGCCAGTGGCTGGCCTTCATCATCATAAAGATCACCCAGCACCACCTTGGTAGAGGCGTGCCAACTATCGCGGATATCGTCATGCAGCCATTTCAGCTCCATGTCCGGCAGTCCCTGTTTCACCATCGAACCGGGCGCATCCAGCAGGTCCTTGTCGTAATGGGTGCCAAAAACTGAGCGGCAAAAGCGGGTCGAGTCATCGCCGATCTTGGAATTCGGCAAGTACTTTCCCCGCATGATGCTAAGGTGGTCGCAGAACATCGCGCGCAGACGGGTCTTCATGGCTCTGGGTCCTTCTCTGCTGGACAGTCATCGGCATCGTTTGCCCGTGCCTTATTACTTAACATATTTAGCGGTTATTGCGGAGTCTTTCCTGCCAGACAGCGCCCTCACACAGCTTCCACACGCACCGGCAGCTGCTTGATGCCGCCGACAAAGTTCGAGCGCAGGAATTTATGCGGACCGGCGGCCTCGATGTGCCGGATGCGCTTGGCCAGCTCCTGGAACAGCACCGTGACCTCCAGCCGCGCCAGCCACATCCCCAGGCAGACATGCGGGCCGAACTGGCCGAACGACAGATGCCGGTTCGGGCTGCGGTGCAGATTCACGTGAAATGGATCCTCGAAATAGCCCTCGTCCCTGTTGGCTGAGGCAAACCAGTACAGAACCTTGTCGCCTTCGCGGATGGTCTTGCCATGCATTTCCACATCCCGCGTCGCGGTGCGGCGGAAATAGAGCGCCGGTGTCGCCCAGCGGATGATCTCATCGGCCGCCGTCTCCCAGACCGCACCACCCTCCTGCATCTGCGCCAGCAGTTCGGGCTGATGGCACATCGCCTGGATACCTGCAGCAATGGAATAACGTGTGGTGTCATTGCCCGCCGCCACCAGCAGGCAAAAGAAATTGCGGAACTCGGTCTCGGTAATCACCGAGCCATCCTTGGCCGGTTCCAGGATTAGGTTCAGCACGCCCGAAGTATCGCCCTTCTTCGCCTTTTCCTCCATCAGCTCCTTGGCATAGATGTACAGCTCCGCCCCGGCGGGCGAGTTGAACGGCATCATCCGGAACTCATCCGTCTGCATCTTGTCCAGCACGTGGGAGGTAAAATCCGGATCGGTATTGGCAATCAGCGCATCGCCTTTCTCGACCAGCCAGGGCAGGTCTGCCTCCGGCAGCCCTACCACCCTGCCCAGCATCCGCATCGGCAGCTGACGGGCGATTTCCTTGGTGGCGTCGAACTCCCCCTTGGCCAACGCCTGATCCAGAATACCGGCGCAGAGCTCGCGAATGTCCTGCTCATACTGTGCCATGGTGGTCTTGGAGAACGCTTTCAGCAGCTTCATCCGCACCTTGGAATGTTCCGGCGGGTCGGTCTCCTGAAAGGTGCGCCGCGCCAGGTATTCCTCGTAGGACTGATCCTCCATCCGGATGCCTCTGGCAGAGGAGAACACTTCGGTGTTCTTGTTCATCACGGTGATGTCTTCATAGCGCGTCACCGACCAGAAGTTCTTGCCGCCTTCGTATTCGGTCCAATGCAGCGGATCCTCCCGCCGCAGCCGGGCGAAGGTGTTGTGCGGTGCACCATGGGCAAAGGTGTCATGGCTGGTCAGATCCGCATAACCGTCGTCGGTGGGGGTCCAAACTGTCATTGCGGGCTTTCCTAAGTTGCTTACTTAATGTATATTAATGAGCATCATAAATATGTAAACGAAAATCTTGCGAGCCTTCTCATGCACTTGGCCATCCTGATGACCAACACTGACGAAAGCGGCTTTGCCCAAAGCCACCCCAAGGACGGCGAAAAATTCACCGACCTGGTCCTGATGGCACGGCCAGGCTGGCGCACCACGGTGTTTGCCGTAAAGGACGGTGTATTCCCGCAGGATCTGTTCCAATTCGACGGCGCGATGATCACCGGCAGCCCAGCCTCGGTCCGCTCCGGCGCGCCTTGGATCACACAACTGCTGGCGCTGATCCGCACTGCCCACGCCCGGCAATTCCCGCTGTTCGGCGCCTGCTTCGGCCACCAGGCCATTGCAATGGCACTTGGCGGCAGCTTGGATCACAACCCCGGCGGCTGGGTGCATGGGTTGACCCGCAACCGCTTGCTGGCCCGCCCGGACTGGGCCGCCGGTCTGCCAGAAGAACTAAAACTCTATGGCTCACATTGTGAACACGTCAGCCGCCTGCCACCAGACGCGGTCCCGCTCACAGAAAGCAACGGCATGAATTCGGGCTGCACCCTGGGCAGGCATATCTTCACATGCCAGCATCATCCGGAGATGACACACGGGTTCATCTCCGCTCTGACCGAAGAAATGAGGGACACGCTTGGCCCCGGCGCCTATGCCCGCGCGGTTGCAAGCCTTGCGGAGCATTCCGACCAAACAAAATTTGCCGAGAGCCTGGCGGCGTTCTTTGAACAGGCTGCCCGTCCCTGACGCGCCGGCTTCTTTCTGGTTAAATATACCCTGCCGAAGGCCCGGAGCCGAAAGGCTCCGGATCATCCCAGCGCTGCCAGCAGATCCATCACCGTGACCTGGTCGAATTGCACATGCGCTATCATCGCGGCCTCTGCCCCCTCCCGGTCATGGGCAAGGATCAGCTGCGCAATCTTACGGTGCTCTTTGGCCGACTGCGCGATGACGCCGGGATAGCGGTAGCGCGCCCGGTAATAGGCCATCAGCTTGCGCGCATTGGTCTTGATCATCTCGACAAGAAACGGATTGCCGGAGCCTTCCGCAACACAGGCATGGAACCGCAGGTTCAGCTGGTAATAGCCAGCCGGATCATCATCCTGCTTTTCCGCTGCATGTGTCTCGCAAGCCGCCACGGCCGCTTGCAGCTCTGCCGCTTGCGCTGGAGACAACCGCCGCGCCGCCAGCGCCGCCGCCTGCCCCTCCAGCCGGGCATGCACTTCCAGGATCGCCAGGAATTCCTCCAGCGTCGGCTTGAACAGCACCGCCCCTTTGCGCGGCAAACGCTTGATCAATCCAATGGCTTCCAGCTGGATGAAAGCCTCGCGCACCGGTGTGCGGGACACGCCGTGCCGCTCCACCAGCTCGCTTTCCTCCAGCGGCGCGCCGGGCACCAGGCGGCCTGCCTCGATATCCTGAAGGATTGCGTTCAGAACCTGTTCTGTCTGCCCTGCCATTGCGCCGCCTTTGATGCGTTTGAGGCCAATTTATGCGCCTCTTCTCTGCTTGGCAACGCGCGCCGGGGGCGCTGCCCCCGCCCTTGCGGGCTCCCCCGGAGTATTTTTGGCAAGATGAATGACGGTCTCAGGCCTGAGGCACCGGGCCGCGGTATTTCTCCGTCAGTTCCGGTGCAACCTCATCTGCCTCAAAGACGCCCAGCAGGATGCCTTTGCGCCCGGACTTGCCGCGGCGAGCCTTGATCTGGGCGTCGGAAAGCGTGATCCGCTGCGACATACGCAGCCCCCATTTCAACAACCGGTCATACATCAGGTCAATGACCTCCTGATGCGCAGCGCCCTTGGCGAGATCCACAAGCTCGTCCGGGTCATTCTCCATATCAAACAGCATTGGCCGCAGCCCGCCTTCGGCATGCATGAACTTCCACCGCTTGTCTGTTACCATGAAGAGGCGCGCATCTTTCGGCTCCAGCCCCAGTTTGTCGCACAGCGGCATGGTGGAGTAGTCGAACTCAGCAATGGCATAGTCCCGCCACTCCGGTATTTCCCCGTGCAGGAAGGGCATCAGCGAGCGCCCCTCCAGGATATGCGGCGCCGGTTCGCCGCCAGCTGCCTCAAGGAAAGTGGGCAGCAGGTCGATCGCCTCCACCAGCTCATCACAGGTGGTGCCGCGGGAGGCATCGGCCTCTGCGCGCGGGTCATAGATGATCAGCGGCACCTTGATCGAGGGCTCGTGGAACAGGTTCTTTTCCCCCAGCCAGTGGTCGCCCAGGTAATCGCCATGGTCCGAGGTCACCACGATCATCGTGTCCCGCATCCGGCCGGTTTCCTCCAGCCAGGCAAACAGGCGGCCCATCTGATCATCGGCCTGTTTGATCAGCCCCATGTAGGCGGGAATGACTTTCTCCCGCACCTCATCACGGCTGAAGGTCTTGCCGATCTGGTTATTCATCATGCCGTTGAACACCGGATGAGCAGCCTCCCGCTCCGCATCCGAGCGCACCACCGGCAGCACATGCTCCGGCCCGTACATGTCATGGTACGGCGCGGGCACGATATAAGGCCAATGCGGCTTAATATAGCTGAGGTGAGCACACCATGGCCCCTCAGCCTGCTCTATGAATTCCATAGCCTGCGTAGTCAGCCAAGGCGTTTCACTGTCTTCCCCGGCGACATTGGCAGGCTTGTCCGCATTGACCATGAACCAGCCGGAAGCGATGTCCCCCCCCTCAACCCCGGCATTTGCAAAGTCGTTCCAAGGGTTTTCCCCCGGGTAGCCCTTCGCCTTCAGATACTCATTATAGGGGCTGCGCTTGCCGTCATAGAACCCGTCCGGCCCCTCCGCCCACAGCCCGTCGTCGCGCACCCAAGGATCAAAACCGCATTCCGACTGGCGCACGCCGATCACACTGTCCGGCGCCAGCCCCAGCCGCTGCATGCCCTCCGCATCCGCCACCATATGGGTCTTGCCGATCAGGTGGCAGCCCATCCCCGCCTTGCGCAGGTGGTCCCCCATGGTCCATTCACCGACCCGCAAAGGGTAGCTGTTGAACTGCACCCCGTGGCTGGAGGGGTAGCGCCCGGTATAGCTCGACATCCGCGAAGAGCCGCAGGTCGGCGACTGCACATAGGCGCGGGTAAAGCGCACGCCTTTGGCCGCCAGCCCGTCAATATGCGGTGTCTGCAGATGCGGGTGGCCGGCACAGCTCAGATAGTCGAACCGCAGCTGGTCGAACATGATATAGAGAATGTTCATCGGCGCCTCCTGCTAAGTCCGGCCGCAGTATTAAACAAGTAAAGCAATCCTGGCGAGAAGATCTTCTTGACCACCCGGCAGGGATCGCAGAACAGTTAAACTCTTTGCAAAGCTGATTTCAGAATTCCGCCATGTCCCGGAAAGCCCCCGCAACAAGTATCCGCCCAGCCGCTGCACAGGATTGCGCCGCCCTTGCCGCGCTTTCCATCGAGGTCTGGCTTACCACATATCTGCGGGACGGCATCAGCCAGGGTTTCGCAGAATATGTGCTGAGCGAGTACACGCCCGGCCATTTCGCCGCGGCGCTCCAGCGGACAGAAGAATGCCTGCTGGTGTCGCAGAACAGCCAGGATGGAATCGACGGCTATATCCGGCTGGTGCACGGGCGCCCAAGCCCGGCAGGCGCCTCTTCCTGCACTGAAATCGCCACGCTTTACGTCCGCCCTTGCGCCCAAGGCAGGGGTGCCGGCCCTGGACTGCTCCAGGCCGGGCTTGAGGCCTGCGCAGCCCGCTCCTGGGACGCGCCCTGGCTGGCAGCGAATACAGAGAACACGCGCGCCACCGGCTTTTATCTCCGGCACGGATTCGAGCGCACAGGCCTAACATATTTCCAGCTGCAGGACCGCCAGTACCCCAACGATGTCTTTCAGTACCGCGGCCCGATACCTGCTGCCGCAAACTAACCGGCGCAGCCTCCCGTCCGCCGTCAGTCTTTCCAAGGAAAGACCTCCTCCGGCTGAGTCTTCAATGCCCCGGCGACGGGCAGAAGAGCCCCCTATTGCTCAAATGCCAGCGGTGTCCACCCCCCGGTCCATTTCGAACAGCAGCTGCCCGGCCGCGACCTGCTGCCCTTGCAAGACTGCAACCCGGACGATCCTGCCCGCGCCCGGCGCCAGGATCTCATGCTGCATCTTCATCGCCTCCACCACCGCCAGGCGGCTGCCTGCTGCAACGGTTTCTCCCTCGCTCGCGCAAATCTCCAGCAAAAGCCCATGCATTGGCGCCATAACGCGGTCCGATGCAGTGCCGCGGTGCTCTTCGGACCCAGCCTCGCGGCGGCACAGGCTGAATATCCGCCGCTCCGTCGCAATATGCAGCCTCTGCCCTTCCATCCGGCAGGACCGCAGGCCGGCCTGCACCCCGTCAACCTGCGTCTGCGCCTGCGTTCCAGCCACCAAGTGCCGGGCAGAGCCGCAGCGCACAACGGTTCCCCCGCGCCGGTGCTCCAACTCCGCATCGACACGCTCTCCGCTGCATTCCAGCCTGAAGCAGGAAAACAAGGCCCCTTGGCTCGACCAGCCCAGCAGTTCCGGTGCAACCCCGCCAGCAGCTTCAGCACAGCGCGCCTGCTCCGCCCTGAACAGCAACGCCGCGCCCAGCGCAACCTCCCTGCTGGACGGCGCGGTGCGGAACCCATTCGGGAAATGCCGGGAAATGAAACCCGTCGCCGCCTGCCCGGATGCGAATTCCGGATGCTGCAGCACCTCAATCAGGAAATCCCGGTTGCAAACCGGCCCCAGCAGCACGCACTTCCCCAACGCTGCGGCCAGGCGCTGGCGCGCGTCCTCCCGGGTTTTGCCACGGGCCGCCAGCTTGGCCAGCAGCGGATCGTAGAAAGCCGTGACCTCCTGCCCGCCGGCAATCCCGGCGTCGACCCGGATACCACTGCCGTCCGGCGGCTGCCACTGCACGATCCGCCCGGCCTGGGGCAGAAACCCGTTTGCCGGATCTTCCGCATAAAGCCGCACCTCAATGGCATGGCCGTCAAAGCGCACATCCGCCTGCGCCAGCCCCAAGGCCTCGCCCCGTGCGACGCGTATCTGCATCTCCACCAGATCCAAACCGGTGATCATCTCCGTGACCGGATGCTCCACCTGCAGCCGGGTGTTCATCTCCAGGAAGTAGAAGTCTCCGCCCTGGTCCAGCAGGAACTCCACCGTGCCCGCCCCCTGGTAGCCAATGGCCTCCGCAGCCTTGACGGCCGCCGCTCCCATACGGCGGCGCAGGGCGGCGTTCACAGCGGGGCTGGGCGCCTCTTCCACCACCTTCTGGTGGCGGCGCTGGATGGAACAGTCGCGCTCCCCAAGATGGATCACCTGCCCCTGCGCATCGCCAAAAACCTGAACTTCCACATGCCGGGGATTGGCAAGCGCCTTTTCCAGGATCACCTCACTGGAGCCAAAGGCCGCCAGCGCCTCGCTGCGCGCCAGAGCCAAGGCGCGGTCAAAACCCGCGGCATCCTGGACCAGCCGCATCCCCTTGCCGCCGCCGCCCGCGGCAGCCTTGATCATCAGCGGATAGCCGATGGACGCCGCCGCCCGGGCCAGCACCTCTGCATCCTGATCCGGTCCCTCGTACCCCGGCAGACAGGGCACAGCCGCTGCGGTCATCCTGCGCTTGGCGGCGGCCTTGTTGCCCATCAGGCTGATGACCTCCGGCGAAGGGCCGATGAACACCAGGCCAGCCGTGGCGCACGCACGGGCAAACGCCGCACTCTCTGACAGAAACCCATATCCGGGATGGACCGCGCCGGCGCCGGCCTCTTGTGCGGCAGAGATCAGCTTTTCAATCGACAGGTAGCTGTCCGCCGCCGGGCCATCGCCGATGCACAGGGCGCAATCCGCAAAGGCAGCATGCGGGCTGCCAGCGTCTGCCGATGTGTAAACCGCAACGCTCCGCAGCCCCATGCCCCGCAAAGTGCGCATCACCCGCAGCGCAATCTCTCCGCGGTTGGCAACCAGGACCCTGTCAAAACTGCTCATCCCCGCCGCCATCAGATCCGCGCCACGCCAAAACTGTTCGGGTGGAGCTGCCGGGCCCGCGCCTCCTGGCAGGTTTGCAGGCAGAAGCCGACCACATTGCGCGTGTCGCGCGGATCAATCATGCCCATGTCCAGCACCCGGCCAGAGGTGTAAAACGCATCCGACTGCCCGTCGAAATGCGCCGCGATCCTCTTGCGCTGCGCGGCCAGCCGCGCCTCATCCGGTGCCGCGCCCTGACGTTCAGCAGCGCGCCGGGCGACCTGCTCCATTGTCAGCGCCGCCTGATCGCCGCCCATAACCCCGGTCACCGCATTCGGCCAGGTGAACAGGAAATCCGCACCGAAGGCACAGCCGCACATGCCATAATTCCCGGCCCCGAAACTGGCACCGGTATAGATCGAGATCTTCGGAACCCGGATATTTGTCACCGCCTGGATCATCTTGGCGCCATGCTTGATCATGCCTGCCCGCTCAGATGCGGTTCCCACCATAAATCCGGTTGTATTGTTCAGAAAGACCACTGGCGTGCCCGCCTGGTCCATCGCCTGCAGGAAATGCACGGCCTTGGCGGCGCCGTCCGGGTCCAGGGGACCGTTGTTGCCGAGGATCCCGACGGCCTGCCCCATGATCCGCGCCTGCAGGCAGACCGTCGCTGGCCCGTAATCCGGCTTGAAATCCCGCAGCCTCGAACCATCCACGATCCGCGCCGCCACTTCGCGCATGTCATAGGGCTTGCGGTAATCCACCGGCACAAGGCCGGCGATGCCGTCCCCCTGCAGAACCGGAGCTTCACACGTCTCCATAGGCGGCGCACAGCGCGCCCAGCCCAGCCCGGCCACCACCTCGCGGGCCAGCGCAATTCCATGGGCGTCATCTTCCGCCAGGTATTCCACCAGCCCCGTGGTCCGGGCATGCATCTCTGCGCTTCCTAGATCCGCGTCTTGCGCTTCCTCGCCTGTGGCCGCCTGCACCAGTGCGGCGCCCGCCAGCATCGCCATGCCGTTCCCCTTGACCCCGATCACATAGTCCGACAGCCCCGGCTGATAGGCTCCGCCCGCGGTGGAGGCCCCATGCAGCACGGTGATCACCGGGATACCCGCTGCCGACAGCCGCGCCAGCCCCGCAAACATGCCGCCGCCATGCGCCCAAAGCTCCACCGTATAGCGCATCAGATCAGCGCCGGCGCTTTCCACCAGATGGATAAAGGGCAGTTTCTGCTTCTCGGCAATAGCCAGCGCACCCAGCGCCTTATCCACCGATTTCTGCGTCATCGCGCCGGCATTGATCCCGGCGTCATCGGCAAAGACCATCACCCGCACGCCCTCGGCATAGCCGATGCCCAAAATGATCGAGGCGCCGGGGATCGAGGTGTCCGGGTCCGGATCGTCCACCAGGTAAGAGGCCATGTTATAGAGCTCCAGGAACGGCAGCCCCGGGTCCAATAGCGCCGAGACGCGCTCTCGCGGCGACAGCTGCCCCCGCTTGTCGAAGACCGGGCGGCGTTCTTCGGATTTCGCCGCCGCGCGGGCCTCCAAATCACGCATCCGCTTGACTAGCTCCAGCATGTCCTTGCGGTTTTGGGCAAAGGTTTCGCTGCCGGTGCTGATTTTGGTTTCGACGGCTGTCATCGCAAGTCTCCGCCTTTCGCCCGGCGAAGCCGGGCAGTGGACTGCCGCCCCCCCGGCCTGGTAATTCATTTCCCCCCGTCGCCAGGCAACTACCC
>NZ_JBSWYB010000063.1:0-11253 GCF_056160905.1 Leisingera sp. ABD4_442 | reverse complement strand
CACCCCGGCTTACCCACAGACTCGCACCCCTTATCCACAGAACCGGACAGCTGAATCAGAGAATCCAAGCATAAGGAATCGCAGCCCCCCCCCTTCCTCTTGCCAAAAATACCCCGGGGCAGACCCAAACGGCCAACGACACTGCCACAAACAAAAAAAGCGCCGCGGTAACGCGGCGCCTTTAAAAGAACCAATCGCCCTGAATTCAAACTACGTGCTGCGGGACAGGGGTGTCAGTTTCAGCTGACGCGCCCCGGGCAGGCGCAGCGCCAGAAGCAAGAGCACCAAGGCAAGATAGACCAGCGGCTCCAGCTGGAACCCTTTTGCCAGCAGCACAAAGTGAATGGCCCCCAGCAGGCCGGCCGCATAAGTCAGGCGGTGCAGCTTTGGCCAGTTGCGGCCCAGCTTGCGGACCGACAGGTTGTTGGAGGTCGCCGCCAGCGGCAGCATCAGGACAAAAGCCCCCATGCCGATGGTGATGTAAGGCCGTTTGGCAATGTCCGCGAGGATCTGCCCGAGGATCTGCACATCCAGGACCAGCCAGACCAGCAGGTGGCACAGCACATAGAAGAAGCACAAAAGACCGATCGCCCGGCGGAATTTCATCAGGTTCAGACCCAAAAGGTGCCGGGCAGGTGAAACGGCCAGCGTCAGGATCAGCAGCTGCAGCGCCAGCTCGCCGTATTCATGCTCCAGCGCCTTGATCGGCTCCACCCCAAGCCCGCCGGTGAGCCCCTGATAGAACAGCCAGGGCGCCGGCAGCGCCCCGATCAAGTACACCGCCCAAACCGGCAGGCGGCGCAGCAGCTGGTTCACGGATCCCATCACTCAGACCCCTTCAGAAATATTCCGCCAGATCCATGCCGTCATACATGGAGGCGACCTCGGCCTCATAGCCGTTGAACATCAGCGTCGGCTGGCGGCTGGCAAACAGACCGCCGCCGATGCGGCGCTCGCTGGCCTGGCTCCAGCGCGGATGCGAGACATTGGGGTTCACATTACTATAGAAGCCGTACTCGCGGGGGTTGGCAACGTTCCAGCTGGCCGGCGGCTCCTGATCGGTCAGGGTGATGCGCACCACCGACTTGATCGACTTGAAACCGTATTTCCACGGCACCACCAGCCGAAGCGGCGCGCCGTTCTGATTGGGCAGCGGCTTGCCGAAGATGCCCGTCGCCATCATGGCCAGCGGGTGCATCGCCTCATCCAGGCGCAGCCCTTCGCGGTAGGGCCAGTCGAGCACCTTATAGGCGGTGCCGGGCATCTCGGACGGGCGGTAGAGGGTTTCGAACGCCACATATTTGGCGCCGTCCTGCACGCCCGCCAGGTTCAGCAGGTCGGCCAGCTCAAACCCCTGCCAGGGCACCACCATCGACCAGGC
The DNA here is from genome assembly GCF_056160905.1 of Leisingera sp. ABD4_442. Lineage (NCBI taxonomy): Bacteria > Pseudomonadati > Pseudomonadota > Alphaproteobacteria > Rhodobacterales > Roseobacteraceae > Leisingera > Leisingera sp. ABD4_442. The sequence goes on along the minus strand of NZ_JBSWYB010000063.1, from coordinate 9,872 downwards.
CTCGACACAGCGGAAGCGGTAGATGCGCTCCTCCAGCGTCATCTCGCCCAGGATCTGCTCAAAGGAATAGTCGCCCGGCTTGTCCACCAGCCCGTCAATCCTGACGCTCCAGGGCCGGGTGGTCATCCGGTCCGCGTATTTGGACGGATCCCCCTTGCCGGTGCCAAACTCATAGAAGTTGCAGTAATTGGTCACCTCGTCCCAGGTATTGGGCTCCAGCGCCTCTTCCGCGTGCGCGCCAGTGCCCAGCGCCGCGGCCAGACCGGTGCCCGCCAGCCCCGCCATGATCTGGCGGCGGTTCCAGAACGCGGCCTCCGGGGTTGCATCTGCAAGGGTCAAGTCATTGGTCCAGCGGCGCGCCATCTGCGTCTCCTGATAATTCGGGTCTCTCTTCAGGTAACGGTCCCGTGCGCAAAACCCAAAACATATCCTGTAACGACTGCGCGAGAGATCTGTAACGTAGCAGCTCTTTCTTCATCCCGCGTAAACCCGGGGCCGGCACAGCCGCGCCGGCGCCAGGGCCGGGTGCAGGGGCAAGACCAGGGCCGGGGCCGCGGCATTTTTCCTGCTGGAAGATATGTTCGACCCATGCAAAAATCACGATATGTCAGCCCCGTTTCCACCCGCCCCGCACCCCGTTTCAGCGTCAGGAGAGATTTCATGAAAACGCGTGCCGCCGCAGCAGTTCTTGCGCTGTTCATCCATCCCGCCAGCGCGCAGGAGATGGTCAGCTACACCACGCCTCTTTCCTTCGATGACGTCGTCTTCGGGCTGGAGAACGCCATCACCAACCGGGGGCTGCGGGTCGACCACATCAGCCATGTGGGCGACATGCTGGAACGCACCCGGGCCGATGTGGGCTCTGACGTCGTGCTGTTCGAAGATGCCCAGGTGTTCTCCTTCTGCTCCGCCAAACTGTCGCGGCAGGTGATGGAGGCCAACCCGATGAACATCACCTTCTGCCCCTATGACATCTTTGTCGCCCAGCGCCCCGGCGCCGCCAGCGTCACCATCGGCTTCCGCGCCTTTCCCGAGGGCGAGATGCAGGCCGTTCAGGAGCTGCTTGACGGCATTGTGACCGAAGCAATCGAGGAATAAGCCGCCGCCTGCCGATTTTCCCCGCTGCGCAGCACGGCGGCTTTGGCTATGCTGGCCGGAAACAGAAATTCCGGCACGGGCAGATAGACATGAAATCCCTCTTTGCTTCCCTGATGCTGCTGGCGGCCGCCGTGCTGGCCGGCTGCAGCGCAGGCCCCACCGCAACCCGAAACGATGTCGAGGCGCTGTCCCTTGCCATCCAGTCGCTGGATGCTGGCGTGGACCCGGATGAAGCCGCCCGCGCGGCTGAGATCGCCTATAGCCACTCTGCCCGGCTGGCCGAGCAGTATAATGTCACCACCTCGCCGATCATCCACAACACGCTGGTGAACAGCGGCGTCAAGGAGCGCGGCATCTGCGTGCATTACGCGGAGGACATGCAGGCGCGGCTCAATCAAGAGAATTTCCAGACCCTCACGATGCTGCGCGCCATTGCCGAGCCGAAAAGCGATTTCCGCATCGACCACTCGACCGCGGTAATTGCCGCTAAAGGGGACGGCATCTACGAGGGCATCGTGCTCGACCCCTGGCGCTATGGCGGCAAGCTTTTCTGGTCAGAGACCACCGAAGACCCCCGGTATGACTGGGAGCCACGTTTGAAGGTGCTGCGCCGGAAGTACGAGCGGCGGGTGGCGAAGGAAGCGGTGGAGTAAAACTTGTCCCAGATTCGGCCCGGTCAGTGAAAAAGCGCTGCCAGCGTCCGGCCCGAGGGTTGGGCGTGAAGCGCCCGACCCGTGGGGTCGGGACGGGCGCTGGCCCGGGCCAAAGGCCTGTACCCATCCAAAGCAATCCGCTGCGCTGCCCCAATGCCCGCCATCGCTTTGCTGATGCTCTTCATCATGTTAGCTGAGCGGAATGTGGTTTGAGTTTCTCAGCAAACTAAAAAGGTCGAAGTGGCTGCCTTGGGTTGGCACTGCTCCTTTTATCATCCTGCCGCTCGCGCTCATCCGTGACGGAGAGATACGGCAGGGCATGGGGACTTTTTTGTTTTTCGGCAGTATGTGGGTTGGGATTATTGCTGGCGGCCACGCTGCCAACATTATTACCACTCACATTCTATCGGTTTCACAGGATGCCGGAAAGCGGCTGGCCGCTGCCTTCCGCGCCTTTGCTTTCCTGTTTCTTCCTCCTGTGGCGGCCTATTGGTCCAACAACCACATGAACACCGAAATTGAGGTTCTCTCACTAGGAGCCCACCTTCTGTGGGCTTTGGCCGGGGGCGCAGTTTTCTATTGCGCCAATCCCAACGATAAAGATTCAGAGACATACCCGATCACCAAGGCAAACCCCAAAAGCGCCTTTTTTGGAAAGCCCGCCATCTCTGGCGGGCTTTCCTCAATCTCTACCCCTCAATGCACCACGGCATCGTCTGGCCTGGGCCTCTCTGACGTTCCCAGCCGGTCACCGATGATCAGCCCGTCGCTGCCAGCCGAAACCGGGACGGTGTCGCCGTCCTTGATCTCACCGCCCAGCAGCGCTTCGGCGAGGGGGTTCTGCAGGGCACGCTGGATCACCCGCTTCAGGGGCCGGGCGCCGAACACCGGGTCATAGCCCTCATCCGCCAGCCAAGTCTTGGCGGCCTCGTCCAGCTCCAGCCCGATTTTGCGGCCGGCCAGCCGTTTCAGCAGCCGCGCCAGCTGGATCTCGACAATGCCATCCATATCGGCACGCGCCAGACGGTCAAAGATGATGGTCTCATCCAGGCGGTTCAGGAACTCGGGCCGGAAATGCGCCTTGACCGCATCCATCACATCGCGCCGTGCGTCCGCCGCGTCGGCACCCTCGGGCAGCTGGCTCAGCGCCTGCGCGCCAAGGTTCGAGGTCAGGATGATCAGCGTCTGCTTGAAGTCCACGGTGCGGCCCTGCCCATCGGTCAGCATGCCGTCATCCAGCACCTGCAACAGCACGTTGAACACATCCGGATGCGCCTTTTCGACCTCGTCGAACAGCACCACCTGATAGGGGCGGCGGCGCACGGCTTCGGTCAGCACCCCGCCCTCGTCATAACCGACATAGCCCGGCGGTGCGCCGATCAGACGGGCGACCGAATGCTTCTCCATGAACTCCGACATATCAATGCGCACCATCGCGTGCTCATCGTCGAACAGGAAACCGGCAACCGCCTTGGTCAGCTCCGTCTTGCCAACGCCGGTCGGCCCGAGGAACAGGAAGGAACCCAGCGGCCGGTTCTCGTCGTTCAAGCCAGCGCGCGCCCGGCGCACCGCATTGGCAACGGCGGTGACAGCCGCATTCTGGCCGATCACCCGGCGGTGCAGCTCATCTTCCATGCGCAGCAGCTTCTCGCGCTCGCCCTCCAGCATCTTGGAGGTCGGAATGCCGGTCCAGCGCTCCACCACCTCGGCGATCTGCGCAGGCCGCACGGCTTCCTCGACCATCAGGCCCTTTTCCTCGCGGCCCTCGGCATCCGCCAATTGCTTCTCCAGCTCCGGGATCACGCCATAAGACAGCTCGCCTGCGCGGGCCAGATTGCCCTCCCGCTTGGCGATCTCCAGATCGGCGCGGGCACGGTCCAGCTGCTCCTTCAGGTCGCGGGCCGAGGCCAGCTTGTCCCGTTCCGACTGCCACTGCGCGGTCATCTCGGCGGATTGCTCCTGCAGGTCCGAGAGTTCCTTCTGCAGCGTCGTTAGCCGGTCCTTGGAGGCCGCATCATCCTCCAGCTTCAGCGCCTCTTCCTCGATCTGCATCTGCAGGATCTGCCGGTCCAGCGCATCCAGCGCCTCAGGCTTGCTGTCCACCTGCATCCGCAGGCGCGAGGCCGCCTCATCCACCAGGTCAATCGCCTTATCCGGCAGGAAGCGGTCGGTGATATAGCGGTTCGACAGCGTCGCCGCCGAAACCAGCGCCGCATCGGCAATCCGCACCCCGTGGTGCAGCTCGTACTTCTCCTTGATGCCGCGCAGGATCGACACGGTGTCCTCCACCGTCGGCTCGGTCACCATGACGGGCTGGAAGCGGCGGGCAAGCGCTGCGTCCTTCTCCACATATTTGCGGTATTCATCCAGCGTGGTCGCGCCGACACAGTGCAGCTCGCCGCGCGCCAGGGCCGGCTTGATCAGGTTGGCCGCATCCATCGCGCCATCCGATTTGCCTGCCCCGACCAGCGTGTGCATCTCATCAATGAACAGGATGATCTCGCCCGCGGCCTCAGTGACCTCGGTCAGCACCGCCTTCAGGCGTTCCTCGAACTCGCCGCGGTATTTCGCACCGGCAATCAGCGCGCCCATGTCCAGCGACAAGAGCTGCTTGTCACGCAGGCTTTCCGGCACATCGCCGTTGACGATGCGCAGCGCCATGCCCTCGGCAATCGCCGTCTTGCCCACGCCCGGCTCGCCGATCAGCACCGGATTGTTCTTGGTCCGGCGGCTCAGCACCTGCATCGAGCGGCGGATTTCCTCGTCACGCCCGATGATCGGGTCGATCTTGCCCTCGCGCGCCGCCTCGGTCAGGTCGCGCGCGTATTTCTTCAGCGCGTCATAGCCTTCCTCAGCCGTTGCCGAGTCTGCGGTGCGCCCCTTGCGGATATCGTTGATCGCCTCATTCAGCTTCTGCGCTGTGACGGCGCCGGCCTCCAGGGCCTCCTTCGCCTTGGATTTCACCATGCACAGCGCCATCAGCAGACGCTCAACCGGGACAAAGCTGTCGCCCGCCTTCTCGGCAATCTTGGCGGCCTCATCCAGCACCTTGGCGGTCTGCCCATCCAGATAGATCTGGGCCGCATCGCCGCTCACCTTGGGCTGCTTGGCGACAGCAGCCTCCACCGCCTCCGCGACACGTGCAGGCGCGCCGCCCGCGCGGGAGATCAGGTTGCTCGCCAGCCCCTGATCATCATCCATCAGTGCTTTCAGAATATGCTCCGGCACCAGCCGCTGGTGCCCCTCGCGCATCGCAATGGTCTGCGCGGCCTGCACGAATCCCCGTGCACGCTCCGTGAACTTGTTCAAGTCCATCTTGCTCTCCTTTATCAAGCGCCCTGTCTTTGGCAGCGCCCGCTAGGCGGCACGCCCCGGTCCGGGCCTCAAGGTTCAATTTGGGAAGCGATCCCGCCGCTTCAACCCATAGTCTCCGCAAAAGGTGAGCAAATCCCTGACCTGCGTCAACTTTGCACCCAGCCCGCCGCCACCGGGCGCAACCGCGCCCCGCGCCAGCGCGGCGCCCGGCCCAATACTGCAATCTGTCCCGCAGGGGCAGCTTCAGGTGCGGGAGCGCCCCGCTGCGCCTTGCCGAACCGCCGCCCCTTGCGTATGAAACGCCAGTTTCACGCCGAACCGCCACCAAAGGACCCCGCCATGACCCAAGCCCCGCGCGCCGACGACCGCCTGATTGTTGCTATGGATGTCCCCAATGCAATCGCGGGCCTCAAGCTGGCCGAGCAGCTGGGCGATGCGGTCTCTTTTTACAAGATCGGGCTGGGAATGCTGACTGGCGGCGGGCTGGCGCTGGCCAATGAGCTGAAGCAGGAACACGGCAAGCGCATCTTCCTCGACATGAAACTGTTCGACATCGGCGCAACCGTGGAAAACGCGGTGCGCGGCCTGGCGCAGTTCGACCTCGACTTCCTCACCGTGCATGGCGACCCTTATGTGGTGCGCGCCGCCAAGGAAGGTGCCTCAGGTAAGGACCTCAAGATCCTTGCCGTCACCATTCTCACTTCGCTGGACCGCCAGGACCTGGATGGCGCGCTGATAAAAGACGGTGCAGTGCGGGACTTGGTGCTGGAACGTGCAGGCAATGCCTTTGCCGCCGGCGCTGACGGCGTCATCGCCAGCCCGCAGGAGGCCGCCCTGATCCGCGCCCTGCCCGAGGCGGAGGGCAAGCTGATCGTGACCCCGGGCGTCCGCCCCGCCGGTGCCGCCCTTGGCGACCAGAAGCGCGTCGCCACCCCGGCCAATGCCATTGCCGATGGCGCCGACCACATCGTGGTGGGCCGCCCGGTCTGGCAGGCCGAAAGCCCCCGCGCTGCGGCTGAAGCCATCCTGGCCGAACTGGCCGGCACGCAAGCCTGACAGCTGAACCGCAGTTGAAACACTCCGTTCAGGTGTGATTTGCCTGCGCCGGCGGCGGTGCAGGCCGCTTCCGCCTAAAAATTAGGCAGAAATAAATCTTTTGCGCTAAGCATATGCCGCCACCTCTGGCTATGGCGCAAAAGTATAGTGACGCTACGTCAACTCCCTCATTTCGCTCAAGAAACCCGCCAGAGCCAGGCGTTCTGCGCCAAATCGTCCTGTGCCCAAAAAACCACACAGGATTTGCCGCTGGCTGCCCGCTGCCCCCGCATTCTTTGCGAAACAGCGGCGCCTGCGCGATTCTATGACCGAGACACTCCCCAGACGGGCTTTTCTTCCTGAGACCCGTCACCTTCCCCCCGCATACCAGCGGGGGATCTTTCTTTTCAGGCCACAGTCACACAGACCGCACCGCAAGGTATTCCCGCAGCCGTTCCGCAAAATGCGGCACCGCCAGCGGGTGCGCGCAATAGGCCTCCGGCGCCATCAAGGCCCAGCCCTGCCCTTCGTTGCCAAACCGGATGTCCGCAGCCGCTGCCGCAGGCAGATGCGCGGCAAAGAACCAGACCCGCCCGTGCGGCCGCTGGTACGCTCTGGACCAGATCAGCACATCCGGCTTCAGCACAAGCCCCACCTCTTCATAGGTCTCGCGCAGCGCACAAGCCGCCGGGCTTTCCTCCGCCTCGCGCCCGCCGCCGGGCAGGTCCCAATGGCCCGGATAGGGAATATCCGGCTTGTCATCGCGCTGGATGACCAGCAGATCCTGCCTTAGAAACACCGCCAGCTTTGCGCCGGCAAAATTGTCGCCTGATGCTGTCATGATCTGTCACTTGGCAACCTGCCGCGCTAAAGACAAGGCCTTCGACGCAAGCTAGACTTACCCTGTCCGAAATCAGCGACCGCCCGATGCACGCCCTCTGCCGAGACTGCCTGAGCCAGATCCCTTCCGCCCGGCGCTGCCCCCATTGCGGCAGCCCGCGGATCAAGGCGCATGCGGAGCTGTTCGCCCTCACCATCGCCCATATGGATTGCGATGCTTTCTATGCCAGCGTCGAAAAACGCGACAATCCGGAACTGGCCACCAAGCCGGTGATCATCGGCGGCGGCAAGCGCGGCGTGGTCTCCACCGCCTGCTATGTCGCCCGCATCCGCGGCGTGCGCTCCGCCATGCCGATGTTTCAGGCGCTCAAGCTCTGCCCCGATGCGGTGGTGATCAAGCCAAGGATGAGCGTCTACGTCGAAGTCAGCCGCGCAATCCGCAAGATGATGAATGAGCTGACCCCGGACGTGGAGCCGCTATCGCTGGACGAGGCCTTCATGGATCTCACCGGCACCGAAAAGCTGCATGGCGCACCGCCCGCAGTGATGCTGGCGCGGCTGGTCAAACGCATGAAGGATGAGCTGGGCGTGACCGGCTCCATCGGCCTTTCCCACAACAAGTTCCTGGCCAAGGTTGCCTCTGATCTCGACAAGCCGCGCGGGTTCTCGGTGATCGGCAAGGCGGAGACAGACGATTTCCTGCGCGAAAAACCGGTGCGGCTGATCTGGGGCATCGGCCCGGCCGCGCAGGAAAACCTGGATAAGGCCGGCATCCGGACCTTCTCAGACCTGTTGCGCTGGGACCGCGACGCCCTGCACAGCCGCTTCGGCTCCATGGGCGACCGGCTGTGGCATCTGGCCCGCGGCCAGGACCGGCGCCGGGTCTCTGCGCATGAGCCGATCAAGTCGATCTCCAATGAGACCACCTTCTTTGAGGACACCGCCTGCCTGGAGGTGCTCGACGGCCACCTGTGGCGGCTGGCTGAGAAAGTCTCGGACCGGGCCAAGGCGCGGGAGCTGGCGGGCCGGGTGGTGACGCTCAAGCTGAAACGCGCCAACCATTCGGCGCTGACCCGGCGCGTCACCCTGCGCAGCCCGACCCAGATCGCAGACCGAATCTACCGCACCGCCCGCGGGCTGCTGGATCAGGTCGGCAACGAAGGCCCCTACCGGCTTTTGGGTTGCGGCATCTCGGATCTGGTGCCCGAATCGCAGGCCGATGAAACCGGCGATCTGCTGGATCCCCAAGCAGGCCAGCGGGCGGAAGCAGAGCGTGCCACCGACGCCATCCGCAAACGGTTCGGCGAAAGCGCGATCCTCAAGGGCCGCGCCCTGCGCTGACCCGCGGGCCGGCGGCGCCTACTCCGCCGCCAGCGGCAGCTCTTCGCGCCCGATTGCGGCAATCTCCGCCACCACTTGGCGGAGCAGGGCCTGCATCCGGCCGAAATTGGCATTTGGCAGGATATTGGCCTCATCCATATACAAGGCCCGGTCAATTTCGATCTGAACCGCATGCTGCTGCCGGGATGGCCGGCCGTATGTCTGGGCAATATAGGCCCCGGCAAAAGGCGTGTTGCGGGCGACCTTCAGGCCGGCAGCCGCAAAAGCCGCCTCAATCCGGTCGACAATCTCACTGGCGGCAGCGGCTCCGAACCGGTCCCCCAGCACCACCTCGGGCTTGCCGGACCTGCCTTGGGCCATTGTCTCGACCGCCTCATGCGGCATGGAATGGCAATCCACCAGAATCGCCTGGCCGAACTGCCGCTGTGCTTGCTCCAAAAGCCCTTTCAGCGCTGTGTGGTAGGGCTGCCAATAGCAGCGGATCCGCCGCTCCGCCTCAGCCATCGGCAGCTTGCCCCGGTAAATAGCGCGGCCATTGGCAACCACCCGGGGAATCACCCCCAGCCCCGACGCCACCCGCGGGTTCTGCCCCCGCTTCTGCACGCCTTCGATCAGCGCCGGGTCCAGCTCATCGGGCGACCGGTTCAGGTCCAGATAGGCCCGCGGCTTCGCCGCCGTCAGCAGCGGTGCGCCGAATTCGGGCACAGCGGCAAACAATTGGTCGACAAAAGCATCCTCGGAGCTGCGGATCGCCTTCCGCCCCAGAATCGACTGTGCCAGAAAGGAATCGGAATAGTCCGTGCCGCTGTGCGGAGAGGCAAAAACCACCGCCGAGGCCAGTTTCTGCGGCGAAATCACGGAAAACGCTGTGTCAGGCATCCTTGCTCCGGTGCTTCTTCTGCAAGAAACAGCATAGAGCGGAAATTTCTGCGGTCAAAAGCTCTTGCACCTCTGCGCGACTCTATTTATAGACCCCCTCACCGGCGCGGCACCCCGCGCCCCTTTCACTTCTAAGGGGCAGGAGGCAGCGCAGGCCAGAGTGGGCGATTAGCTCAGCGGTAGAGCACTTCGTTGACATCGAAGGGGTCACAAGTTCGATCCTTGTATCGCCCACCATTCATTCACTGCTTCGGCTCCGGCCCAAGCACCCGCTAACCCAGGCGCTGGTTCGCGCCGCAGACAAGGAGAGAGGCCATGAAGGTCAAGAACTCGCTCCGTTCGCTGAAGAACCGGCACCGCGACTGCCGGGTTGTGCGCCGTAAGGGCCGCGTGTACGTGATCAACAAGACCCAGCGCAAGTTCAAAGCGCGCCAGGGCTAAGATCCGCACCAGCGACATGCAGAAAACCGCATCATCCGATGCGGTTTTTTTGCGTTTGAGGGCAAGCTTTCGCGGCATTCGGCAAAGGCGGTACTCCCGCACCCGCAGATCCCCCGGCTGGTGCCGGGCGCTACTTGGCGGCCTTGGGGGGGGGGGGGGGGGGAGGGGAGGGGGGGGGGAGAGAGCAAAGAGGGGGAAGTGTGGGAAAAAAAAAAAAAGAAGGAGAGGGAATAGACCCCACCCAGCGCAACCGAGGTCAGGGTTTGTGTG
>NZ_JBSWYB010000062.1:0-12027 GCF_056160905.1 Leisingera sp. ABD4_442 | reverse complement strand
TATTGGACCAACCTCAACAGCTTGCCACGAAGCAGGCTGTTGGGGGTGGGGCATCCACACCATCAGTGTCCGATTTTCGGGGAGTAGCTCATTTCATGCTCGAGCTACACGGTTTATCTTTTAGCCGGTTTGTGCAGTAAGACACAGCTTTCGTTACAACCTACTGGAACCCCTCAGTAAACGGCTTCGTAAAGAGCCAGACGAGCCTTCTCGTCCATTCCATCCACATGCGCAAGTTCAGCCCGTTTGTGGCTGAGGTACACAGGAACAAAATCCGGATCGAACCAGCCGCGTACGGTTGCATTCTCCTCCAGCCGTGCCAGTGCTTCGCCGAGGTTCTGCGGAAGCCGCAGAAAACCGCGTTGTGCCAGATCCGGTTCCGGCAAGAGCGACAGATCATCCTGTGTCACTTCCGGTTCCGCCAGGGCGTCCTCGATCCCTTGCGTGCCGGCATGGATCAGCGCGGCCATAGCTAGGTGGGGCGAGGCCGCCGCATCCAGGGCGCGGATCTCGAAGTTGTACTGTTTGCTGATGCCCTCAGCCGAGGTAGCCGAGACCGGACAAATCCGCACTGATGCTTCGCGGTCGCGGTAGCCGAGGTTGTTGAAGGCTGCGCTCCAGCGGTGCGGGGTGAGGCGCAAATAAGAGATGGCCGATGGCGCGGTGAAGGCCAGAATCGAGTCGAGGTATTTCAGGACGCCGGCGATGAACTGCGAAGTGAGCTGGCTCATGCCGTAAGGATTTTCTGCATCATGGGTTGCGGGCTGCCCGTCCAGATTGCGGAAGCTGAGGTGCAGGTGCACGCCGTTGCCGACACCTTCAGAATCGCGGATGGGGGTAAAGGTGGCCTCCTGGCCCAGCCGTCTGGCCGTCAGGCGGGTGATTTCCCGCAATTTCACTGCCCAGTCGGCTGCTGTCACGCCCGGGGCAGGGGCGTTGGTGATTTCGAATTGCGCGGCGCCGAATTCCTTGAGGAACGTGTCCGGCACGATGCCGCCCTGCTCAAGCGCGGCGGTCAGGGTTTCGCCCAGTGCCCGGTGTTTTGAAAACGCCTGCAGTTCAAAACCTTCACCGGGCTGCGCTGTGCCGGTTTTCAGTTGAAACTCATGCTCAAAGGCCGCGACGGCTTCAACTCCGGCTACCCGTTTCAGCCGTTCAAGCGCGGTCTTGAGGATCGAGCGGGTGCAGAACGCCCAAGGGCTGCTGTCCTCCAGGCTGACGATGTCGCCCAGCATGAAGTGCTCCACCGGGCCGCCGTCCTGAAAGTCCACCCGCGCTTCGCTGTCCTGATCGGGGATCAAGGCCAGATCGCCGAGCGAGCCGAACGGGCTGTCGGCGATCGTGTCAAAGCAGGTGATCTGCACATTGGCCGGAACCCAGCCCACGCCTTTTTCAAGGCGTTTTTCAAGATCTGCCGCGGGAAAAGCCTTGCCCCGGGCTTTGCCCGAAAGGTCGGACGTAACAGCAAGGATCAGCGGATTAGAGATCATCGTTTTCTCCAAAGTTCAGGCGCATGGCGTCCCAGGACTGAATGCGGTTGCGGGTTTGATCCCAGTTTTGGGTGGTGATGCGGGTGATGATCGCTTCGGCCAGGGCAAGCGCGGCGGCATAACTGTCCCAGACGGTGCCGTTTTCGATTGAAACGGGGAGGATCTCGGAGGCGTGCTGGGACACCGGAGACATCCATTTATCGGTCATCAGGATGATCTGGGCGTTCTTTTCCCGTGCGGCGAAATCAGCCAGGCGCTCCAGGGTTTTCTGGTAGCGGCGGAAGTCGATCAGAAAAACGGTGTCGCGGGCGTTGATGCGCAGCAGGTACTCGGGCCAGATCTCGGGATCGGCGGGAATGTGAAAGACGTTGGACCGGTACTGGCGGAGATGCCGGGTCAGATATTGCGCGATGGCGTCACTCATTCGGCCGCCGATCAGGTACAGGCTGCGTTTTTCGTTGGCCAGTTCATTGCAGACCCGTTCAAACTGCGCTTCGGACACAATTTGCGCGGTCTCCTGCAGCAGCAGTTCGGTGCGTTTCATGAAGCCGTTGAGGAAGTGCCCTTCGACGGATTGCTGGGTTGTGTGCAGGTCCAGCGGCGACTTCTGCCCTTCCTTCAGTTCGCTGATCAAAGCCTGTTGGAAATCCTGCAGCCCCTTGTAGCCCAGCTTGGCGACAAAGCGCGAAATCGAGGCGGCCGAGACATTGCTGCGTTCCGCCAGAACCTGGATCGGTGCCAGGCCGGCAAAGGGGTAATCCGCGAGAATCGCAGCGGAAAGTTTGCGTTCCGACGCTGTCAGATCCGCTGATTTTTCTTCGATGAGTTTGCGAATGGCCATGACCTGTCCTGCCTCCTCTTCCGCATAATGTGCAATGAAAAAAATCAATCATCAATTACAAAATTTGTTGACGATGAAAAAAATCAATCAATATGATGAGCTCAAATCAGATGGGAATCGCCATGTTCACTGCACCCTTGCGGCATCTTGTTTTTGCCCTGTCCGGCTTTGTTTTGCTGGCCGTGGCGGTTCTGCTGCTCTCGCATCTGGGCGGTCCCGCGGTGTCGCGCAGCCTGACGGTGCTGATGATTTCGCTGATTGCGGTTGCCGGGATCGGGCTCTACAGCGGCAACTGCGGCATCCTGAGCTTCGGGCATCTGTCGTTCATGGCCATCGGCGCTTATGCCTCGTCGCTGCTAACGCTTCCGGTACGGCTGAAGCAGGCCACGCTGCCCAATCTTCCGGAATGGCTGATCCATCTGGAGCTGGGCCTGGTGCCTGCTTTGATCTGCGCTGTTCTTCTGACCGGGGCCGTTGCTGTTGTGCTGGGGCTGGCTCTGGGACGGCTGGAGGGGTCTGCGGCAACAATTGCGACTTTGGGATTGCTGATCATTACGCATGGCGTGCTGATCGGCTGGCGCGACGTGACCCGAGGGGCGCAGACCTTTTTCGGCGTGCCGCGCGAGACCGGCATCTGGACGGCGGTCATCTGCTGTGTGCTAGTGCTTGCGGCAGCGCGCCTATACCGCGACTCGGTCCCAGGGCTGCGGCTGCGGGCCGGCCGCGACAATGCCATTGCCGCAACCGCCGTTGGCGTGAATATCCCGCGCGAGCGCCTGAAGGCCTGGGTGCTGAGCGCGATGGCGATGGCGGTGGCCGGTGCCCTGCTGGCCCATTTTCTCGGCGCATTCAGCCCCAAGAAGTTCTATTTCACCGATACGTTCTTTCTGCTCAGCATGCTGATTGTCGGCGGTATGAGCACGGTGACGGGCGCGCTGGCCGGTGCGGTTGTGATTACGCTGGTGACAGAGGTGCTGCGCCGCCTTGAATCCGGGGCCAGCATTGGCGGGATCGAGCTGCCGCAGTTCTTCGGCACCACACAGATCGGCATTGGCCTGATCATTCTGATTGCGATGTTCTACAAATCTGGCGGGCTCGCCGGGATCAAGGAATGGGAAGAGCGGCTGCCGCATCGCAAACGTCAGGCCGCGTCCCGGGAGGATAGCGAAGCGGCAGCTCCGGTTACGGTCCGTGCAGAAAGCCTGACCATGCGTTTTGGCGGGCTGGTGGCCGTCGACGGTGTCTCGCTTGAATTGCGGTCCGGGGAGATCACCGGGCTGATTGGTCCAAATGGCTCCGGCAAGACCACGGTGATGAACATGTTGTCCGGCGTTTTGCAGCCGAGTGCTGGTCAGGTCAGCACCGGCAACAGAACACTGACCGGGCTGCCGGCGCACCAGTATGCCAGCAACGGGATTGCCCGCACGTTTCAGAACATCCGCCTGTTTGGAGAGCTGAGCGTGTATCAGAACGTGCTGGTTGCTGCCTTGTCGACACATGGCGGTGCTTCGGCAGAAGCGCGGGCCGGTCAGGCGCTGGAGCGGATGGGGATCGCCAAATTTGCCGAAGCGGATGCCGGCACCCTGTCCTATGGCGATCAGCGTCGGGTTGAAATCGCCCGCGCCCTGGCTTGCCGCCCGTCGCTTCTGTTCCTGGACGAACCGGCTGCGGGCATGAACCGGGAAGAAACCGATGCGCTGATGGAAACCCTGCGGCAGCTGAGCCACGACCTGGGGCTGGGCATTCTGATCGTCGATCATGACCTGAAGCTGATCAATCAGCTTTGCAGCCGGATCCTTGTGCTGAACGAAGGCCGGATGATCGCTGGGGGCACCCCGGCCGAGGTCCGCAAATCACCGGCGGTGATCGACGCCTATCTGGGCCAAGCCGCGTACACCTGACAAAACTGGGAGGAAGACATGAAACATCTGCTTTTTTCAACGGCTGTTCTGGCCGGAATGGGTTCGGCAGCCCTGGCTGAAACGCTGACAATTGGCGTGGCGACCGCCCAGACCGGCGGGCTGGCCCCCTATGACGCGCCGGTCATTGACGGGCTGCGCATTGCGGTGGAGGAGATCAACGCAGCCGGAGGGATTGGCGGCAGTACCCGGATCGAGCTGATCGAGAAGGATGTCCGGTCCGACACTGCCCAGACCGCGATTGCGGTGCAGGAACTGGCCGATGCCGGCGTATCTGCGATCGTTCTGCCCTGTGACGCTGACCCGGGGCTGGCTGCGGCGGGGATTGTCGACTCTGCCAAGATCCCGGCGATTTCGACCTGCGCGTCCTCGCCCACCCTGCCGCTGATCGGCGGCGACTATGTCTTTGCCAATTTCCCGGGCGACAATGTGCAGGCTACCGTCTCAGCCTCCTGGGCTTATGAGCAGGGGCACCGCAACGCCTATATCCTGCACTCGCCTGACAGCCAGTACACATCCATGCCGCTTTACTTTGCCGACGTCATGGAGGCTTTGGGCGGTTTGGTCATAGGGCGTGATACCTATTCCATCGGCCAGCAGGACTTTTCGGCGATAGCCACCAGGATTGCGGCGATGGATCCCCAGCCCGACGTCATCATGACGTCAGCCTACGAGCCCGATTTCCCATCCTTCCTGAAGTCGCTGAGGGCCGCGAATGTGACGGCGCAGGTGATCGGCTCTGACGGGATCGACAGCCCGACAACCTTTGCCCTTGGCAAGGCCGCGGATGGCGTGGTGTTCACCACCGCCGGATACGCAGCGGAAGGCAGTGAGCTGGCAGCCTTTAATGATCTGTTCAAGGCCTCGACCGGCGCTGAGTCCGAAACCGTGTTCAATGCAATCGGATATGATCTGATCAAGGTGCTGGAAGCTGCGGTTATGGCCAATGACGGCAAGACCGATGCGCAGGGACTGCGGGATGCCATTGCCGGGCTGGAAAATGTCCGCGGCGCGACCAGCCTGATCACCTACAGAGGCACCGACGGCATGCCGGTGCGCGAGGTCACGCTGATCCGGGTCAAGGATGGTGCGCGCGAGCTGGTCGGGCAACCCTCGCCGGACGCGGGCCTGATCCCGGCGCCGAAGTTCCAGTAAGAGGATCAGCCGATGCCGCGCGCGCTTCTTACCGTCAGCAATCTGCAGGTGTCTTACGGTGCGGTTCAGGCCGTGCGCGGCGTCGGCCTGGAGGTGCATCAGGGCGAAATCGTCGCCTTGATGGGCGCCAATGGTGCAGGCAAGTCTTCGACCCTGAACGCATTGGCCGGGCTGGTGTCCAAGGCAGGCGGGCAGGTGGAATTCGATGGCACGGATATCACCGGAGCGCTGCCGGAAACCCTGGCGGTGCGGGGGATGACCCTGTCGCCCGAGGGGCGGCGTGTCTTTGGCGCGCTGACGGTGGAGGAAAACCTGCGCATGGGGGCATTCGCAATCTCTGATGCGCAGGCTGTCCGGGCCGCCTGGGACTGGGTTTACGAGCTGTTCCCGATCCTGGCAGAGCGGCGCAGGCAATACGCGGGGACGCTTTCCGGCGGGCAGCAGCAGATGCTGGCGATCGGCCGGGCGCTGATGAGCGGGCCGAAACTGCTGTTGCTGGATGAGCCGTCGCTGGGGCTGGCGCCGAAAATTGTCGAGCAGGTCTTCGAGCTGATCACCGCCCTGCGCGGCAAGGGGATCACGATCATGGTGGTTGAGCAGAACGCGGGAATGGCGCTGGAGATCGCGGACCGCGGATATGTCTTTGCCAGCGGCGAGGTCGAAGTGACGGGCACAGCGGCAGACCTGAGCAGCTCTGCAGCTGTGCAAGATGCCTATCTGGGAGGAAGCTGAAGTGGATCTGTTTCTGCAGCAGACCGTGAACGCAGTCGCGCTTGGCGGCACCTACGCCTTGCTGGCGCTGGGGCTGGCGGTGGTGTTTTCAATCATGGGGCTGATCAATTTCGCCCATGGCGAACTGATGACCATTGCCGGCTATGTGCTGATGTACTGCGGCTTGGCAGGGATGCCTTTTGCCATGTCGGTGGTGCTGGCGCTGGCCGCCGCAATGGCTGCCGCCATGCTGATGGAGCGGGTGGCCTTCCGCCCGGTGCGCAACGCCTCCGGCGCAACCATGCTGGTCACCAGCTTTGCGGTGGCGATGATCCTGCAGGTGCTGTTCCAGAACCTGATCTCGGCCCGCTCGCAGCCGGTGCTGCTGCCGGACTTTCTGTCGCAAAGCCTCAGCTTGAATGGCCTGGTGATCGGAGTGAACAAGCTGATCGCCATACTGGCAACCATCGTCATGCTGGTGTTTCTGGACCGGTTCATGGCCAAGCAGAAATACGGCATCGCCATGCGCGCCGCTGCTGAGGACTTTTCGGTCGCCCGGATGATGGGTATCCGCGCCAATAGCGTGATTGCGGCTGCCTTTGCGCTGTCCGGCCTGCTGGCGGGCGTTGCCGCCGTCCTTTGGGTGTCGCAGCGGGCCTCGGTCGATCCGTTGATGGGATTCACCCCTGTTCTCAAGGCCTTCATCGCGGCCATTCTGGGCGGGCTGGGCAGCTTGCGCGGAGCTGTAGCGGGCGGCTTTCTGCTGGGCTTCATCGAGATTTACCTGGCAGCCTTTCTGCCCGCAGAGTTGCAGGAGTTCCGCGAACCAATCGGGCTGAGCCTGGTTGTAACGGTTCTGCTGCTGCGGCCGAACGGCCTGCTGCCTGCCGCAACCCTCAAAGCCGAGAAGGTCTGAGCCAATGACAGCAGCGCAAACGACCAGGCTTCTTCAGGGCACGGACCCCGATCCGGTGGAGATCCTGCACCCCTACAGTTCAAGTCCTGTTTTGCTGATCTGCGAACACGCTGGGCAGCAGGTGCCGCAAGCGCTGGACCGGCTTGGGCTGACTGATGATCAGATGCAGCGCCATGTGGCCTGGGACATCGGTGCCGCCGCCGTTACCCGGAATCTGGCCAGACGGCTGGGCGCAACTGCCATCCTGCAGCGTTACAGCCGCCTGGTGATAGACTGCAACCGGCCGCCCGAGGCGCCGGATTCCTCGGCCGCCCTGGCCGACGGGCTGCACGTCCCAGGAAACGCCGGGCTCAACCCCGGCAGGCGCCAGCAGCGCGAAACGGAAATCTTCCACCCCTTCCACAACCGGATAGCAGCGCAGCTGGACCGGGGAACAATCCGGCTTGTTTTGTCGCTGCACAGTTTCACACCGGTGCTGCAGGGGAACGCCCGGCCCTGGGAGGCCAGCTTTCTTTTCCGGCGGGACACTGCGACTTCGGAACGGCTGGCAGATCTGCTGGCCAGCCGCTGCCCGCATCTGACCATCGGAATGAATGAGCCCTATCAGGTTGAGGATGCATCCGACTGGTTTATTCCCAAGCACGGCGAAGCACGCGGCCTGCCGCACAGCCTGATTGAGATCCGCAATGATGAAATCTCAACCGATGCCGGGCAGGCTCTTTGGGGCGGCCGCCTAGCGGACATGATTGAAACCTATCTGGAGGAGACCCGCAATGCAGCTCTCACGTGATGTTCCGGTCGACCCGGCCCATGCTGCGCTGTTGTTCATTGACGTGCAGAACTTTGCTGCCCATCGGGACGGCGCAGAATTCAAGGATCTGTCTGATGCGGAGTTTCAGGCAAAATACGGCTGGTTTTTTGAACAGATGCGCAGCCGCGTGATCCCTAGAATGCAGCAGCTGCAGAGCGGCTTCCGCAGCGCGGGGGCTGAAGTGATCTATACCACCATCGAAAGCCTGACCAAAGACGGGCGGGACCGGAGCCTTGATTACAAGATCACCGGGTTCAACGTGCCCAAAGGCTCCTGGGACGGCAAAGTGATCGACGAGCTGGCCCCTGGTGAGGACGAAATCGTCTTTCCAAAATCCTCGTCCTCGGTCTTTGTCTCAACCCATATCGACTACGTGCTGCGCAATCTGGGGGTCCGGCAGCTGGTGGTGTCCGGCATTATCACCGACCAATGCGTGGAAAGCGCGATCCGGGATGCTTGTGATCTGGGCTATCTGGTGACGCAGGTAACCGATGCCTGCATGACCTACAGCCAGGAGCGCCACGACAATTCGCTGCGCACGGTCAGCGGGTACTGCCGTCAGATTTCCACCGGACAGCTGCTGGCCGAGCTGGCGGCCGCGTGATGGAAGGGCCATCCGGATATCAGAAGGATGGCGCGGTCCTCTCGGCGCTTCAGAAACTGCGCTTTTTTCCGCAGATGGCCGTACGCGGAGCCGGCTGCCGGCTGCAGGACGACACAGGCCGTTGGCGGCTGGATTTTTCCGCCAGCTGGGGAGCCGCCAGCCTGGGGTATGCGCATCCGGAATGGACCAGCCGTGTCACCGAAGCGCTGAACCGTCAGGCGGGCGCCTCTGTTTTGTCCGGAGCCAATGCAGCGGCAACGCAGCTGGCAGAGCGGCTGCTGGAAATCACACCGGGCGCGGATGACCGCCGGATCTGGCTGGGGCATTCGGGCAGTGATGCCAATGAAACCGTTGCCCGCGCGGTGGCTGTGGCCACAGGGCGGCCCCGTATTCTGGCCTTTGAAGGCGCCTATCACGGCGGCACTGCTGGATCGATGGCTGTATCGGGCCATCCGGCGCAAGCCCACGCCGCACGCAGCGGCCATCTTACACTGCTGCCTTTTCCCGACCCTAAGCGACCCTTTGAGGGGGATGCCAGCGGCAAGGCGCTTTTACAGTATTTCGAAAACCTTCTGCGGGACGCTTGCCCGGGTGAAGACGTGGCCGCGCTCTTCATCGAACCGATCCTATCCGACGGCGGCCTCA
This sequence comes from Leisingera sp. ABD4_442, assembly GCF_056160905.1. Lineage (NCBI taxonomy): Bacteria > Pseudomonadati > Pseudomonadota > Alphaproteobacteria > Rhodobacterales > Roseobacteraceae > Leisingera > Leisingera sp. ABD4_442. Next base: position 2,935 of record NZ_JBSWYB010000062.1, on the reverse strand, counting down.
TCGTGCCGCCGCCCGGTTTTCTTTCGGGTTTGGCCGGGATTTGCAGCAGATATGGAATTCTGACGGTCTGTGACGAGGTCAAAGTCGGGCTGGGCCGCACCGGCCGCCTGCATTGCTTCGAACATGAGAATTTCATACCGGATATCGTGGTTTTTGGCAAGGGATTGGGAGGCGGGCTTCCGGTTTCGGCAATTGTTGGCCCTGCTGACATCCTGAACTTTGCACAGGCCTTTTCCATGCAAACCACGCATGGAAACCCGGTTTGCGCTACAGCGGCACTGGCGGTCTTGGATGCAATCGAAGCTGAGCATCTGGCCGCAAATGCGGAGCGGGCAGGGGGCCATCTGATAAACATTCTGCGGGGTGCGCTCCAATCTCGGCGACAGAACGTGCACCTGCGGGGGCGCGGCCTGGCTATCGGCCTCGAACTGACACAGGATGATGGTGTCACGCCAGATCCGGCGTTAGCGCGGCAGACAGTTTTCCGGGCATGGGAGCTTGGGCTTATCGCCTATTACGTCGGTACAAGATCCAATGTCATTGAACTGACCCCGCCGCTTGTGCTGTCTCGGGCGGAAGGCGAGGAAGGCGCAGAAATGCTGGTCCAAGCTCTTTGTGATGCCCAATCAGGCAAAGTCTCCGAAAGTGCTCTTAGCGATTTTCGGGGCTGGTAGCTCTTCGAGAGGGGCTTGGCATTAAGACACTTCTCTTAACTCAGAAACATCCTCACACAAATCAGATCAACACCCCTAGGTGTTTGACCCGTAAGGCTCCGGCGAAGACCGCGGTCCCTTTGGCTCTGTGATGTGATACCCGTTGTTTATGGAGATCGAAGAGGACAAGATTGACGACGCGGTTCTGGGATTGCTCTGGTTGACGCTGCATGATGAGCGTCGCGCCTGTGGGCCAGGACAACCATGTCCTTGCGCTGGCTGTTGTTAAGCGGCCGGCTGCGCCATGCCCGATAGCCGCGTGGGCTGATCTCCATAATCTCACAGAGCCGGTTCACCGAAATTTCGTCACGGTGTTCTTCAACGAAGGCGAACCTCATTTGCTTCTCTCCGCGAAGAACTGGGTGGCCTTTTTTAGAACATCCCTCTCCTCCCGGAGCATACGGTTCTCTTTCCGCAGCTCGGCGATCTCGCGTTCAAGATCGGATTGGATCGCAGATTTCTCTGGATTGCGACGGTCTTGCTGTATCCAGCGGTTCTTGGGCGCCTGGCGTTTCCTTGCCCGGCGAGGTCTGCGCGACTTTCGGTGCTCGGGCAGGTACCACCAGAGCTCTTGGTCCATGCCTTCTTTGGAATAGATATAGCGATAGACCGTTTCCTGGCAGACACGCAGCTTCGCGCCTTCATAGATCATGCGATTGCCGATCTGCTCGGGCGTCCAACCTTGTTTGATGCGTGCGATCACCGTCCTGCACAGGTCTGGATGCCGGATCAGCTTTCGCTGCACGGACCGGCGTTTGTCCGTCTGCAATTGAGCAGCATGACCGAAGTATCCCGCATACTTCTTCGGGAACGCATCATCAGCCCAAAAGTTACGTTTGATCTCGCGAAAGATCGTCGATTTGTGGCGCTTCAAGACACGCGCCATCTCTCTGACGGGCACTTTAGCGTGCCACCAGTTCTCAATCTTGCGCCGTTCCTGAACGGAAAGTTGCGAATACACAGCCCCCATGCGATGTTCTCCCATTAGATAACTCGTTGTTTTCTAATAGGAGTCGCACTTCAGGGTAGCGCGCTCCCATGTGGGCTCTAACCTGGTTGCGACATCTCCGGGTTCATCCAAGTTTCCTTAGCTCTTCGCCGAACACCTCTGCGGGCGTGCGGTATCCCAAGCACTTCCTGGGTGTTCCGTTGAGGCGCTGACAAATCAACCTCATATATTGATTTGTCAGCGTCAGAAGTTGCGCATCCCGTGGCAGATATCTACGCACACGTCTGTTCATGTTCTCCACTGATCCCTTCTGCCAGGGCGCCTGCGGGTCACAGAACCAGGCTTTTGTGCCCATGCCTTTGTTGAGCTCGCGCCATGAAGTGAACTCGAACCCGCGGTCGAAGGTGATGGAGCGGCGCGCCTCAGAGGGCAGGGGCGACATTTCATTGATCAGCCGGTTCATCAGCGGCCGAGACTTCCGGTCGTTGTTCCTTAGCAGAACGGTGTAGCGGGTCTTCCGCTCGATCAGCGTGGCGACATTCGCTGTGCCCTGAGCGCGCTCGAAGATCATCAAATCGCCCTCCCAGTTTCCGAATTGACTGCGGTCGTTGATTGCGTCAGGCCGATTGTGAATGCTGGTTTCTAAGGGAAAGACGTTGCCGCGTGGCTTGCGCGCGTATCGCGGTTTCCGCTTACGGCGCCGTTCTGGCAGATAACGCGCCAGTTCTTCGTTCTGACCTTCGCGAGAGTACACATAGGCGTAGATCGTCTCGTGGCAGACTGAGATGTCCGATCCTTCTTGGCGCATCCGGCCAGCAATCTGCTCAGGTGACCAGCCAGCCTCGAAACCTTCGATCACCGCGCCCAGCAGATGGGGCAGGCGGATAAGTTTGCGCCTGCGCCTCCTGCGATCCGCCGCTTTCTGCTGTGCCGCCACGCCATAGTAGCCATTCAGCTCGGGCAGCTCGTCGTCGTCAAAGCGGTTGCGCTTGATCTCGCGGTAAATCGACGAGCGGTGACGTTCCAGCTTTGCCGCGATCTGCGCGATTGTCGCTTTTGCGTTCAGCAGCCGCTCAATCTGGCGTCGCTCATGCAGGTCTATCTCTTTGTGTCCCATGCTCATCCTCCCGTTTTCCCAGTAGGTTACAGGAAATGTCGCAAGCTAGAATAGAATGTGCCCAGTGTGAACTCACGGCGAAGTGCAGTTTCTGATATCCTGTTTTATTCCAATCGGTTCTGAATTTCCATCAGGTTGGTTTCGAAGACCTCGGCT
>NZ_JBSWYB010000061.1:0-13466 GCF_056160905.1 Leisingera sp. ABD4_442 | reverse complement strand
CCTTTAGCGCGCCCTGCCTGGCCCAACGGGAGCCTTCGGATTTCATATCCGAATGGCGACGGGCGGGAGGGGTTGATTTGAAGACCCCGGTGTTGAGCCGGAGCCCCTGCCACCTTACAAACTTGCAGAAGTCTTAGGTGAATGGCCGCACGTTCGGAAGGAACACCCCTGCATGATTGCCTATGTCACAGTCGGCGCGGATGACATTGCTCTTGCGAAACGCTTCTATTCTGCGTTTTTGCCGGCTCTCGGCTACGGCCTGGAGGAAGGCCCAGAAGGGCTGAGTTTCGCGCTGCCCGTTCAGCCGGGGCAGTCTCCTGTTCTGCCTGATTTCTACGTCAAGCCTACCTTCGACGGGCGCCCGGCCTCGGCTGGAAACGGGTCGATGGTCGCATTCCAGGCCCGCAATCAAAAGCAGGTGCGCAACCTGCACGCCGCCGCCCTTGCCGCAGGCGGCTCTGACGAGGGTCCGCCGGGGTTCCGCGCTTCCTACGGGCCGCGCTTCTATGTCGGCTACCTGCGCGACCCGCAGGGCAACAAGATTGCGCTGTTTTCAAGTGACCCAAGCGAGCCGGGGCGGGACAGATAGCGCAGGCTACGCAAACCACGGGCGCCCTCTGTCGGCTTGTGTCATTCCAATGTGCCTACCGCCTGACGCTTTGGCCGAGCGTGGAGATCATGCGGCCCTAACAAAAAAGCCCCGGCCAATGACCGGGGCTTCTTCATCTCTTCCGTCAAATCCAGGGCTCCGCCCGTGATCTCCTCAATCCGTCCACCGGACGGATTGCCGGACCCCGAGGGGTCCGGACCGGACATCACCCGTTCTGACGGATGGTCTCGTTCTTCGGATCGTAGGGGCTGTCGCAGGTGACGACCGCATCCCACAGCTTGTCCTGGATCTTGACCTTCAGCTTGGTGCCTTCCACCGCGTAGTCAGGCTTCACATAGCCCATGCCGATGGATTTCTCGAAGGCCACCGAGTAGCCGCCAGAGGTCAGGCGGCCCACACGGGTGCTGTCTGCGGCATAGAGCGCCTCGCGGCCCCAGGGATCGGCGTCCGACGGGCCGTCGATCAGCAGGGTGCAGCACTTCACGCGGACGCCGGTCTCGACCAGCTTGTCCTTGCCGTGGAAGTCCTTCTCCAGATCGACAAAGCGCGGCAGGTCGGCTTCCAGCGGGGTCGCGTCGCGGCCCAGTTCGTTGCCGAAGGCGCGGTAGGATTTCTCCTGGCGCAGCCAGTTCTGGGCGCGCGCACCGACCAGCTTCATGCCGTGCTTCTCGCCCGCTTTCTCCAGCAGGTCGAACAGGTAGTTCTGCATCTCGATCGGGTGATGCAGTTCCCAGCCCAGCTCACCGGTGTAGGCCACGCGGATCGCATTGACCGGGCACATGCCCAGTTCGATCTGCTTGGCCGACAGCCAGGGGAAGCGCTTGTTGGACAGTGCAGTTTCCGGATCGGCGTCGACGATCACCTCTTTCAGCACATCGCGGGACTTGGGGCCTGCGATGGCGAAGACGCCCCACTGGCTGGTCACATCCTGGATCTCGATATAGCCGAACTCTTCCATCTTGTCTTCGGCCGCTTTGCGCAGGAAGTCCGCGTCATATTCGGACCAGGCGCCGGCGGAGACCAGATAGTAGTTGTTCTCGCCGTTGCGGACGATGGTGTACTCAGTGCGGGTGGTGCCATAGACCGTCAGCGCGTAGGTCAGGTTGATGCGGCCGACCTTCGGCAGTTTGTTGCAGGTGAACCAGTCCAGGAACTGGGTGGCACCGGGGCCTTTGACGACGTGCTTGGTGAAGGCGGTTGCGTCAATCAGGCCAACGCCTTCGCGGACGGCTTTCGCCTCTTCCACAGCATACTGCCACCAGCCGCCGCGGCGGAAGGAGCGGGCGTCGTGGTCGAAGTTTTCCGGTGCGTCCAGCGGGCCGAAGTAGTTCGGGCGTTCCCAGCCGTTGACCCAGCCGAACTGTGCGCCGCGGGCCTTTTGGCGGTCGAACGCAGGCGCGGTGCGCAGCGGGCGGGCTGCCGGACGCTCTTCGTCCGGGTGGTGCAGGATGTAGACGTGCTCATAGCACTCTTCGTTCTTGCGGGCCGCGAACTCGGTGGTCATCCAGTTGGAGGAGTAGCGTTTCGGGTCGAGCGACGCCATGTCGATCTCGGCCTCGCCGTCCACCATCATCTGCGCCAGGTAGTAGCCGGTGCCGCCAGCGGCGGTGATGCCGAAGGAGAAGCCTTCCGCCAGCCACATGTTCCGCAGGCCCGGAGCCGGGCCGACCAGCGGGTTGCCGTCGGGGGTGTAGCAGATCGGGCCGTTGAAGTCGTCTTTCAGGCCGGATTCAGCGCAGGACGGCACGCGCTCTGCCATTGCCATGTACTGTTCTGCGATCCGGTCCAGATCCAGCGGGAACAGGTCGGCACGGAAGCTGTCCGGAACACCGTGCTCGAACTGCGCCGGTGCGCCGCGCTCGTAGATGCCCAGGATCCAGCCGCCGCGCTCTTCGCGGGCATAGGATTCATTGTCGGCGTCGCGCACAACGGGGTGCTCGGGGTTGCCGGCTTCACGCCATTTGACCAGCTCGGGGTCCTTGTCCATGACGATGAAGGTGTGCTCGACCGGGATTGCAGGCATTTTGATGCCCAGCATCTTGGCGGTGCGCTGCGCGTGGTTGCCGGATGCGGTCACGACGTGCTCGGCGGTGATCACCACCTGCTCGTCGGAGGGCACCAGGTTGCCGCCTTTTTCGACCATCTTGGTGCAGGTGACTTCCCAGTGGGTGCCGGTCCAGTGGAACGCGTCTGCCTGCAGCTTGCGGACGATCTCGACGCCGCGCTGACGGGCGCCCTTGGCCATCGCCTGGGTCACGTCTGCCGGGTTAATGTAGCCGTCTTCGGTGTGGTAGATCGCACCTTTCAGATCGCCGGTCTCGATCAGCGGCCAGCGCTCTTTGATCTGCTCCGGGGTCAGCCATTCATAAGCCACATCGCAGGTCTCGGCGGTGGAGGCATAGAGCATGTACTCGTCCATGCGCTCCTGGGTCTGTGCCATGCGCAGGTTGCCCACCACGGCGAAACCTGCGTTCAGGCCGGTTTCCTCTTCCAGGGTCTTGTAGAAATCGACCGAGTACTTGTGGATGTGGGTGGTCGCATAGGACATGTTGAACAGCGGCAGAAGGCCGGCTGCGTGCCAGGTGGAGCCGGAGGTCAGCTCGTCACGCTCGATCAGCATGACGTCTTCCCAGCCGGCTTTGGCCAGGTGATAGGCAATCGAGGTGCCGACGGCGCCGCCGCCAACAACAAGTGCTTTGACTTGGGTTTTCATTCTCCGGCTCTCCAGCTTTGTGAGATTCTTGGCGACGGTTATGCCCGCGCATTGAATTCCGCGCAAAATCAGGCCGACGCAAAAACACTCAAAACCGACCTTGCGCGCCACAGCATACCGGATTCTGCTGCAAATTTTGACGGGAATGGCGTTTTTTGCGCAGCAAAAAGGGGGCCGCGGCCCCCTGCTGTCCTGCTGTTGCGGCCAAAGACTGCGGTCAGCAATCCAGGGCATTGCCCCGGCGGATGCAGACCGGCTGCGGCTCTGCCTCTGCCCCGGCGGCGTCTGCCTGCGCCACCTGCTCGCCGCCGGACAGCAGCCGCTTGCCATAGCTTGCCGCCTCCTGCCAGACCGTGGCCTGCCCTTCTGCCCCGTCCCCTGCCAGGCTTGCCGTTTCCCTGGCGTCACGGGCCCGGGCAAAGCGGTCCTGCAAAATGGTGCTGTAATCGGTGGCGCTGAGATCGCCCCAGTTGAGGCCGGCATCGCGGGTCTGGATATAGTAGTCATAGCCGATCACCGCCTGAGTGCTGAACACCAGGATGCCCATCGCTTTCTTCAGTCCCATGCTGCCCTCCGGATCCGCAAAATGCTGCCTGTCCATCGGAAGTCAGCACCTGGCGCGAAATTGCGGCAGCAATCCGGCATTTCGGGGAAGAATGCAGCGCAATCGCGTCAGCCCGGCGCGGGCCGTGCCCTGCCGGTTGTTTGCTGCTGCTGTCTGCCTGATACTGATCTTAAAAGGCCAGCGGTAAGGAATGGCGGCGCCGCCAAGGGGCGGAGGCGGGACGGGAGGGTTGCTCCCGCACGCGAAACGTCGTCTGTGCGTGCCCGTGCCAATGGGCCCTGTTCCAAGGTGCCGGGGGTGTCAGGCCCGGCGGGTGACCGCGATCGGGAAGCATCATGGCACATCGGATTTAAGATGCCGTGACAGGGGCGTGCGCCGGTTGCGCAACAGCCCGGGTACTGCGCGTGCCGCTGATGCTGTGCAGTGAGTATTTGGAGAAAGATGAAGGCGCAGGCCCAGTGTTTTCATCTTTCCCCAAATACTCAAACTCTGCCGTCTGCGCAGCGGCTGCGGTGGCGCGCCTCTTACATCTCGACGATCTTGCCCGGATTCAGGATGTTCTCGGGGTCCAGTGCCGCCTTGATCGCGGCCATAAACCGGGTCGCGTCGCCCAGTTCCTGCTGCAGATAGGGGCGCTTGCCCTGGCCGATGCCGTGCTCGCCGGTGCACGTGCCATCCATCTCAATCGCCATCTCGTTGAGCCAGCCGATGTACTCATCCGCCTTCTGGCGTTCCGCATCGCTGTCCATGTCAATCAGCAAGAGCGCGTGGAAGTTGCCGTCGCCCACATGGCCGACCATCGGTGCCAGAAGCCCCATGCTCTCGGCCTTTTTGCGCGCCGCGCTGACGCATTCCGCCAGCCGCGAGATCGGCACGCAAACGTCGGTGGACAGGCCTTTGGCGCCGGGGCGCAGTTGCAGGCTGGCCCAATACATGTCGTGGCGCGCCTGCCAGAGCTTGCTGCGCTCCTCCGGTGTCGAGGTGGCGGCGATGTCGAAGCCGCCGAATTCTTCAGCAATGGAGGCGAACATGTCCGACTGCTCTACCACGCCCGCGTCGGAGCCATGGAATTCCAGCAAGAGCAGCGGATTTTCCGGCAGGTCGAGGCCGGAATAGGCATTGGCGGCGCGCACGCTCATCTCATCCAGCAGCTCAATGCGGGCCACCGGGATGCCGTACTGGATGGTCATCATCACCGCGCGGCAGGCCTCATCCACGGTGCGGAAGGAGCAGCGGGCAGAGCGGATCGCCTCTGGGATGCCCTGCAGTTTCAGCGTCAGTTCGGTGATCAGGCCCAATGTGCCCTCGCTGCCCACCAAGAGGCGCGTGAGGTCATAGCCGGCCGAGGATTTCTTGGCCCGCTGCGCGGTGCGGATCACGGCGCCGTCGGCCATTACCGCCTCCAGCCCCAGCACGTTGTCCTTCATGGTGCCATACCGCACCGCGTTGGTGCCGGAGGCACGGGTGGCCGCCATGCCGCCAAGCGAGGCATTGGCGCCGGGATCAATCGGGAAGAACAGGCCTTGGTCGCGCAGATAAGTGTTCAGCTGCTCGCGGGTGACGCCGGGCTGCACCACCACATCCAGATCCTCTGCATGCACCGCCAGGATCTGATCCATCCGCATCATGTCCACGCAGATGCCGCCAGCAGGCGCGTTGACATGCCCCTCCAGCGAGGTGCCGGTGCCGAAGGGAATGACCGGCACGCCGTATTCGGCGCAGACTTTGACGATGTCTGAAACCTCGCGGGTGGTGGCGGGGAAGACCACCGCATCCGGTGCCTGGTTGGTGATCCAGGTGGTGGTGTGGCCGTGCTGCTCGCAGATGGCCTGGCCGGTCTGCAGCCGGTCGCCGAACTGCTGGCTCAGCGCATCAATGGCGGCGGCGATCCCGGCCTCGTTGCGCGGCAGTGATGTGGCTTGGACCATGGCGGCCTCCCCTGGCAGCAGGGCGCGGCGCCCCGGAACAATTCACCTGTTAACCTACGCGCCGCTACCGGAGTTCAGCAATACCCAGAACCCCGTAGCCGCCCCAGCCCGTCCGGTCTAACCGCCCAGTGCAATCCCCTCGCGCCGCGGGTCCGCCGCGCCTTTCAGCCCATCGCCGATCTCAATCGCGTGCAGGCCGGAGGTCAGGTCGCGGGCGTTGACCTCATACCCCATTTCCGTCAGCGCCTCCGTCAGATCCTCCGCGCTGGTGCCTCCCTCGACATCATAGGTGCCAAAGCGGTTGACCAGATGCGGCAGCGCCAGCGCCGCCTGGATGTCCATCCCCCAATCGGCCCAGGCGATGATCGACTTGGCCACATAGCCGATGATGCGGCTGCCGCCGGGGGAGCCGATGGCCAGCACCGGCTTGCCCTCCTTCAGCACAATGGTCGGCGCCATGGAGGACCGCGGCCGCTTGCCCGGCTCCAGCCGGTTGGCGATGGGCACGCCATTCACATGGGTGCGGAAGGAGAAATCCGTCAGTTCGTTGTTCAACAGGAACCCGCCCGCCATCAGCCGTGAGCCAAAGGCGTTCTCGATGGTCGTGGTCATCGACAGCACGTTGCCGTATTGGTCCACGATGGAGATATGGGAGGTCGAGGGCAGCTCAATCGACTCATCATCGGCCAGCAAGGCATGGTCGAATTCGGGAGCGCCCGGCGCCACCTCGGGCAGCGCATCATCGCCCTGCAGCAGGTCGGCACGGCTGGCGAGATAGTCCGCCGCCACCAGCCCATGGGTGGGCACCGGCACATAGTCGCTGTCGGCCATATAGCGGCCCCGGTCGGCAAAGGCGAGGCGCGAGGCATCGCCGATCAGCCGCCAGGCCTCGGCGCTGGCTGCACCCAGCCCGGCCAGATCATAGCTCTCCAGCATCCCCAGGATCTGCCCCACGGTCAGCGCGCCGGAGGACGGCGGCCCCATGCCGCAGGCCTCGAAATCGCGGTAGGCAGCGCAGACCGCCGGACGCTCCTTGACCTGATAGAGCGCCAGATCAGTGGCGGACAATACGCCCGGATTGCCCTCGGCGCCGGTCACGGCACGCACGATCTCAGCCGCGATTGGGCCGGAATAAAACGCCCCGGCCCCGCCCTCTGCCAGCGCCCGCAGGGTGGCAGCATAGTCCGGGTTCAGCAGCGTTGCGCCCTCGGCAATGGGCGTACCATCCGGCAGGAAATAAGCCGCGGTCGCCGGGGCGCGCGCCAGCCGTTCGGCGTCGCCTTCGACCAGGGCAGCCAGACGCGGCGAGACGGCAAAGCCCTCCTCCGCCAGCGTGATCGCCGGTTCAAACAGCGATGGCCAATTGGCACGGCCCCAGCGGCGATGCGCCGCTTCCAGCAAGGCTGGCGTGCCGGGGGTGCCAACAGAGCGGCCGCCGACAACCGCATCAAAGAACTTCAAGGGCGCACCGTTTTCATCCTGAAACAGGGTCGGCGTGGCCGCCAGCGGCGCGGTTTCGCGCCCGTCCAGCGTGGTCAGCTCGCCCGTCGCAGCGTCATACCAGACCAGGAACGCACCGCCGCCAAGGCCTGAGGATTGCGGCTCCACCAGACCCAGCACGGTCTGCACCGCCACCATCGCATCCGCAGCCGTGCCGCCTGCGCGCAGCACCGCCGCCCCGGCCTCCACCGCATGCGGGTTGGCAGCCGCGACCATCCAGTTGTCCGCCTGCACCGGCCGGCCTTCGGCCTTGGCCTCCAGCGCGGCGGCCACTTCGGGGGAAATCGCCTCAAAACTGCCGGCTGTTGCCGCTTCGGGGGCAACAGAGTCCGAGGCCTCCTGCGCAGCGGCAGTGCTTGCGGCAAGTGCGGCAGAGGCCAGAATCATATACTTCATGAAAACCCTCCTGTTACTTCCAGCCGCGCAGACGCACTCACAGCATCGACGGCACAACCTGATCCGGCGGACGGTGGCCGTCCTCAAAGGTCTTGATGTTCAAAAGCACCTTCTCGCCCATCTCGATCCGGCCCTCGATGGTGGCCGAGCCCATATGCGGCAACAGCACCACATTGGGCAGCTCGCGCAGGCGCGGGTTGATGTCGGTGCCATGCTCATAAACGTCCAGCCCCGCACCCGCGATCTCATCCGCACGCAGCATCCGGGTCAGCGCGTGCTCGTCGATCACCTCGCCGCGCGACGTGTTCACGATCACTGCCGAAGGTTTCATCAGTTTCAGACGGCGTGCGTTCATCAGGTGAAAGGTGGAGGGCGTCGAAGGGCAGTTGACAGAGATCACATCCATCCGCGCCACCATCTGGTCGAGGCTCTCCCAATAGGTTGCTTCCAGCGCGTCTTCGATCTCCGGGCGCAGGCGGCGGCGGTTGTGGTAATGGATCTGCATCCCAAAGGCGGCGGCGCGCTTGGCCACTGCCTGACCGATCCGGCCCATGCCCAGGATACCCAAACGGCGCCCCGCGATGCGCCCGCCCAGGAACGCCGTCGGCGCCCAGCCCTGCCAGTCGCCTTTCTGCATCACCGCCAGGCCTTCGGGCATCCGGCGTACCACCGCCATGATCAGCGCCATCGCCATGTCGGCGGTGTCGTCAGTCAATACACCAGGGGTGTTTGATACCAGAATGCCGCGCTGCCGGGCGGTCGCCACGTCGATGTGATCGACCCCGGCGCCATAATTGGCAATCAGCTTCAGCCGCTCGCCCGCCTGCCCCAGCAGCCCTGCGTCGATGGTATCGGTGACGGTTGGCACCAGCACATCGGCCTCTTTCAGGGCTGCGGCCAGCTCAGCTTTGGTCATCGGCGTGTCATCCTCACGCAGGCGCACATCGAACAGCTCGCTCAGCCGGGTTTCCACAGGTTCCGGCAACCGTCGCGTAACAACAACACTCAGTCGGTCTCTTGGCACTTGTGCTCTCCCTTGGGCTTTTCATTTTGCACGCCTCCATGGCATCGTGGCGCAGGATGCGCAGAGGCACAAGAACCCAACCGCATTCCCTGCCCCGCAAGACCGGAAATTTGCCGGGTGCTGCGGGGGCATAACAAGACGGGCAGAAGACCGGAACAAGAGGCTGGGCATAACCCGGCTGGGCAAGAAGAGGCGAGCAGGCAGTGAGAAACGCGGCAATGGCAATCCGCCATCTGGCAGCGGCAGCGGTATCCCTGGCGCTGGCGGGCGCAGCCTGTGCAGCCGAATCCCGCGGCCCTGTCACCAACCTTCCCCTGCCCCGCTATGTCTCAATGAAGGCCGCCACCGGCAATGTGCGCCGCGGCCCGTCGCTGACCCACAAGATCGACTGGGTGTTCAAACGCCGCGGCATGCCGCTGGAGATCACCGCTGAGTATGGCCACTGGCGCCGGGTGCAGGACCGTGACGGTGCCGGCGGCTGGGTGCATTACGCACTTCTGTCCGGTGTGCGCACTGTGCTGGTGGAAGAGGACATGCTGACCGTGCACGCCCGCCCCGACACCCGCGCGCCTGTAACCGCTGCCTTTGAACTGGGCGTGGTGGCGCGCCTCGGCGAATGCGCCACCGACTGGTGCGAGATCTCGGCCGGCGGCTACAGCGGCTGGGCGCCCAAGAAAAAGCTCTGGGGCGTCGCACCGGATGAGCTGCGCGAGTAGCCCCGGCTCTTTCATCTTTCCAGAAATACTCCGGGGTGAATTGGGCCGGCGGCCCAAGAGGGGCAGCGCCCCTCTTGCAACCAAGCCTGCGGGGCAGCACCCCGTTTCTATACTTGCCGGGCAGCGCCACTCCCCTCTGCCGCGGCAATCTGCGCGGGCTTCCCGGGCACCGCACCATTGCACCTGCAGCAATCCTGCTCTACATGGGGACAATATCAATGGCTTCCCAAGCCCGTTCCGCCCCCATTAGGCTGCGCTGGAACACCACTGGAATAACCCCCGGCACGGGCCTGGCCCGGCTGACGTCATAAACGCCTCCGAGATCGCTGAAAGGTTGTGGAACATGGCAGAAAATCAAACCCCGGACATATTGTATACCATTGTAGACGAAGCGCCCGAACTGGCCTCGGCATCCTTCCTGCCGATCATCCGCAAGTTCGCTGCCGCCGCCGGTGTCACCGTCGGCACCAAGGACATTTCGCTGGCCGGCCGCATTATCGCCGCCTTCCCGGAGAACCTGACTGACGCACAGCGCCAGAGCGATGACCTGGCAGAGCTGGGCCAGCTGGTGAAGACCCCGGACGCCAATGTGATCAAGCTGCCGAACATCTCCGCCTCGGTGCCGCAGCTGACCGCTGCCATCAAGGAACTGCAGGCCCAGGGCTATGACCTCCCGGACTACCCGGAAGAGCCCAAGAGTGACGCCGAAAAAGACGCCCGCGCCCGCTATGACGCGATCAAGGGCTCCGCGGTGAACCCGGTCCTGCGCGAAGGCAACTCCGACCGCCGCGCCGCCAAGGCCGTGAAGAACTTCGCCCAGAAGAACCCGCATTCGATGGGCGCATGGGCCGCGGACAGCAAGACCAAGGTCTCCTCGATGCCGGGCAACGACTTCTACGCCAACGAGAAGTCCGCCACCATCACCGCCGCTCAGGCCGGTGACGCCCGGATCGAATTTGCCGCCAAGGACGGCGCCATCACCGTGCTGAAAGACGGCTGGGCGCTGGAAGAAGGCACCGTGGCGGACGCCACGTTCATGTCTGTGAAGGCTCTGTCGTCCTTCCTCGGCGAAGCGATTGCCGACACCAAGGCGGACGGCACCATGTTCTCGCTGCACATGAAGGCCACCATGATGAAGGTCTCCGACCCGATCATCTTCGGCCACGCAGTGAAGGCCTGGCTGGCGCCGGTGTTCGACAAATACGGCGCCGAGCTGGAGGCGCTGGGTGTGAACCCGAACTCCGGCATGGGCGACCTGTTGGAGCGCGTCAAAGGCAATGCCGAAATCACCGCCGCCATCGAAGCCGTGCGCGCCGAGCGTCCGGACATGTATATGGTCGACAGCGACAAGGGCATCACCAATCTGCACGTGCCTTCCGATGTGATCATCGACGCCTCGATGCCCGCGGTGATCCGCGCCGGCGGCAAGGGCTGGGACCAGGACGGCAACAAGGGCGACACCAACTGCGTGATCCCCGACCGCTGCTATGCCTCCGTCTATGACGAGACCATCAATTTCTTCAAAGCCAACGGCGCGCTGGACGTGACCACCGCAGGCGCGGTCGCCAACGTTGGCCTGATGGCCCAGAAGGCTGAGGAATACGGCTCCCACCCGACCACGTTTGAGGCCCCCGCAGACGGCACCATCCGCATCGTGTTGGCAAACGGCGATACGCTGCATTCGCATGACGTGGAAACCGGCGACATCTGGCGCGCCTGCACCGTCAAGAAGGCGCCGATCGAGAACTGGATCCTGCTGGCAATGGACCGTCAGCGGCTGACCGGCTCGGAGGCGATCTTCTGGCTGGACGCAAACCGCGCCCATGACGCCGAGCTGATCAAATACGTTCAGCCCGCGCTGGAGAAGGCCGGCGTTGCGGACAAGTTCCAGATCATGGCGCCGCGCGAAGCGACACGCCAGTCGCTGGAAACCATCACCGCAGGCAAGGACAGTATCGCCATCACCGGCAACGTGCTGCGCGACTACCTGACCGACCTGTTCCCGATCCTGGAACTGGGCACCTCGGCCAAGATGCTGTCGATCGTCAAGCTGATGCAGGGCGGCGGGCTGTTTGAAACCGGCGCTGGCGGCTCCGCCCCCAAGCACGTGCAGCAGCTGGTTGAGGAAAACCACCTGCGCTGGGATTCGATGGGCGAATTCTGCGCCCTGGGCGAGTCGCTGAACTTCCTGGCCGACGCCAAGGGCAACGCCAAGGCCGGCGTGCTGGGCCGCGCGGCTGAGGACGCGACCCAAGGCATCCTGGACCACAACCGCTCGCCCTCGCGCAAGGTCGGCCAGCCCGACAACCGCGACAGCCACTACTGGTTTGCCCGCTACTGGGCCGAGGCGCTGGCAGCTCAGAGTGACGACGCGGATCTGGCGGCGCATTTCACCCCCATCGCGGAAGAGCTGGGCGCCAAGGAAGAACAGATCCTGGGTGAGCTGGCCGCCGCCCAGGGCGCGCCTGCCGACATCGGCGGCTACTTCCGCCCCAGCGTGGAGCTGAAGGCCAAGGTGATGCGCCCCAGCGCAACGCTGAACGCCATCATCGGCTGATCCGCACAGCAGTACAATCAAGGATGCCCGGGATTTTCCGTCCCGGGCATCTTTGTCTACTTCCTCCATGGGTTGACCCGCCAGCCGGCACGGGCCAGAAACGAAGGCAGCAGCAAACAGGCAACCCATGTCCAACCGGGGAAGTTTCAGGAAACTCAACCACCTGCGCCAGCTTGACAGCCGCAAACTGCCGCTGATCGTGCATGCCGAGGAAGCCTGGTTCCGCCACATCCTCGAGGGCGGCTGCGGTTTCTTTGAGAAAATCGGCGCCAGCGCCGCGGCGCATGGGTACAAGCCGCTGCTGCTTCACGCCGAGGACGTGCTGTCCTACGGGGTGCTTGGCACGGATCATCTGCAGATCGTCATCGGTCCGAAGCGTCCTCAGGGTGCGCGCATCTTTCACGCCCAGCCCGGGTACTTGCGCGGCTTCTGGTATCTGGATCCCAAGGGCTACCACTGGAATTCAAGCTTGGCCGCACAGCGTTTTGATCCGGACAGCGTGGATGGCACTGCGGCAGAGGCGTTTTTCAAGGCGCTCCGCAGCCGCGTCCTTGGCCGCAATTTGTCCAAACGGGCCCAGACCGCGCGGAGACCCGGCGGGCTGCCGCCGGCCGCGGCCGCCATCTTTGTGCAGGACATCGAGAAATACCGCGACCCGGTGCATTACCTGACCACGGCAGAGATGATCGCCGCAGCCTGCGCCGCAGTGCCGGGCACGGTCTATGTCAAACCGCACCCGCTGCAGGATGCGGCGGCACTGCGCGCGCTTGAGGCGCTCTGCGCGGAGCTCGGCAATGCAGAGCTGACCAGCGCCAGCGTGCATGATTTGATCGCAGCCTCAGACAGGGTTGTGTCGCAGAACTCCGCTGTGGGCTTCGAAGCGCTGATGCACCGCAAGCCGGTGCTGACCTGTGCCAGGACCGACTATCACCACGCCACTCTGGCCTGCCGCACAGAAGCGGAGCTGAGGGGAAACCTGAAGCGGGCAGCAGAGGCCTTTGCCGGATTTCCCTTTGAGCGGTATCTGTACTGGTTCCTGGGCCGGAACATGCTGGAGCCGCAAAAAACCGGCTTCGAAGACCGGGCCTGGCGCCGCCTGCTTCAGGGCTGACAAACACGCTGCAAGCGAGGCGGCACGCCGCCGCCTAGGCATACACATGATCAGCCGTAGAGGCCGCTGGTCTGGAAATCCTGCCAGATGCCCTTGCCTGCCCTGCTTCCTGCTGAGCCAGAGGCAACCGGCTGCGGCACTGGTTCCAAGGTCCAGCGGCCGTCCGTTAGCGGCCGTCCGTTTAGGGGCGCCATCAAGGGGTTTAAAACAAGAAACCGCTGCACAGCGGAGGGCTGACAGCGGTTGCTCTATATCATCGTTCAGAGAGATTTTTTGGATTTTACTAGGTTTGGCGGTGACCTACTCTCCCAGGGCTTTAGCCCAAGTACCATCGGCGCGGCAGTGC
>NZ_JBSWYB010000060.1:0-14089 GCF_056160905.1 Leisingera sp. ABD4_442 | reverse complement strand
CGCCATGCGCGGTGCCGGGCCCAACTGCTGGGGGTGCATTTTCAATGCAGATCCGGCAGGCGGGAGCCCCCTTAGGCCTGGTAGATAAACGCTGGCTCAGGCCACCACGCCGCGCGATTTCAGCGCTGCAAATGCCTCTGGCGCAATCCCGAGCTCTGCCAGGACGGCAGCACTGTCGGCGCCATGCTCCCGCGGGCCATGGTCCAGCGCCGGACCGCCGTGGCCGTAGGCAAAGCCTGCGACCGCAAACTTTTGCCCCCCGGCCTCCTGCACCACGCCGCGGGCCGCGTAATGCGGCTCCTCCAGGCTTTCCTCCAGATACCGCACCCGGGCCGCGGGCACATGATGCGCGTTCAGCAGCGCCTCCCATTCCGCAGCTGTCCGCGTCAGCATGACCTCCGCCAGCACCTCTGCATCCCACACCCTGCGCGCGGCGATATCCTGGCGCGGCGTCTCCGCGATAGCCTGCGCCTCTGCCGGGCGGCCCAGGGTGCGCATCAGCGCCGCCATCTGCTTGCTGGTATAGGCGCCGATCATCACCGTGCCCTCTGCCGTCTGATAGGCCGCATAACCGGCCAGTGCGGGATCCTGGTTGCCATGCGGGCGCGGCCCCTTGCCGGTGTGCAGCGCCTGCGCCGTGCCGGAGTTCTGCAGCATCAAGGCCGCATCCGCCATCGCCACGTCAATGCGCCGCCCCTGCCCCGTCACCGCCCGCCCATAGAGCGCTGCTGCAATGGCAAAGGCCGCCTGCGCGCCAGTGCCGTAATCCACCATCGCAGGCCCGACCCGCAGCGGCTCCTGCCCTGCTGCGCCATTGGCAGCCATGATGCCGCTGAAAGCCTGGATCACCGTGTCATAAGCGGGGTGCTCCGCCTTTGGCCCTTGCTGCCCGAAACCGCTGATCGCGCAATAGATCAGATCCGGCTTCAGCTCCGACAGCTGCTCATAGGTAAGTCCCAGCCGCCGCACCGCCGGCAGGGTGTAGTTCTGCACCACCACATCAGCTGTCCGCACAAGATTGGCAAAGATCTCCCGGCCCTCCGGCTTGGCCAGATCCAGCGCCAGGCATTTCTTGCCCGCCCCCTGGGCCTGAAAGGACAAGCCCATCCCCTGAGCATTCAGCTCCGGATCGGCACCTTCGGTGCGGGTCATATCCGGCTGGCCTGGGGGTTCGATCTTGATCACCTCTGCCCCCAGCGCCGCCAGCTGATAGGCCGCAAACGGCCCCGCAAAAACATGGGTCAGGTCAAGCACCCGCACCCCTTCAAATGGCCGCATGAAATCTCCTCCCTGCTCAGGACAGGCTAGGCGTTCAGCCACGCGGCCACCGGCCCGTTTCCGCCGCCGCAAGCGTCGTTTTCAGGTCTTGGGGCGAAGCCCGGACAACAGGGGCGCTGCCCCTCTTGGCCTGCGGCCAATTCACCCTGGAGTATTTAGAACCAGAAAGAAGCAGCGGCAGGAGAGGCTCCGGGGCCAGGATACCGCCACTCCCGCAAGGCAGGAATTACCTCGTCCCGCCTGCCGCATGGGCTGATACCGGCAGCACAGGACATCGATGGTTTTATGAGAATGAGAAGCGTGATTTCAACCCTGGCCCTTGCCGGAGCCCCGTTGCTCCCCGCCGCGTTTGTGCCGCACGCCCTGCAGACTGCGGCGGCCGCAAAAGCTCTCCCCCAGCAGGGCTGCCATCTGGAAAAGGCACCGGCGAGTTTCACTGCCACTGACACACGCAGAAGGCCGCCTGCCCGGGCGGCCTTTTCGCTCAAAAACAGGAACAGGTTTATGCGGCCCGCTGCGGGGCCCGGCTGCTTAGTTCAGGAACCGGCCCAGCAACCGCGCGGCCAGCGACCCCTTGGCCGCATCGCCGGAAGCCGCTGCAATCTCAGGATCAATGGCCTCTTCCGCGGTCAGGACCCGGCGCACGGCGGCCAGGATCTCTGCCTCGCTGATCTCCGCAGGCGACCCTTCCAAAACTGCGGCAAATTCCGGCTGACAGGTCTGATCCATGGTGCAACTCCAAAACGTGAAACTCTGGCACATACCCAAGACGGCGGGGCACTGCTTTCTATGCACCCACCCTATCCTATTTCGCCGTTGACTGGCCCATTTTGTGTAAAATTAGTTAAAATCCCGCCGCGAATACCTGCTTTCAAGAACAGTCTCCCTGTATAGGCGGGATTGTCGGTACTCTGGCGCCAATTGCGGCCAAAACTTCGCTCCAAACAGGTGCCGGACATGCTCCAAGCGCAGAATCCGCAACAAAAAAGACCGCCCAGCAGGGCGGCCTTCTGCATCAGTCCGGGCTGCAGGCCTCAGACAGCTTTCTTGCGGCTTTCTTCCAGGTAGATCTCGCGCAGGCGCTTGGCGATGGGGCCTGGGGTGCCATCCCCCAGGGTCACACCGTCGATCTCCACCACCGGCATCACAAAGGCACTGGCAGAGGTGGTGAAGGCCTCATCCGCCTCTTTTGCCTCGTCGATGGTGAACAGGCGCTCTTCGACTTCCATCTGCGCTTCTTCCGCCAGCCGCAGCACCGCGGCGCGGGTGATGCCGTGCAGGATGTCGTTGGACAGCGGCCGGGTCACGATCTTGCCGTTCTTGACATAATAGGCGTTGTTCGAGGTGCCCTCAGTCACGTAGCCGTCCTCGATCAGCCAGGCATCGTCGCAGCCCGCTTTCTTGGCCATCATCTTGCCCATCGACGGATACAGCAGCTGCACGGTCTTGATGTCGCGGCGGCCCCAGCGGATATCCTCGATCGAAATGATCTTGGCGCCTTTGCGCGACGCCGGGCTGTCAGCCAGGCCCGGCTTGTTCTGGGTGAACAGCACCAGCGACGGCGGAGTGTCTTCGGACGGGAACACGAAATCCCGGTCGCCGTCGGAGCCGCGAGAGACCTGCAGGTAGACCAGACCTTCCTCGATGCCGTTCAGCTCCACCAGCTTGCGGTGGATTTCCAGTAGTTCGTCCTTGGAGCAAGGGCAGGCCATCTCCAACTCGTTCAGCGACCGCTCCAGGCGCACGGCGTGGCCTTCAAAGTCGATCAGCTTGCCATCCAGGACCGAAGTCACCTCATAAACCGCATCGGCAAACAGGAAGCCGCGGTCAAAGATCGAGATCTTGGCCTCATTTTCCGGCAGGTATTCGCCATTCACATAAACGGTGCGGGTCATTGTCTCTCTCCTCAGCCCCAAAGCTCAGCTGCAGGCGGGTGAACCCCGTCCTGGTCGAATGTCAAAGGTGTTGCGCGGTCTTCGGCCAGAAGCAGCGGCCCGTCAAGATCCGTTACCGCCGCACCTTGCGCCACAAGCGTCGCTGGCGCCATCGCCAGCGAGGAGCCGACCATGCAGCCGACCATCACCTGATAGCCTTCGGCCAAGGCCTGCGCGCGCAGTTTCAGCGCCTCAGTCAGGCCGCCGGTCTTGTCCAGCTTGATGTTGACCACATCATATTTACCCTTGAGCCCCGGCAGGCTTTCGCGGTCATGGCAGCTTTCGTCGGCGCAGACCGGAACCGGGCGTTCCATGCCGATCAGGGCCTCGTCCTCACCCGCGGGCAGCGGCTGCTCCACCAGCTCCACACCCAGGCGCACCAGATGCGGCGCCAGCTCGGCATAGACCTCTGCTGACCAGCCCTCATTGGCGTCAATGATGATCTTGGCATCCGGCGCACCCGCGCGCACCGCTTCCAGGCGGGGCATGTCGTCAGGCGTGCCCAGCTTGATCTTCAACAGCGGGCGGAAGGCATTTTCCGCCGCCTGTATCTGCATGTTCTCAGGCGTGTCGAGCGACAGCGTATAGGCGGTGATCTCCGCCTTGGGCTCCGGCAACCCGGCCAGTTCCCAGACCCGTTTACCAGCTTGCTTGGCCTCCAGGTCCCACAGTGCGCAGTCGACCGCGTTGCGGGCAGCACCTGCGGGCAGCAGCGATTGCAGCTCTTGCCGGGTGAAATCGGCAGGCAGGCCTTCGATCTCGGCGGTCACGCTCTCCAGCGTTTCATTGTAACGGGCATAAGGCACGCATTCGCCCCAACCGGTCACGCCGTCCTTCTCCACCTTGACGGTCAGCACCTTCGCTTCGGTGCGCGAGCCGCGCGAGATGGTGAAGACCTGCGCCAGTCTGAAGACGTCCGGGGTGACGGTGATGTTCATGAAACTGCCCTTTCCTGCGGCCCTGCGCGCGCCGCAGCGGGCCTTGGCACGATGCCCCTCATCCGGTGCACCTGCTCTTTCATCTTGCTAAAAGTACTCCCGCCGGAGGCATCCCAGGCTGCACCTGAACTCCTCCGGCGGGGGCTGTTAGATCAGACCGCGGCCAGCGCGTCCACCAGGCGGCCTGCGCCATGGCGGTACGGGTCGACAGCGGGCAGGCCCATGCGCTCTTCAACTTCCGCCAGATACTTGACGGCTTCGTCTTCGGACAAGTGCTGAGTGTTCACCGAGATACCGACGATCTGGCAGGCCGGGTTGGCGCGCTGCGCCAGCGGCAGCGCAACGTCGCGCAGCGATTCCAGGGTCGGCACGTCATATTCCGGCAGGCCGCGCATATGGGTGCGGGTCGGCTCGTGGCACAGGATCAGCGCGTCCGGCTGGCCGCCGTGCACCAGCGCCATGGTAACGCCCGAGTAGGAGACGTGGAACAGCGAGCCCTGGCCCTCGATCAGGTCCCAGTGGTCGTCGTCGTTGTCCGGGGTCAGATACTCGATGGAACCGGCCATGAAGTCGGCGATCACAGCGTCCAGCGGCACGCCGTGGCCGGTGATCAGGATGCCGGTCTGGCCGGTGGCGCGAAAGGTCGACTTCATGCCGCGCTTCTGCATCTCGTTGTCCATCGCCATGGCGGTGTACATCTTGCCGACCGAGCAGTCGGTGCCGACCGCCAGGCAGCGCTTGCCGGTGCGGGGCTTGCCGTTGGCAATCGGGTAGCCGACGGTGGGGACGCGCACATCGTGCAGGGTGCCGCCATGGGTCTGGGCCGCGGCCACCAGGTCGCCTTCGTCGCGCAGCAGGTTGTGCAGGCCGGAAGCCAGGTCATAACCCATTTCCAGCGCTTCGATCAGCACTTCCTTCCAGGCCTCGGAAATCACGCCGCCACGGTTGGCAACGCCGATCACCAGGGTCTTGGCGCCGGCTTCCTTGGCTTCGGCCAGGGTCATATCCTTGATCCCCAGGTCGGCGCCGCAGCCCGGCAGGCGGATCTGGCCGACGGCGTGGTCAGGACGCCAGTCGCGGATGCCGATGGCAACCTTGGCGGCCAGCATGTCAGGCGCGTCGCCCAGGAACAGCAGATAAGGGGTCTCGATCATCGCGCTCATCCTTTGAAAAAGTTAGTCGCGCCAATTTCGGGCTAATTCTGCGCAAAGTCCTCTCGAAATCGCGCAAGAAAGTTACCCACGCACGATTTTCTTCGGCGATTCACTTACTATGTCGAAGATTCTCCCCCTATGCTGCCGGTTCTGTGCGTTTCTTCCTCTTCGGCCCATGATTCCGCCTGCAGAACACCCGGCTGCGCCACGCCAATCACCCCCATCGCCTGGAACTCGCCGGTGTCCTCCGGCGCCTCGGTGGTTGCGCGCCGGGCAATGGCGATCAGCACCACGACCACGCCAACCGCTATCAGCAGGTATTGCAGCCCCCGCCCGTCGGCGAGGCTGATCATGTTCGGGCCGATCAGGACGCCAAAGAACTGCCCCAGCTGCAGCAGGAACGCCATGGTGCCGCTGGCCGGGACCACCTGCCCCGGCTGCAGCTGGTCGTTGGCGTGGGCGGCCAGGATCGAATAGACCGGCAGCGTGGTTGCCGCAATGACGGAGAAGCCGATCACGATGCGCGACGGCGCGGTGTCCACTGCCATCCACAGGGCCACCAGCGCCGAGATCCCCGACAGTGCAATCACTACATAACGCCGGTCGGTACGGTCCGACAGCCAGCCCACAGGATATTGCACCAGCGCCGAGACAATCAGCGCAATCACCAGCACGCCGGAGGCCTGCGCCTCACTGAAACCGTTCTGCAGCGCATAGAGCGGCAGGCTGATGTACCAGGCCACCACGCCGGCGCCCATGATGACAATGCCCAGCACCGTCATCGGGGAAATCTTGTAAAGCCGCGTGACCGGCATCCGGTCCGGGGCGGAATAGTCGGGGGCGCGGATGTTAGACAGCAGCAGCGGCACAATCGCCACCGAAAGCAGGATCGAGGTGACGCCGAACAGCATGTTGCCGCTAGGGTCCGGCAGGCCGACCATCGCTGTGCCCAGTGCCGGGCCTGCAGTCTGAATGATGAAATAGACCGACAGCACCTGCGCCCGGATCCGGTTCTCAGACTTGGCGTTGAGCCAGCTTTCGGTGATCACATAGAGACCGGGAAAACAGAACCCCGCCAGCAGGCGCATCGCCGCCCAGCTGACCGGATCTGAGGTAAGCAGATGCGCAATAGCCGCCACCGAGACCATCGACGCCAGTGCCGAAAACACCCGGATATGGCCCACCTTCTCGATCAGCCGCGGCGTTAGCATGGTGCCGGCCAGCGCGCCCAGCGGATAGCAGGACTGCATGATTGAAATTTCCAGATCGGAAAACCCCAATGTCGCTCCGCGGATGGTCAGCAGCGTCACCAGTAGCCCGTTGGCCACCATCAGCATCATCATGCCCAGGAACAGGGCCCAATTCTCGGTCAATGCGCGTTTCATGAAACTCCTTTGCTGCACGGGGCCTGCAGCCCGCGCCTTGCCTACCCCTAGAGGGGCGGCGGCGGCGGTTTCGCGCATGTTTGCGACGGAAACGGCGCAAACGGGATTGCCGCAACGCGGCGCCCTTCGCCGCAAGTGCAAAATCCGCTTGCAAGACGATGCGCAATTTAATAACCCCAAGAGCGAAAAATCTGCAATTTCCTTACCCCGGGAGGTCTCCGCATGTCATTCCGCATCCAGCCCGCAGCCCCTGCGCGCCCCAACCGCTGCCAGCTGTTCGGCCCCGGCTCCAAGGTTAAGCTGTTCGAAAAGATGGCGGCCTCAGCGGCGGATGTCATCAACCTCGACCTTGAGGATTCGGTGGCGCCGGATGACAAGGATCAGGCCCGCGCCAATGTGATCGAGGCGATCAACACTGTCGATTGGGGCAACAAGTACCTGTCGGTGCGCATCAACGGGCTCGACACCCCTTACTGGTACCGCGATGTGGTGGATATTCTGGAGCAGGCGGGCGAGCGGCTCGACCAGATCATGATCCCCAAGGTGGGCTGCGCGGAGGATGTCTATGCGGTGGATGCGCTGGTCACCGCCATCGAACGCGCAAAAGGCCGCAGCAAGCCGGTTTCCTTTGAGGTGATCATCGAGTCGGCAGCGGGTATCGCCCATGCCGAGGATATCGCCAAATCCTCCCCCCGCCTGCAAGCGATGAGCCTGGGAGCTGCCGACTTTGCTGCCTCGATGGGGATGCAGACCACCGGCATCGGCGGGACGCAGGAGAATTACTACATGATCCGCGAGGGCCAGAAGCATTGGTCCGATCCCTGGCACTGGGCGCAGGCCGCGATTGTCGCCGCCTGCCGCACCCATGGCATCCTGCCGGTCGACGGCCCGTTCGGCGACTTCTCCGACGAGGACGGCTATATTGCGCAGGCGAAACGGTCTGCGACATTGGGAATGGTCGGCAAATGGGCGATCCACCCCAGCCAGATCGCGCTGGCCAACCAGGTGTTCACCCCGTCGGACGAGGCAGTGGCGGAAGCCCGCGAGATCCTGGCCGCGATGGAAGAGGCCAAGGCCTCCGGCGCCGGGGCAACCGTTTACAAGGGCCGTCTGGTCGATATTGCCTCGATCAAGCAGGCCGAAGTGATTGTGGCGCAGGCCGAGCTGATCGCGGGCAGCTGACGCCGGTCCGTGATGCGAAGGTTCTGAAGGGCGTCCCGGCGGGGCGCCCTTTTTTGGCTGGAATGGAAGGTTTCATGGCAGGTTTCACCTTGCTGCACACCGCGCAGCTTCACGCGGACACGTTTGACAGGCTGGCGCCGGAGGCAAATCTGACGCATCACGTCCGCCCCGACTGGCTGGCACGGGCGCAGAGCGGGATTGATCTCACCCTGTGCCAAGAGATCACCGAGGCAATCCAGGCGGCTGAGGGCGCGGTGCTGTGCTCCTGCACCACCATCGGCGAAGTGGCAGAGGAAGCGGGTGCCATCCGTATTGACTGGCCGATGATGCAGGAAGCGGCGCGTATTGGCGGGCCGGTGCTGATGGCCTATTGCCTGGACAGCACGGCTGAACCCTCCCAAGCGCTGCTGCACCGGGCGTTTGGAGACCGTGACCCGCAGCTCACCTGCCTGCACCTGGGACGGCAATGGCCGCTGTTTGAAGCAGGTGAGAGCGACGGCTTTGCGCAGGCCATTGCCGCGGATGTCTTGAAAGCGCTGGACGGGGGCGCCTTCGGCTGCGTGGTGCTGGCACAGGCCTCGATGGCGAATGCGGCGGGGGCCATCCGCGCAAGCTCAGATGTACCGGTGCTGGCCTCGCCGGAGCTGGCGGCAGCATACCTGCTCGCGCAACGCTAGCTGCCCGGCCAAGGCCCCTGCCCCGCCGGTCTTGTCTGTCTCTGTTTCAGTGTCCTGCGCGTCAAAGCTGTCAGGCGGTTAGGAATTGGCGGCGCCGCCAACAATGGCGGAGGCGGTACGGGCGTATCCGCCCGCGTGCTAAACGTTGTCTCTGCACGTCCCCTGATTAGAGGGAACCTGTTCCTGGGGTGCCGGGGGTGTCAGGCCCGGCGGTAACCGCGATCGGGGAGTACTATGGCCGCAGCATCTTAAGATTGGGAAAGCGATGCGTACGCAGGCTGCGCAACACTTGCGGCCGAGGGCCTGCTGCAAAGGCCGCGCAGTGAGTATTTACAGCAAGATAAAAGAGCTGCTTCGTTTCACCTTGCCGAAAATACTCCAAATCCACGGCTGGCCGGGGATCACGCCCGCATGTCCTTGGGCGAGCCCATCACCACATAGGTCGTGATTCCGGTGACATAGGGCGAGGTGCCCAGGATATCGGTATGGAACCTCTTGTAACTGGGAAGATCGGCGCATTCGACGCGCAAAAGGTACTCGATGGTGCCGGTGATATTGTGGCACTCCACCACCTCCGGTGCCGCCTGCATGGCGCGTTCGAAGGCTTCCTGCGCTTCCTTGGTGTGCTCGCCCAGGCCAACGCCGATGTAGGTGGCAAAGCCAACCCCCAGTTTCTGCCGGTCCAGCACCGCGCGGTAGCCGGTGATGACGCCCGCGCGCTCCAGTTCCTGCACCCGGCGCAGGCAGGCGGAGGGCGACAGGCCCACCCGCTCCGCCAGTTCCAGGTTGCTGATCCGGCCGTCGCGGGAGAGCTCTTGCAATATCTGCTGGTTTATCCGGTCACTTTTCGCCATTGATTGCGAAAGTAGGCACATCGCAAGGCAAAACGCAATTTCATTTGGCCTGTTTGGCGCAATGATTTTGCGCATGACTTATGAACTCCTCACCGCGCTTGCGCTTTTCGCCTTTGTCTCCTCGATCACGCCGGGGCCGAACAACCTGATGCTGATGGCCTCCGGCGCCAATTTCGGCTTCCGCCGCACCATTCCGCATATGCTGGGGGTGGCGCTGGGGTTCGTGTTCATGGTGCTCTTGGTCGGTGCCGGGCTGGTGCAGGTGTTTGATGCCTTCCCGGTCAGCTACACGGTGCTGAAAGCGGTCTCGGTCGTCTATCTGCTGTGGCTGGCGTGGAAGATCGCCAATGCGGCGCCGGTGCAGGCGAAGGGCGCGGAAGGCCGCCCGATGACCTTCCTGCAGGCGGCGGCGTTTCAATGGGTGAACCCCAAGGCTTGGGCAATGGCGCTGACCGCGATCAGCGCCTACACGCCGGACCAGACGCTGGCGGCAATCCTGCTGGTGGGGGTGATTTTCGGCGCCATCAACCTGCCCTCGGTCGGCTCCTGGACGGTTCTGGGCCAGCAGATGGCGCGGTTTCTGACCAGCCCGCGGCGGCTGGTGCTGTTCAACTGGACCATGGCGGTGCTGCTGGTGGCCTCGCTCTATCCGGTGATCTGGCCGCAATAGCGTTCATCACCGGCCCGCAGGGGCGGAGCGCCCGCCCCCGCGCAAGAGGGCCGGCGCTGCCCTGCCTGCAGCAGGGCGGAAGGTTACTTCAGGGGCAGGCAGATCTCGGTCAGCAGCTCCTCCGGCGCAGTGTCGCGCGGGTTGTTCAAGTAAATCTCATAGCAGGGCTGATCAGCCGGTTCCTCGCCCGACTCCGGCAGCCAGTTGCCAAACAGGCTATGATAGGCAGCGTGGATCCCGGAGTACGGCCCTTTGTAGGTGAGGACCGCGGTTTTGCCGCCTGGGAGGCTGACTTCCTCCATACCGTCCGGAACCGCACTGCCACTGAATTCCGCTCCTGCAAAGCTGCGCAGATCCGCCTCTGCCACGTCTTCGGGGCTGTCGAAATAGACGCCCAGAACCGCGCCCAGCTGCGGCCAGAGCCGGCGGCTTTCGCAGATCGCGCCAAAGGCCTCAAAGCTCTTGCCGATCTCGTGGTAGGCGCCCTTGTGCGGCAGGCCGGCCAGGCGGCGGGCGGGGTCGGTGCGGGTGATCACGTCATACATGGGATAACTTCCTGTTCTGAGGGGTGGGTTGGGCAGCCGCACCTGGCCGTCGCGGCGGAAGGCCGCCGGGCTGCTGCCGTAAGCATCAGAGAACGCACGGGAGAAGCTGTTCTGGTTCGGATAACCTGCGCGGGCGGCCACCTGCGCAAGGGGCATATCGCCGGTGACCAGCCAGACCGCAGCCCGGTGCAGCCGGATGCGGCGCACCGCCTGGGCGCAGGTTTCGCCGGTCAGGGCCCGGAACACCCGGTGCCAGTGGAACCGCGACATGGCCGCCACATCCGCAAGCTGGTCCAGCGACAGGTCGCCGTCCGTGTTGTCGTGGATATAGGCCAGAACCCGCAGGATCCGGTCTTCGTAGCTGGCGGCCATTGGCGGCGTCTCCTTTTGCGTTACTCTGCCCTCTGGTGATGGCATGAGCGTAGATCACAAATCTTGCTGAGTTGCATCTTGGCGCCGCTAAGGCCATATAGCTGCAAACCTGCAGAGCAGAGGCAACATGACCCAGTATCTGGAATTCGAAAAACCGCTGGCCGAAATCGAGGGCAAGGCGGAGGAGCTGCGGGCGCTGGCGCGCGCGAACGAGGAAATGGATGTGGCAGACGAGGCTGCGGCGCTGGACGCCAAGGCCGCGCAGCTGCTGCAGGATCTTTATCGGGATCTGACCCCCTGGCGCAAATGCCAGGTGGCGCGCCATCCGGAGCGTCCGCATTGCAAAGACTACATCGAAGCGCTGTTCACCGAGTACACGCCGCTGGCCGGCGACCGGAACTTTGCCGATGACCTGGCGGTGATGGGCGGCTTGGCGCGGTTCAACGACCAGCCGGTGGTGGTGATCGGCCACGAGAAGGGCAGCGACACCAAATCGCGGATCGAGCGCAACTTCGGCATGGCGCGGCCTGAGGGTTACCGCAAGGCGATCCGGCTGATGGAAATGGCCAGCCGCTTCAATCTGCCGGTGATCACGCTGGTGGACACCGCCGGCGCCTACCCCGGCAAAGGCGCCGAAGAGCGCGGCCAGTCCGAAGCGATCGCCCGCTCGACCGAGATGTGCCTGAAGATTGGTGTGCCGCTGATCTCGGTGATCATCGGCGAAGGCGGCTCTGGCGGCGCAGTAGCCTTTGCCACCGCCAACCGCGTGGCGATGCTGGAGCATTCGATCTATTCGGTAATCAGTCCCGAGGGCTGTGCCTCGATCTTGTGGAAAGACGCCGAGAAGATGCGCGAAGCCGCCGAAGCGCTGCGCCTGACCGCGCAGGATCTGAACAAGCTGGGCGTCAACGACCGGATCATCCCGGAGCCGCTGGGCGGCGCCCACCGAGATGCCAAAGCCGCGATCAAATCTGTCAGCGGCGCCATCCAGGAGATGCTGAACGAGCTGAAGGAGATGGACGCGGCTCAGTTGATCAAGGACCGGCGCCAAAAGTTCCTGGATATCGGCTCCAAGGGGCTGGCGGCGTAAGCGCTGCGAAAATGCAAGACTGGAAACCCGGCCTGAGCGCCGGGTTTTTTTGTGCATCGCACTGAAACCAGCGCAACACAGCCTGCTTGGCAAGACAGAAGCGGAAACCCGCAGACAGGCCCGGACACAAGGCGGGCTGATCGTAAAATGCTACCCATGCCGCGCCCAAACCCTGCAGCGCCCGTGCGGCACCCGCGCGGCCGGCGCCACTGGCCCAACTGCAAAGGCCTGCAGGCAGGCGGGAGCACCCGCTTGCAATTCAGAACCGCAGCTCACCCACCGGCAGATGGCTCGACGATTTCAGCTCCCGCAGGGACAGGCTGGATTTAATGCCCGACACCCCAGGCAGACGGCGCAGGACAGTTTCGACAAAACGGCTGTAGTCGTCCAGGTCGCGTGCCACGACCTGCAGCAGGAAATCCGCGTCGCCGGTGGTGTTGTGGCAGGCCAGCACATTGGGGCTGGCTTCGATCGCGCGCTGGAAATCTGCCGTTGTGGCCGCGTCGTGCTCGGTACAGCTGAGCTGGACAAAAGCCATCACGCCAAACCCCAGCGCGCGGCGGTTCAGCACCGCCTGGTAGCCTTGGATGACGTCCTCCTCGTTCAGCCGCTTCAGCCGCCGCCAGCAGGGGGTCTCGCTGAGCGACAGGCGTTCAGCAAGCCTGGCATTGGAAAGGCGGCCGTCCTTTTGCAGGTGATCCAGAATCAGGGCATCCGTTTTGTCAATTTGCACCATTTAGGAAGACTCCTGCTTATTTCCGGGGCTTTAAGAAAGATTGCGCCTCAAACCTGCCAGATCAAAGAGGGAAAAGAAATGCTCTCCCCAAGGATGCCTTGCTAGAAAGGCCCGATCCCGCACCACTGAGAGGACCTCCCGCGATGAAAGCTGTTGTGTACGAAAGCTTTGGCCAAGCGCCGCAAGTGAAAACCGTGGACGACCCTGCACCCGAAGCCCATGGCGTGGTGATCAAGGTCGAGGCCACCGGCGTTTGCCGCAGCGACTGGCACGGCTGGATGGGGCATGACCCGGATATCACCCTGCCGCATGTGCCGGGGCATGAGCTGGCGGGAACGGTGATGGCCGCAGGCAAGGATGTCCGCAAATGGTCAGCCGGCGACCGGGTGACGGTGCCCTTTGTGGGCGGCTGCGGCACCTGCCCCGAATGCCATGCCGGCCACCAGCAGGTGTGCCACAGCCAGTTCCAGCCCGGTTTCACCCATTGGGGATCCTTTGCCGAATATGTGTCCATCCACCAGGCGGACCTGAATCTGGTGGCACTGCCGGAAGAGATGGAGTTTGCCACCGCGGCCAGCCTGGGTTGCCGTTTCGCTACTTCCTTCCGGGCCGTTGCGGATCAGGGCCGGGTCTCGGGCGGGCAATGGGTGGCGGTGCATGGCTGCGGCGGCGTGGGGCTGTCGGCGGTGATGATCGCCAATGCGCTGGGCGCCAATGTGATTGCCGTCGATATCGCAGAGGACAAGCTGGCGCTTGCCCGGGACCTGGGGGCCATTGCTGCCGTGAACGCCAGTACCGTTGCGGATGCGGCGGAGGCTGTGCGCGAGATCTCCTGCGGGGGCGCGCATGTGTCGCTGGACGCGCTGGGACATCCTGTGACCTGCTTCAACTCAGTCAATTCGCTGCGCAAGCGCGGCAAGCATGTGCAGGTGGGGCTGATGCTGGCGGACCACAGCACGCCCCAGGTGCCGATGGCGCGGGTGATTGCGGATGAGCTGGAAATCCTCGGCAGCCATGGCATGCAAGCGCACCGTTACGGGGCGATGCTGGACATGGTGCAGTCCGGCAAACTGGCGCCGGAGCGGCTGGTGGGACAGGAAATCAGCCTTGAGCAATCGGTGGCAGCACTGATGGAAATGGACCGGTTCCAGTCGGTCGGCGCAACGGTGATCACCCGGTTCTGAGTCCGGCTGGCAGCACCAGGCAGCGCTCCCGCGCCCGCGCAACACCGGCTGGCGCCGGCGCCGCTGGCGGCCTTGGGCCCGGCTCGGCGC
>NZ_JBSWYB010000059.1:0-14339 GCF_056160905.1 Leisingera sp. ABD4_442 | reverse complement strand
GCTTCAGGTGACAGTAGTGGCTTCCCATTCTTCATACTCCATGCAACTCTCTGTATTCGTACAGAATTTGCACTTCGTTTGTGAATCCACCAAAGCGGCATAATATCATCTGTAATCTGTATTATGATAAAACAGAACGATGCCGCCATCTTGCTTCACCTTGCCCCCTATTTCTGCGCAACCAGACGGTGCCGCATTCTGACACGTTTCCTTGAAACCCTGCCCGCGCGCTGCCAGGATTTAAATTTACTTGCACTTTGCATGTTCCCGGTCCATGGCTGCGCGCCAAGGAATTGGCCGGAGCCGCAGCTGCGGTTGCCGGTCCTGACGGAAACCAGGCAAAGGATGCGGCTGTGACCACGCCAAGCCGGATTGAAATTCAAAAGGTGGATTTCTCCATAGAGGGCAAGCAGGTTCTGCGGGACCTCAGCCTGACGCTTGGCGAGCGGCGCATCGGCGTCGTCGGCCGGAACGGTTCCGGCAAGTCGACACTGGCCCGCCTGATCGCGGGTCTGGCGGTGCCGGCATCCGGCACGGTGCGGATCAACGGTAAAAATCTGGCCAAGGACCGGCGCGCGGCACTGAAGGAAGTCGGCATCCTGTTCCAGAACCCGGAACATCAGATCATTTTCCCGACGGTCGGTGAAGAAATCGCCTTTGGCCTGGAACAGCAAGGGCTCAGCAAGACCGAGGCCGCTGCTGCAAGCGCCGCCGTCCTTGAACGGTTTGGGCTGGGCCATTGGCAACAGGCCTACATCAATACCCTGTCGCAGGGCCAGAAGCACCTGGTCTGCCTGATGGCGGTGGTCGCCATGGCGCCCCGGCTGCTGGTGCTGGACGAACCCTTTGCAGGACTGGACATACCGACCAAGGCGCAGCTCAACCGGTATCTCAAGTTCTATCAAGGCACCCTTTTGCACATCACCCACGACCCGTCTGACCTGGCTGGCTACGCGCATCTGGTCTGGATCGACCAGGGCAGCGTCCGGATAGCCGGACCGCAGGAAAACGTGATGGCTGCCTACAAGGACGCAATGCACTGCCAGGGGGATGCCGATGATCTCGCTCACCTCTCCGGTTAGGACACGGGCGCACAGCTGGCCGGCCGGCGCCAAGCTGGCGTCATTGGGAGCGGCAACTTTTGCCCTTTTTCTGATCTCTGATCTGCGGCTGCTTGCGGCTGCCCTTTTGCTGATGGGCGGCCTCTACGCGCTGCCAGGGCTGCAGTTTTTCCGGACCGGGATGGTGCGTTTGCAAGTGCTGTGGCCCTTTCTGGCCATTCTCGCCATCTGGCATGTGGCGACCGCAACTTACAGCGAAGGCGCAGAGATCATAATGCGCCTGCTGACCGCGGTCGGACTTGCCAACCTGGTCACCATGACCACTGCCCTAAGCGAGATGATCGAGGTCATCCGCTGGCTGGCCGCCCCGCTGCGCCGGCTCGGCCTGAACACGCGGGCTCTGGAGCTGGCAATCGCCCTGGTGATCCGCATCCTGCCAACCCTCATCAACAACGGCCAGCGCCTTACTGAGGCCTGGCGCGCCCGCTCGCCGCGCCGTCCCGGCTGGCGGGTGGTTGTCCCTTTCACCCTGCTCGCTCTGGACGATGCCGACCACCTGGCCGAAGCGCTGCGCGCCCGCGGCGGCATCCTGGAAACCAAGGAGACCTGACATGGAACGCAATGTCGTCCTCATCGCGCTGTTCACAGCGCTCATCGCTGCCCTGGGCCTGGTGCCCAAGCTGACCCTGGCCAGCGGCATTCCGATCACCGCGCAAAGCATGGGGATCATGCTGTGCGGAACCGTGCTCGGCGCCAAACGCGGCGCGCTGGCAGTGCTGCTGTTTGTGGTCCTAGTGGCTGCCGGCCTGCCGCTTCTGGCAGGCGGCCGCGGCGGCCTGGGCGTGTTCACCACCCCCTGGGCCGGCTTTTACTACGGCTTCCCGGTTGCGGCCTTTGCTGCCGGTCTGGTGATGGAGAAATGGACATCCGGCAATGTCACCGTCATCGCTGCAGTTGCCGCCGTCGCGGGCGGCATCGGCGCGCTCTACCTGGTGGCGGTCCCCTATTACATGGTGATGAAGCCCGCGGGCCTCGGCGAAGCGCTGCTGACCGCCATGGCGCCTTTCATGCCCGGCGATCTGATCAAGGCGGTTCTGGCCGGCCTGATCACCGGTGCGCTATACAAGGCCCGCCCCTCCAGCGTGCTGTCGCGCGCCTATGCTGCCTGAGTTCGAACAACTCCTGTCAAACCGCCGGTCGGTCCGGGCCTATACCAGCGCCCCGGTCCGCCGCGCCACGGTGGAGCGGATTTGCGCCGCCGCCCGGCAAGCCCCCAGCGGCGCCAATCTGCAGCCCGGCACCTTTCACGTGCTGTCCGGCGCCACCTTGTCTGCGCTGACCGCGGAACTGGCGCAGGCCGCCGCTGAAAACCGCCCTGCGGACAGCGAATATTCCTATTTTCCCAGCCCAATGCCCGCTGAGCTGAAGGACAGGCAGCGCAAGGCCGGATATGCGCTTTATGCTTCCCTCGGCATCGGCCGCCGCGACCTTGCCGGGCGGCGGCAGCAATTTGCCCGCAACTACGCCTTCTTCGGCGCGCCTGTCGGGGTGGTTGCCACAATCGACCGGCGGATGGGCAAAGGGTGTTTCATGGACCTTGGCATGGCCATCATGAGCTTTCTGCTGGCGGCAGAAAGCCACGGTCTCGGGGCTACCGGGATCGGTGCCTTGGCCAACTACGGCCGGCTTGTCCATCGCCATCTTGAACTGCCGAAACAGGAACTTGTGGTCTGCGGCATTGCCCTGGGCCACCCGGATCGCCAGGCCGCAGTCAACCAGTTCCGCACGGAACGGCAGCCGCTGGACGCTTTCACAACCTTCCGCGGCTTTGAAAACGAGGACACCGCATGACCATGGCTTCTGCAGATCCAGGACCGCACCCCGTCACCCGCGCCGAATGCGACGCGGCGCTGCCCGCCATCCTGGCGGCCCCCAAGGACGGCGCGGCAATCGAAACCCTGTGCTTCCGCCCCGGCTATGGCGAGCGTGTCTTCCCTGCCAGCCTCCAGCTGTCGGCAGCCCGCGGCATTGAAGGGGAGCGCTGGCTGAAAGCCCCGTGGCTGACACTGTCCGACGGCAGCCCGGACCCGCGGATCCAGGTGTCTATCCTGCCCAAGCGGGTGGTGGACCTGTGCTGGCGCGACCGCAAGAACACAGTGCATCCAGGCGACACGATCGTCGCGGATCTGGACCTGAGCGAAGCCAGCATGCCTGTTGGCACCCGGCTGCAAATCGGCAGCGCAGTGGTCGAGGTTTCGGATAAGTTCAACACGGCCTGTGTGAAATGGCGCGACCGCTACGGCGCCGAAAGCCTTGCCTGGATCAATCACCGGCCGCACCGTCCCCTGCGCCTGCGCGGCGTGCTGTGCCGGATCGTGGGTGATGGCGAAATCCGCGCCAGCGACCGGATCCGCAAACTGCCCTAGGCTCAGGCCTGCAAAAGCAATGCGCTGCCCAGCCCGCCGGCGGATGCGATGGCCGCAAGGCCGGTGCCGCCGCCCGCCGCCAAGTCGTGGAACAGCCGCACGGCCAGGATCGCGCCCGAAGCCCCGATCGGATGGCCGCGCGCCAGGGAGCCACCGTGCCGGTTGACAATCTCCTGCGGCAGTCCCGCCCCCTGCTGGCAGGCAATGGCTTGAACCGCAAAGGCCTCCATGACCTCCGCCGCGGCAAGATCGCGCGGCGTCAAATCAGCCTGACCAAGCACCGCAGCCACAGCGGGGACCGGTGCGAGACCCGGCTGCGTTGGATCCGCGCCCAGGGTGGCACCAGCCAGCACAGCTGCAGCGGGACCCGGATGCCGCCGGGCGATCTTTTCCGAAACCATCAGCACAAACCCCGCGGCATCCGCAGCAACGGCCATGTTCGCTGCAGTGATGCTGCCGCAAACCGGCCGGGCCCGCGCGCACAGCCGGGGTGCCAGTGCCCGGCTGAAACTATCCTGGCCAAGACCTGCAACCGGGGTGATCTCTGCTGCCAGCCGCGGTCTTGCAGACAGGGCCTTGGCATGGCTGTCCTGCGCCCAGGCGTCCTGGTCATCGCGGCTGATTTTCAGCTGCTGCGCCAGCGCCTCTGCCGCTTCCGCCATGCCAGGGTCGCGGTCCGGCCAGGGGGTAAAGAGCGCCTGATCATAGGCCTCTGGCGGGCGGCCATCGGCAAAGGTGTGCATCCGGACCGGGCGGCGGGAATAGCTTTCGGCACCGCCGGCAATCACCACATCATGCAGCCCAGCACGGATCATCGCATCGCCAAGGATCACCGCATCCAGCCCGCCCGCGCATTGCCGGTCCAGGCTCAGGCCCGCAACACGCTCCGGCAGCCCCGCTGCCAGGGCGGCAATACGGGCAGGATTGCCCCCCGCTCCCAGGGCATTTGCCAGCACCAGCTCGCCTGCCTGCTCCGGTGCCAGGCCTGCCCTGGCCAGCACATCCTTGATCACAGGCGCCGCCAAATCATGCGGCAGACAGGCCCTGAAAGCGCCATTGCGCGGCGCAACCGCGCTGCGGCAGGCAGCGATTATAAAACTCCGGCTCACAGCACCCCCTCCTGCCACATCCGGGCAAGACGCTGCAGGTCCGGCTTCCCGGCCGGCAGCAGCGGCATCCTGTCTGTCTTGCGGATTTCCCGCGGCACAGCAGCGTCTCCCAAGGCAGCCCGGCAGGCCTTGCGCAGTGCGGCCCCGCTGCCGCCGCCCTGCACCACCGCCACGATCCGGTGCCCGCGCAGCGGATCTTCCAGCGCCAGCACCGCCGCAGCAGCAACACCGGGTTCCGCCAGCAGAACTGCCTCGACCGCCTCAGGAAAAACGTTCTGGTCCGCGACCGTCACCATACGGCTGCGCCGCCCCCGCAGGTACAAGTATCCGCCAGCATCCAGCACCCCGATTTCCCCGATTGACAGGAACCCATCGTCCCAGGCCGTCAGATCGCTGCTGCCTCCTTCATAGCCTTCAAACAGATACGGGCTTCTCACCCAGATCTCCCCGGCCTCCCCCGGCGCGCCGCCACCGCCAATCCGCACTTCAACCCCGGGATAGGCCTTGCCCACCGATCCTGGCGGCGTGCTGCCATCTGATACAGAGATGAAACTGGTCTCGGACGCGCCAAAGAACTCCAGCACCTGCGCCCCCGGAAACCGGTCCGCCAGGGCATTGCGCAGGGCCTCATCGAGCTTGCCACCGCCGCACATCACATGCCTGACGCCTTCGAAAACGCCCTTGGCTGCGCCGGTCAGCAGGCGCAGCTGGCTGGGCGTCGCATATAGCACTGTCACCCCGAATTGCCGGACCGCGGCGGCCTGCTGCACTAGGCTTTGCCTGGACAAAACCGCCAGCCCGCACCCCTGATGCAACGCTTCCACTGCCGCATACAGGCTGAGCGAATGCCCCAGATGCCCAAGCACGGCATAGACATCCTGCGGCCCTGCCGCCAGCAGCCGCGCATTGACAGCAAAGCTGGCGCGCCAGCTGGCCGGGCGGCGGCGGATCAGCTTTGGCGCTCCAGTCGAGCCGGAGCTTTCGCAATAGACCCGCTGCTTTTCGCCCGGCCCGTCCTGCAGCGGCCTGGAAGCCTGCGGCCCTGCCCGGAACGGTATTTTGCGGCCGATGCACCTCAACAGCACTTCAACACCCGCAGCCTCTGGCGTCAGGACGCGTGCAGATGGCGCAACTTGAAAACAATCCTCATCTCCTGCCACGGCAGCGCGCTTCCTTTCTGGCCTTCTCCTGCCCGGCGGCCTGCAGCCGGGACGGTGCCATCCAACTGAATTTTTCACCCAATGACCAGCGGTGCGGCTGGAAAAAACGGCGCCATCCCTGCGCGGCGTTGACGGAATGCAGCAGCCTTGTTATCCAGCCTGCAACCGTTGGGGTGCCCCGTTTGGGGCTGAGAGGCGCTGATGCGCTAACCCATCGAACCTGATCCGGGCAATACCGGCGTAGGGAACGGTCTCAAACCTGAAGACGTATTCCGTATGCGGTGCCCTTAATTTTTTTGGGGGGGGTGCCAATGGCCCATATTGCGTTGACTATTGCAGGATCCGACAGCGGCGGCGGCGCCGGGATCCAAGCGGATCTCAAGGCCATGTCGGCGCTGGGGGTGTACGGCGCCAGCGTCATCACCGCAGTTACCGCCCAGAACACCCGCCAGGTCACGGCGGTGCACGGGATCCCGCTGGATGTGGTCGCCGCACAGATCGATGCGGTTCTCAGCGATCTGGATGTGCGGGCCATCAAGATCGGTATGCTGGCCACGCCGCAGATCATCGAAACCGTCGCCACAGCTATCGCAGACTACCCTGGCCCGGTTGTCCTGGACCCGGTAATGGTGGCAAAATCCGGCGACGCCCTGCTGGCGCAGGAAGCCGTGGACACGCTGCGCCGGGAATTGCTGCCGCGCGCAAACTTGCTGACCCCCAACCTGCCGGAGGCCGCAACCCTTCTGAACGAGGCACCCGCAGACAATCCGGACAGGATGGCCGCGCAGGGGCTGGCTCTTTGCCGCACGGGCGCCAAGGCTGTCCTGATGAAAGGCGGCCACAGCACCGGCAGCACCTGCCATGATTTTCTGATCTCGGCTGACGGTGTCATCGCCGAATTCACCGCCCCGCGCCTGCTGACGGCCAACACCCACGGCACCGGCTGCACCCTGTCCTCTGCCATTACCGCGGGCCTTGCCAAAGGCCTAACGCTGGCCCAGGCCGCCACCGAAGCCCACGCCTACCTTCAAGGTGCAATTGCTGCCGCTGACGGGCTTGGGGTGGGCCAAGGCCACGGCCCTGTCCACCACTTCCACCGCCAATGGCCTGCCGCTTGCCGCTGACAGATCCGGCCGGCCAAACACCCTTCGCCCCCCGAATGTGAACACAAAGGAAACGCCTTCCATGAAAAGACTTGCAACCGTACTGGCCCTTCTGGCCGCTACCCCCGCCGCAGCCCAGGACAAGATGACCCTGCTTTTGGACTGGTTCATCAACCCCGATCACGGGCCGGTCATCGTAGCGCAGGAACAGGGGTATTTTGCCGAACAGGGTTTGGAGGTGGAGATCGTGCCGCCTGCAGACCCCTCTGCCCCGCCGCGCCTGGTGGCCGCCGGCCAGGCGGATCTGGCGGTTTCCTATCAGCCGCAACTGCATCTTCAGATCCACGAGGGCCTGCCGCTGAAAAGGGTTGGGACCCTGGTTGCCACCCCGCTCAACTGCCTGCTTGTCCTTGAGGACGGCCCGATCAAATCCCCCGCCGACCTGAAGGGCAAGAAGATCGGCTTCTCTGTTGCCGGGGTCGAAGAGGCTGTCCTGGGAACGGTTCTGGGCAAGCACGGCGTTGCCCTGGACGACGTCGAGATGATCAACGTGAACTTCTCCCTGTCGCCTTCGCTGATGAGCGGCCAAGTCGATGCGGTGATCGGGGCGTACCGTAACTTCGAGCTGAACCAGATGGACATCGAGGGCCGCCCCGGCACCTGCTTTTATATTGAGGAGGAAGGCGTGCCCTCCTATGACGAGCTGATCTATGTTGCCAATCCCGAAACCATGGACGCAGGCAAGGTCGAGCGCTTCCTGGCTGCAACCGAAAAGGCCACCCAGTTCATCGTCAACAACCCGCAGAAAAGCTGGGAAATCTTCTCGGGCACGTCACCTGAACTGCAAGATGAACTGAACGCCCGCGCCTGGGCCGACACCCTGCCCCGCTTTGCGCTGCGCCCGGCCGGGTTTGACGCCGGCCGCTATGAACGGTTCGAGGCGTTCCTTCAAGAAAAAGGCATGATCAGCAGCACCAATGCGGTGGAGGCCATCACCATCGACGTGACCGCGAAATGAGCGCGGCTCCGGATTATGGCCGCGCTTTCGGGCTGATGCGGGCGGCGGCTGGCGATCTGTGGCGCGACTACACCCGCCATGCCTTTGTCGAAGGCCTGCGCGACGGTTCGCTCCCGCGCGAAGCCTTCCTGCACTACCTGCGTCAGGACTACGTGTTCCTGGTCCACTTCTCCCGCGCCTGGGCGCTGGCGGTGGTCAAGGCCGAAACCCACGCGGAAATGCTGGCCGCCTCGGCCACAGTCAACGCGCTGATCAGCGAGGAGATGAAGCTGCATATCAGCATCTGTGCAGAGGCAGGCATCCCGCAGGAGGAACTGTTCGCCACCCCCGAACGCCCCGGCAACCTGGCCTATACCCGCTATGTGCTGGAGGCGGGCTACTCCGGCGATTTCCTGACCCTGCTGGCAGCACTTGCCCCCTGTGTCATGGGGTACGGTGAAATCGGCGCACGGCTGTCTCAGGAAGCAACCAGCGATACCTACAGCGCCTGGATCTGCACCTATGCCGGGGCGGAGTACCAGCAGGTTTGCCTCGATACCGGCGTCCTGCTGGACAGCGCCCTGGAACGGCGGCTAGGGGCAAGCTATGACCAGCTGCCGGTCTGGCAGTCCCTGTGCCGGGCATTCTCCACTGCCACAGAACTTGAGGCCGGGTTCTGGCAGATGGGCCTGGAGCCATGACACCGGCGCCCGGGATCACTGTTGCGGGCAGTGCCAGCATCGGCGGCGCACGGCTGTTTGCGCCGCTGAAACTGGATCTGCCCGCCGGACAGTGGACCTGCCTTCTGGGCGGCTCGGGCACCGGAAAGACAACCCTGCTCCGGCTGATCGCCGGGCTGCAGACAGGGGCGGACTTTAACGGCACGATCTCTGCGTCGGACGGCTCCGATCCCGCCCCGCGCGTGGCCTACATGGCACAAAGCGACCTGCTGCTGCCCTGGGCCACCGTCACCCGGAATATCGCTCTCGGCGCCAGGCTGCGCGGCGGCAAGGGCGACCCTGCCCGTTTGCAGCATCTGCTAGAACGGGTGCAGCTGACAGACCATGCGCACAAGAAACCTGCCGCGTTGTCCGGTGGCCAGCGCCAGCGGGTGGCGCTTGCGCGCACCCTGATGGAAGACAAACCCGTCATCCTGCTGGACGAACCCTTTTCTGCACTGGATGCGCAAACCAGGGCTGACATGCAGGATCTTGCCGCCGAATTGCTGCAGGACCGTACTGTTCTGCTGGTCACCCACGACCCGGGCGAAGCCGCCCGCATGGGCCATTCAATCCAAATCCTGACGGTGCAGGGGCTAACTGATGTTCCCGCCCCGCAAATCCCCCTGCCCCGGCCCGCCGCCGCGCCGCAAGTGATGAAGGTGCAGGCGGGTCTCCTCACACTTCTCAGAAAGGGCCACTGATGAGTATCACCGAACAGCTCCGCGCTGCCTGCCGTGACGATTGGCACGCAGCGACCCGCCATCCCTTCACTTATGCCTTGGCCGATGGCTCACTGGACCGGGACAAGATGGCCGGCTACCTGCAGCAGGATTACCTCTTTATCGAGGGCTTCGTGCGCCTTCTGGCCGCTGCCGTCGCCCATGGCCCCAGCCTGGCCGACGTGGTGCCCGGCGCCCGGTTCCTCGGCCTGATCTGCGGACCGGAAAACACCTATTTTCTGCGCAGCCTCGACGCCTTGGGCGTGCCTACCAGCGGCCAGCAGCCGGCACCGGAAACCCGCGCCTTCCAGGCCCTGATGGACGAGGCCCGCCAGTCCGGCAGCTATACCAACATGCTGGCGGTCCTGGTGGTGGCTGAATGGATCTATCTGGACTGGGCCGCCCCAGTTGAGGACCAGGCCGCGGACCTGCCGTTCTGGCTGGGCGAATGGATCACCCTGCACGCAGGCGAGAGCTTCGCAGGCGTCGTGGCCTACCTCAGGGCACAGCTGGACGCAGCCTACCCCGCCTTGGAACCGGAAGCGCAGGCCGAGGCCACCCGCCTGTTCACCCGCGCGGTGGAACTTGAGCGTGCCTTCTTTGATGCGGCCTGGGCCGGGTTCCCGGTGGCACGATGACAGGCTGGAAGGCCGGCCTCGCCTCAGCCGCCGCTGCGCTCCTGCTGTGGCAGGCGGTGGTCAGCCTGACCGGGCTGCCCCGCTTTATCCTGCCAGGCCCGGCCCTGGTGGCAGAAACCTGGTGGATCCATCGCTGGATCATCGCGGAACACACGGCGGTAACCGCTGCCGAGGTGCTTTTGGGCCTGGTAATCGGTGCCGCCTTGGGCATTGCCACTGCCATCCAGCTGGCGGCATCTCCGGCGGTCCGCACCCTGGTGCAGCCGGTGCTGGTCTTCACCCAGGCGCTGCCAGTCTTTGCCCTGGCCCCTATCCTGACCCTGTGGCTGGGCTACGGTCTGTGGTCGAAAATCGCCATGGCAGTCCTGATCATCTATTTCCCGGTCACCTCTGCCTTTCTGGACGGGCTGATGCGAACCCCGCCAGGGTATCTGGACCTTGCCCGGACCATGCAGGCCAAACCGTCGCGGATTCTATGGCAAATCAGGGTGCCTGCGGCCCTGCCCTCGCTGGCGTCCGGCCTGCGGCTGGCAGCGGTCTATGCGCCCATCGGCGCTGTGATCGGCGAATGGGTCGGCGCCTCGCGCGGGCTTGGATACCTGATGCTGCTGGCTAACGGCCGCGCGAAAACCGACCTGATGTTTGCCGCGATGCTGACACTGGGGGTGTTTTCAATACTCCTTCACCAGGCCGCCGGCCGCTTGCTGCGCCCCCTCAGCCACGATGGCGGCCACGGCTGAACATGCCCGCACCAAGGTCTGCGCGGATTCGTCACGCTTGGATCACACGCCAATCCAGCGATAAAACTGCGAACCCCGAACGCGCAGCGGCACCGGCCGTTCAGATGGGGCATCGTGCCACTGCCAGGGATCTTGCAAAGCCCTCCCGGATGGTATACCGCCGCATACAAACTGAGACCCGGGCCCGTCGGCTGCTTCTGCAACCTGGGCCCCCCATCACCTGAACGCTTACTCGCCGGGATAGCCATGAGCCTTTACACTGACTACTTGAATGAAATCGAAACCCGCAAGGAACAGGGCCTGCACCCTAAGCCCATCGACGACGGCGCCCTGGTGGAAGAGCTCATTGCGCAAATCAAGGATGCCGGCAACGCGCACCGCGCCGACTCGCTAAACTTCCTAATCTACAACACCTTGCCCGGCACCACGAGCGCGGCCGGCGTTAAGGCGAAATTCCTGAAAGAGATCATCCTGGGCGAAGCCGATGTCCCGGAGATCTCCACCTCTTTCGCATTTGAGCTGCTCTCTCACATGAAGGGCGGCCCTTCGGTCGAGGCTCTGCTGGATCTGGCCCTGGGTGATGATGCCGGCATTGCCCGGGACGCAGCAGAGGTCCTGAAAACCCAAGTGTTCCTGTATGAGGCGGACACCGGCCGACTGAAAGCCGCATATGAGGCAGGCAGCAGCATCGCCAAGGATATTCTGGAAAGCTACGCCAAGGCTGAATTCTTCACCAAGCTGCCGGATATCGAAGAAGAAATTCAGGTAGTGACCTATGTGGCCGCCGAGGGCGATGTGTCCACCGATCTGCTGTCGCCCGGCGGACAGGCGCATTCGCGTTCCGACCGCGAGCTGCACGGTAAATGCCTGATGTCCGGAAAGGCGCAGCAGGAAATCGAAGCGCTGAAACTGCAGCACCCCGGCAAACGGGTGATGCTGGTGGCGGAAAAGGGCACCATGGGCGTGGGCTCCTCACGGATGTCCGGTATCAACAACGTGGCGCTGTGGACCGGCAAACAGGCCAGCCCCTATGTGCCCTTCGTCAACATCGCACCGGTTGTCGGCGGCACCAATGGCATCTCGCCGATCTTCCTGACCACCGTGGGCGTGACCGGCGGCATCGGCATCGACCTCAAGAACTGGGTCAAGAAAGTCGACGGCGAAGGCAATCCGATCCTGAACAACGACGACAGCCCCGTCCTAGAGCAGAAATACTCGGTTGAGACCGGCACCGTGCTGACCATCAACAGCAAGGACAAGAAGCTGTACAGCGAAGACGGCTCCAAGGAGCTGGCCGACCTCACCGCCTCCTTCACGCCGCAGAAGGTCGAGTTCATGAAGGCCGGCGGCTCTTATGCGATCGTCTTTGGCAAGAAGCTGCAAAGCTTTTCTGCCGAGGTGCTGGGCGTTGAACCAGCACCGGTT
This sequence comes from Leisingera sp. ABD4_442, assembly GCF_056160905.1. NCBI lineage: Bacteria > Pseudomonadati > Pseudomonadota > Alphaproteobacteria > Rhodobacterales > Roseobacteraceae > Leisingera > Leisingera sp. ABD4_442. The sequence goes on along the minus strand of NZ_JBSWYB010000059.1, from coordinate 2,239 downwards.
TTTGCCCCGGCCAAGGAAATCACCCACGAAGGCCAGGGCCTGACCGCGGTTGAGAAGATCTTTAACGCCAATGCCCGCGGTGCAACCCCGGGCGCGGTGCTGCACGCAGGCTCTGACGTGCGGGTCAAGGTCAACATTGTCGGCTCTCAGGACACCACCGGGCTGATGACCAGCCAGGAACTGGAAGCGATGGCCGCCACCGTCATCTCACCCTCGGTTGACGGCGCCTATCAGTCCGGCTGCCACACGGCCTCTGTCTGGGACTTGAAAGCACAGGCCAACATACCGCGCCTGATGTCCTTCATGAACAAATTCGGCCTGATCACTGCCCGAGACCCCAAGGGCGAATACCACGCAATGACCGACGTGATCCACAAGGTGCTGAACGACATTACCGTGGATGACTGGGACATCATCATCGGCGGCGACAGCCACACCCGCATGTCCAAGGGCGTGGCCTTCGGCGCCGACTCTGGCACCGTCGCGCTGGCACTGGCAACCGGCGAAGCCACCATGCCGGTCCCGGAATCGGTCAAGGTAACCTTCAAGGGTACCATGGCCGACCACATGGACTTCCGTGACGTCGTGCACGCCACCCAGGCCCAGATGTTGAAGCAGCATGGCGACAACGTCTTCCAGGGCCGTGTCATCGAGGTGCACATCGGCACCCTGCTGGCCGACCAAGCCTTCACCTTTACCGACTGGACAGCAGAGATGAAGGCCAAGGCTTCGATCTGCATCTCCAACGATGAAACCCTGATCGGTTCTCTGGAACTGGCCAAAAACCGCATCCAGATCATGATCGGCAAGGGCATGGACAACGAATCCGGCACGCTGCAGGGGCTGATCGACAAGGCAGACAAGCGCATCGCCGAAATAAAATCTGGTGAAAAACCTGCCCTGACCCCGGACAGCAACGCCAAATACTTTGCCGAAGTTGTCGTTGATCTCGACCAAATCGTGGAACCGATGATCGCCGACCCTGACGTCAACAACGCAGACGTGTCCAAGCGCTACACCCACGACACTATCCGCCCGGTGTCCTTCTACGGCGGAGACAAGAAAGTGGACCTGGGCTTTGTCGGCTCCTGCATGGTGCACAAAGGCGACATGAAAATCGTTGCCCAGATGTTGAAGAACCTGGAGAAGAAATCCGGTAAGGTGGCGTTCAATGCCCCCCTGGTTGTTGCAGCCCCCACCTACAACATCATCGACGAGCTGAAGGAAGAGGGCGACTGGGAAATCCTGCAGCGCTATTCCGGCTTTGAATTCAATGATTTCATGCCGAAAAGCACCGCCCGCACGGAATACGACAACATCCTGTATCTGGAGCGTCCGGGCTGCAACCTCTGCATGGGCAACCAGGAAAAGGCCGCAAAGGGCGATACGGTTCTGGCCACATCTACCCGCCTGTTCCAGGGCCGGGTGGTCGAGGACTCTGCCGAGAAGAAGGGCGAATCCCTGCTCGCCTCAACCCCGGTTGTCGTCCTGTCCGCTATTCTGGGCCGCACCCCCAGCGTGGAGGAATACAAGGAGGCCGTGGAAGGGATCGACCTGACCAAATTCGCCCCGCCGCTGGAAAAGCCTGCCACCACGCGGTCCGTCCACTTCTAAGCCCCAGTGCCTGCCGCCGGGCCTTTCCGGCGTCCAGCATTGTAAGACCCCTGACACACCCCCGCCCGGGGGGTGTGCCTTTTTGCCTGATCTTGCCCCCGGCCCGCCCCCTGCCGGCAGCAAGCGCCACCACGGCCATCAATTTGCCGCAACCCGGCCGCGCGCAGGACGGCAAAGGCCACATTCCAGCCCGCGCGCCCCGGTTTTGCCTGATTTTCGCCATAATTCAACGCAGCCATCGCTGCGCACCTGCAGCGATTGACCACAATTTCAAACCTTTATACGCCGCGCGCAAAAACCCGCTCATGCCGGCAAAAGCCTTGGAATGCCCCAATGGCGTCACGATAGACTCGTGACCGGGCAGTAGATTTCCAAACAACAACAGCCATAGCAAGGAGGACCCTAAGCGTGGCAGGAACAGTGATTCCGGATCCGGTTTTTTCGCAACTTGAGACCCGGCAGTATACAGGCGGCAGAAACGACGTCCTCAGCATCGGCCATTCCGGCGCCCTCGCGCTTGACGCGGCGACAGTTTCGCTGAGCTTTTCGCTGGACCGCTTGCCGGGTGACATGGCGCTGGTGTCCAAGGACGGCAGCGGTGCGGGCGACGGCGATTTCACGCTCT
>NZ_JBSWYB010000058.1:0-14843 GCF_056160905.1 Leisingera sp. ABD4_442 | reverse complement strand
CATAGTAGCGGCGCCCCGGGTAGCCTTCGGCATATTTGTTGGTCAGGACAGAGCCTTGCGCTTCCATCACCGCGGCCGAGACGATGTTCTCAGACGCAATCAGCTCAATCTCGTCGCGCTGGCGGCCCAGCTCGGCTGTGATCGAGGCGTAAAGTTCAGGATCGCGCTCGGAAAGCGCTTGGGTGAAAAACAGATCTTTGGACATTCGGGGCTCCTGTCTATCCAGTCCAGCCAAGGCCCGCGGCGACGCAGTTCATCGACTGCATCAGCGGGACCGGCACTGTTGAAGATTTGCGGGCGCGCTCTTCCCGCAGGAGGCGCACCTGGGTTTTGTGAATTTCGCGCAGCATATTTTCCACCCGGCCAAAGCGGGCGCGCAGGCGCGGGAACCGCTGGGACAGGCTGCTGTCGCCGGTAAGGAAGGCGATCGCCTCGCAGGCAAGCTGGTATTCCTTGCGGATGGCACCAAAGATGCGCTCCCGGGTCCCGGTGTCCTGCACCAATGTTGCGTAATCGGCTGCGATCTCCATGTCGCTTTGCAGCAGAGTCTTTTCGACCTCGTCCACCACCAGGCGGAACAGCGGCGACCCCGCAAACATATCCTGCAGAACCGCATCGCCGCGGGTGCCGCGGAACTTGCGGAAACTGGCAACCGCCGAGCCGAACCCGTACCAGCCGGTGATCATGTGGCGGTTCTGCGACCAGGCAAAGACCCAGGGGATCGCCCGCAAATCGTCCAGCGACCCGGCCCCGAAACGGCGCGCAGGACGCGAGCCGATCTTGAGCATCGCCAGTTCCTCTACCGGGCTGGCCTGCTGGAAGTAATCCAGGAAACCCGGCGCGTTCAGCAGGTTGGAGTAGGCTGCCTGGGACATCCCCGCGAGCGCCTCGAACGCGTCATCAAACTCCGGGTTCACCGGCGGGGTATCGTCTTGCAGCGAATGGCGCAGCACCGAGGAGGCCATCAGCTCCAGCTGATGCAGGGCCGTGCCGCGGTTGGCGTATTTCGAGCTGACAACCTCGCCCTGCTCGGTGATCCGCATCCGGCCTGCGACGGTGCCTGCGGGCTGGGCCGCGATGGCGCGCTCCGCAGGGGCGCCGCCGCGGGAGACAGAGCCGCCGCGGCCGTGAAAGAACACCGGCTGCATCCGGTGCGCCGCCAGGGTGCGGGTGATCAGGCGCTGCGCCTTCTCCAGCTCCCAGGTGGAGCAGAGGAAGCCGCCGTCCTTGTTGCTGTCGGAATAGCCCAGCATCACCTCGATCCGGTTGTCGCCGGATTTCAGCGAACGGCGGGCAAAGGGCACGTCCAGCAGGCCGTCGAGGATGCCGGGCGCGGCGCGCAAATCGCCGATGGTTTCAAACAGCGGCACCACTTTCAGAGCCGCCTTTTCGGCGCCGAAACCGGCATAGCGCGCCAGCAGGTAGACCCCCAGCAGATCATCGGTGGAACGGGTCATCGACAGGATGAACGGCCCCATCGCCTGCGGGTCTTCCCCTGCCCCGGCATCGCGCATCAGACGCAGCAGCTTCAGCAATTCGCCGCTTTGCGGGCTCAGCTCATCCGGAGTCATGTAAGGAAGCGAGGCGCTGCCCAGCTCCTTGCGCAGCCGCGCCGACCAGTCCGGGCTGCCAAATTCCGGCGCATCGCCGGAGCGCGCCCAGATCTCAGTCAGCGTCTCAGTGGTCACGGTGGAATTCTGCCGGACATCCAGCGTCACCGTGCGGAAGCCGAAAACATCAGCCTGCCAGCGGATCGGGCGCACATAGCGGGCGGCAAGGCGGTGCGCGCCGATTTCCTCAAGCGCCCCTTCCACTTCTGTCAGGTCGGCAACAAAGTCACCCAGATGTTTATAGGCGCCGGTGTCCTCGGCAGCGGTGGCCTTGATCCGCGCCTGGATCGCGGTCAGCGCCTGGCGGAAGACTTCACCGGGATTGCGGGCAGTCAGTGCTGCGGCACCGGGTGCCGCTGCAATGACCTTTGCCAAGCGGGCAGAGGCACTGTCCGGCAAGGCAAACACGGCGGCTGAAATGGAGATCCGTTCCGCTGCGGTGGTCAGCGCCTTCTGGTAGCGTTTCAGGATTGCTGCACGGTTCGCAGTCAGCGCTGCCGCCGTCGCCTCAACCGTCACATTCGGGTTGCCGTCGCGATCACCGCCAATCCAGGAATGAAACTTGAGGCACGGCGCATCGGCGCTTTCGCCCAGGCGCGGCTCAGCAGCAGCGATGTAGCGTTCGAACAGCTGCGGCACCGCCTGGTACAGGCTGTCGCGGAAGAACTGCAGGCCCCATTGGATTTCATCCTGCAGGCTAGGCCTGTCGCGGCGCAGCTCGCCGGTCATCCACAAGAGGTCAATCTCCGAACGCAGATCCTCCAGCAAATCGGCACGCTCACGCGGGGTCCAACGCTTGGCTTCCAGCGACACCAGCCCGCGGTAGATACGGCGGTGGATTTCCAGGATGGTAACCCGCTTGGCCTCGGTCGGATGCGCGGTCAGGGTCGGGCCGATTGAGAACTGGCTGGCGACCTCCTGCAGCCGTTCCGGCGTTGCGAGTTCGCCTGCCAGGTCCAGCGCGCGGGCAAAACTGCCCTCGACCACTTCCGGACCATCCTGGGTTTCGGCCATGCGGCGGTCGCGCATGGCGGCGTTTTCCTCGACAATCTTCAGCAGCTGGAACCAGATGTTGAAGGCCTGCAAATAGGCTGTCGCGGGCTGGCCGTCGGACAGGTCCCAAGGCGCCTCGCCGGCCGCACGCTCCGCCACTTCCGGGGCGCGCTGGCGCAGGACGTCCAGCCACAGGGCATGCAATTCACTGCGCAGTTCAGCGGCGTAACCGGTATCTTCGACCGCCGCATGGGTGTTTTCAGCCGGATCTCCCATTACATCACCCGGTCACGCGGCTCGCGCCCTTCGAAGAAGTCGTTCAGATTGTCGAGCACGCGGAAGCCCATCGCCTCGCGCGCCTCGCGGGTGGCGCTGCCCAAGTGCGGCAGCATCACCAGGTTGTCGCAGTCAAGCAGGTCCGGGTTGATGCGCGGCTCGCCGTCGAAAACGTCCAGCGCCGCGCCGCCGATGGTTTCGAACCACAGGGCGCGGGACAGGGCCAGCTCGTCGATCACCTCGCCACGCGCTGTATTAATAAGGAATGCGTCCGGCTTCATCAGGTTCAGCATCCGGGTGTTGATCAGGTGCCGGTTGGCGGTGCCGCCCGGGCAGTGCAGCGAGACGAAATCGCACTGCGGCATCAGCTGTTCCAGACTGTCCACCTGAGTGGCGTTGTAGCGGGCCAGGATATCGGGGGATACGCGGGAGCGGTTCTGCACCACGATCTTCATGCCGAACCCGTGGTGGGCGCGCCGCGCCATTTCCTGGCCGATGCGGCCAAAGCCCACGATGCCCAGCGTCTTGCCGGAAACCTTGGTGCCGACCAGATGGGTCGGGCGCCAGCCGGTCCATTCACCGGCGCGCAGCTCGCGTTCGCCTTCGCCTGCGCGGCGGGCCACCATCAGCAGCAGCGTCATGGCAATGTCGGCCGTGCATTCGCTGAGGACATCCGGCGTGTTGGTGACGGTCATACCGTGGCCGGCTGCGCCGTGCATATCAATATGGGAGTAGCCAACGCCATAGTTGGCAAGGATACGGGCCTGCGGTTTGGCAACATCAAACGCCTTGGCCGAGACAGTGTCGGTCACCGTCGGCAGCACCGCGTCATAGGACTTCATCGCGTCGCGCAGCTCAGCCTCGCTCAGCGGTTTGTCGCCCGTGTTCAGCACGGCATCAAAGGTTTCAGAAAGCTGAGCCTCTACTGCGGCGGGCCAGCGGCGGGTCACCAGTACCTTCGGCTTTGCCATGATTTCATCTCCCTGACGTGCTTGTTCTTTATTAGGGTGCTCCACCCCCGCCATTGCCCCGGGCCAAGGGTGGAGCAGTGCGCCAGATCCAGGGCTGGATCAGGCGGCGTTCTTTTTCATCACGCTTGCGATGGTTTCGCCGATCACGGCGGGGTTCTCGGCAACGGTCACGCCGGCGGCCGACAGGATCTCCACCTTCTCGGAGGCAGATTCGCCGAAGGCCGAGATGATCGCGCCCGCGTGGCCCATGGTGCGGCCTTTGGGGGCGGTCAGGCCCGCGACATAGGCCACAACCGGCTTGGTCACGTGGTTCTTGATGTAATCCGCCGCTTCCGCTTCCTGCGGACCGCCGATTTCACCGATCATTGCGATGACCTCGGTTTCCGGATCCTTCTCGAACCATTCCAGGATGTCCTTGAAGGAGGAGCCGTTGATCGGGTCGCCGCCGATGCCGACCGAGGTGGAAACCCCCAGGCCCAGCTCTTTCAGCTGCGCCGCGGCCTCATAGCCCAGGGTGCCCGAACGGCCGATGATGCCAACCGTGCCCGGCAGGTAGATATGGCCCGGCATAATGCCCAAGAGCGCCTTGCCCGGCGAGATGGTGCCCGCGCAGTTCGGACCGGTCAGGATCATCCGCTTGTCCTTGGGATAGCGGTACATGTAGCGCTTCACGCGGATCATGTCCTGGGCCGGGATGCCGTCGGTGATGCAGACGCAGTATTTGATGCCCGCATCCGCCGCTTCCATGATGGAGTCGGCTGCAAACGGCGGCGGCACAAACACCAGCGACGCATTGGCGCCGGTGGCCTCCACCGCTTCTTTCACGGTGTTGAAGACCGGCACGCCCTCGACGGTTTCGCCGCCCTTGCCTGGAACCACGCCGCCAACGACGTTGGTGCCGTATTCGATCATGTCCTTGGTGTGGAATCGGGCAATTTTGCCGGTGATGCCCTGGACGATGACACGGCTTTCGCGATCAAGAAGGATGCTCATTTGACGGCCCTCACACGAGTGTTTTGATCAAGGTCGTTTTTCCACGCGCCAACGGCCCGCTCAGCGGCTTCCATCAGCGAGGTTGCGCGGATCAGCGGCAGGCCGGACTGCGCCAGGATTTTCTGGCCTTCCTCCACGTTGGTGCCTGCAAGGCGGACTACAACAGGCACGTCGACCTGCACTTCCTTCAGCGCCTGCACGACGCCTTCGGCGACCCAGTCGCAGCGGTTGATGCCGGCGAAGATGTTGACCAGAACCGCCTGCACATTGCTGTCGGACATCACCAGGCGGAAGGCCTTGGCGACCCGTTCCGGGGTTGCGCCGCCGCCGATATCCAGGAAGTTGGCAGGCTCGCCGCCGGCCAGCTTGATGGTGTCCATGGTTGCCATCGCCAGGCCCGCACCGTTCACGATGCAGCCGATGTTGCCCTCCAGGCCGACATAGGACAGGCCGCGGTCGGCGGCGCGGGCTTCGCGCGGGTCTTCCTGGGACTTGTCGCGCAGCTCAGCGATCTGCGGGTGGCGGAACAGGGCGTTGTCATCAAAGGTCATCTTGGCGTCCAGCGCGATGACCCGGTTGTCCGAGGTGACCACCAGCGGGTTGATCTCAACCATGGTGGCGTCCAGTTCGGAAAACGCCTGGTAGCAGCCCTTGAGGGTGCGCACCATCTGCTGTGTCATCGCCGGCTCAATGCCCAGCTGGAACGCGATCTCGCGTGCCTGGAAGTCCTGCAGGCCCACCGCCGGTTCAACGGTCGAGCGCACGATGGACTCGGGGCGCTCGGCGGAGATCTCTTCGATCTCCATGCCGCCTTCGGACGAGGCAACGATCATCACCCGCTGGCTGGAGCGGTCCAGCACAAAGCCCAGGTAAATCTCGCGGGCGATCGGCACCGCGCCTTCGACATAGACACGGTAGATGCCTTTGCCTTCGGGGCCGGTCTGGTGGGTCACCAGCTTCTTGCCGAACAGGTTCTCGGTTGCCTCATAGATCTCAGCTTCCGAGTTGCACAGTTTGACGCCGCCCGCTTTGCCGCGGCCGCCAGCGTGAACCTGGGCTTTGACAATCCATTTGTCGCCGCCCAGTTCCCGCGCGCGGTAGGCCGCCTGCTCGGGGCTGTAGGCCAGCGCGCCCGGCGGTACGGTCACGCCGAAGTTGCTGAGAACTTCTTTGGCCTGATACTCGTGGATATCCATGGTCCTCTCCTCCTCATGGATGTCGGAATTCTATTACTCAGCCGGTTCCAGTTCCGGTGCGTAATGCTTGTCGAGCAGGGCGTTGATCGCCTCCATGTCGACATTTGCGCCCATATCGTTCATCGCCTTGCCGAAGCGGTTGACGATGTCGGTGATGGCCGCCGGGGTGATCTGGTTCAGGATGCCGATGCGGACCTGGACCGGCTCAGACAGGGTCGGCCAGATGCCGAAACCAACGGCGCGGCAGTTGCCCACCAGCTCTTTTTCGCGGCCGGCCAGATCTCCGGGCAGGTTCAGAACCACCAGGCTGGTCATGTTGCTGGTCACGTCGCAGCCCATCGCGGTGACGGCGTCGCGCAGCGCTTTCTCGTGGAAGGCATAGTCGCGGGCCTTCTGGGCGCGGCCGTGCTGCAGAGTGATGCGCAGCGCCTCGTGGAAGGCGGCAACGGCATAACCCGAGTGGGTGCGGTGGTAGGTGCCGGCAGCCACGTCCTGGCCGTCCACGATGCCCCAGTGGCGGGCTTCCAGGATCGGGTTGTGGACGTAGGAATGGCAGCCGTTCTCACGCACGGTCTGGATATATTTGTCGGTGAAGGACACCGGCGCATAGGTCAGCGGCAGGCACAGCACGCCTTTCTGCGGGCAGGACGCCCAGCCGGCAACGCCCGGGTAATCGTCGATCGAGAAGTCTTCGATGCCCAGCGAGGACACCGCGTCAATGAGGCCCATCACGCCGTGCTTGACGCAAGCGTCCGAGAAGCCTTTCAGGTCGTTGATGCGGCCCGAGCCGGTTTCCCAATGCGCCATGAAGGCCCATTTCGGTTTTTTCTCGGCCAGCACCTGCTCAACCAGCTTGCCGGAAACCGACTCGCCATGCGGCACGTCAACCACGGTCACCGAGGCCGGCAGCGGGTTCATCGCATCGGCGGCCAGTTCCTCTCGGGTGGCGGCTTTCATGCGGATGGTCATCGCGTCGATGCCCGAGAAGGTGCCGTTCTGGAAGGCCACCACGGTGTCGCCCGGCAGGATTGCGTTCAGCATGCAGTCCAGGCCCGAGAAGCCGGTGCCGCCAACGCCGTAGGTGTAGGTGTTGGCAGTGCCCCACAGATCGCGCAGCATCTGCTTGCACTCGATCATGCCGCGCAGCACGTCTGCCTGCATGTGGTCGGCCAGGCCGGTGTTGGCAAAGGCCTGCAGCACGCGGGGGTCGGTATTGCCCGGGCCAGGGCCTGCGGCCAGGGTTTCCGGGATTTCCAGGCTGGGAAAGATCGTGGGTTCAGTCATCGGGGTCAGGCCTCGCTGGTTTCGTGTCGGCGATGTGCCGGAGGTCCCGGGCCTTCGTCGCGGCGGTCTTCACTGCGGGAAGGTTTGTTTCCTGTCGTGCAACATCTGTTAACCCAAGGAAAACCTAGGTCGACAAAACCCGCAACATTCCTATATCCTGCTTTTGGGTATCTAATTGGGTAGTAAAAAACCTGCCCATATTGGTAAAAATACCGTTGCATACCAAAACTGACCCTACCCGTTTGGGTGGTTTTTCACAAAAGGGCACCAAATGGCTCCTATAAGCGACAAAGTTTCCCCGATTTCGGTCATGCTTGCTGACGCAAATCCGCTGGTGCTGTCGGCGATGTCCGAGATCTTCGACAAGGACCCGCGATTCTCGCTGGTCGCCACCTCTGCCACCGCCGAAGGCTTCCTCGGGACGGTGATGCGGGTGCCGGTTCAGGTCGGGATCATCGACTGGAACCTGCCCGCGCTTGGCGGTGCCAAGCTGATCGAGGTGCTGCGCGACCAGGCCAACGCGCCGCGGCTGGTGGTCTATGCCGACGAAAGCAGCGATGTGCCGCGCAAGGCGATGAGCGCAGGCGCAGCCGGCTTTGCACCGCGTTCCAGCGCCGTCGAGGGGCTCTTGGACACCTGCATCGCGGTTGCCGAGGGCAAGATGGTGTTTCCCTTCCTCGACGTCCGCGGCCTGCAGACCGATCCGATCGAGCAGCTGTCGCGCCGTGAGCGCACCATGCTGGAGGCGCTGTCCAAGGGACTCACCAACAAGGAGCTCAGCAAGGAGCTGGAGATTTCGACCAACACGGTGAAATTCCACCTGTCGAACCTCTACGAAAAACTCTCGGTCAAGAACCGCGCCCAGGCGATTGCGTTCTACTACGCCAACCGCGCCGCCAAGGGGGATTTCAGCCTGGAGGAATGACCCCGGCTTGCCGCCCCGCGCCTCGCCCGCGTGCACGCACACGCGGGCGCACGCGAGGGCGCGACGCGCGGGCGCGCTCCCGCGCGAATGTATTTAAATGAAAACTTTTTTCTTGACAGGAAACGCTCTGATGAGGAATGCCTAAGGAGGAGAGGACGAAACCCCATTGCGAATGAGGAGCGCACCCATGTCGTTTCATACCATCGAACAGGCCCCTGGCCGCCTGAACCGCAGCGAGCTGGCAATCCCCGGATCCCAGCCTCAAATGTTTGAAAAAGCTGCAAAATCTGACGTAGACGTGATCTTCCTGGATCTCGAAGACGCGGTTGCGCCGGACGAGAAAGACCAGGCCCGCAAGAACATCATCGAGGCCCTGAACGACATCGACTGGGGCAACAAATCCATGTCGGTGCGAATCAATGGCCTAGACACCCACTACATGTACCGCGACGTGGTCGATGTGGTTGAACAGGCAGGTGAACGCCTGGACCTGATCATGGTCCCCAAGGTCGGCACCGCGGCTGACGTTTACGCCGTCGACATGCTGGTCACCCAAATCGAAGACGCCAAAGGCCTGAAGAAGCGAATCGGCTTTGAGCACATCATCGAGACCGCGCTTGGCATGCAGAACGTGAGTGAAATTGCCGCAGCTTCCAAGCGCAATGAATCGCTGCATTTCGGCGTTGCCGACTATGCCGCCTCGACCCGCGCCCGCACCACCATCATCGGCGGTGTGAACCCTGATTACTCGGTGCTGACCGACCCGGCCGCGGACGGCTCACGCGACGTGCACTGGGGCGACATGTGGCACTATGCCCTGGCCCGCATGGTGGTGGCCGCACGCGCCAACGGCTTGCGTCCGATCGACGGCCCGTTTGGCGATTTCCAGGACAAAGAAGGCTACAAGGCCGCCGCCAAACGTGCCGCAGTTTTGGGCTGCGAAGGCAAGTGGGCGATCCACCCGAGCCAGATCGAACTCGCCAACGAGGTGATGTCGCCGTCGGACGCGGAAATCACCAAGGCGCACCGCATCCTGGAAGCCATGGCTGAGGCTGAGGCCGCCGGCAAAGGCGCGGTGTCGCTGGACGGCCGCCTGATTGACTATGCCTCGATCCGTCAGGCAGAAGTGCTGGTGGAAAAAGCAAAGCAGATCGCCGGCAACTAAGCCGCCGTTCGGTTTCAAGACCTTGCGCCGTCCCGGCTTTGGCCGGGGCGGCTAAGCGGCGCTATGCCAGGGAGATGCAGATGACCGGATTGCTGACCACCGCCAAGGCCCTGTTTAAGGCCGCTGTCGACCGGGCAGACCCGGCGCAAGCCCTGCGTGCCCAGCTGGCGTCCTCGCCGCTCTCCCCCCTGCCCGAAGGCGGCAGGAATGTGCTGCTGGCCGTCGGCAAGGCTGCCATCCCGATGATGCGCGAAGCACTGGCCCTGGTCCCGGATGCGGTCTCGGCGCTGGCCATCACAAACCCCGAAAATCACACGGAAATTCCTGGCGCCACTGTGATCTGCGGTGCCCATCCAGTGCCCGATGAAACCAGCGCTGATGCTGGTCAGGCCGCCATTGAACTGGCCCAATCACTGGGTCCGGATGACCGGCTGATTGCGCTGATTTCCGGCGGCGGCTCCGCGTTGATGGTGGCACCACCACCTGGGCTGACGCTCGCGGACAAGGCAGCGGTGAACAAGCTGCTGCTCGCCTCCGGCCTTGAGATCAACGAAATGAACCTGATCCGTCAGCAGCTATCGGATACCAAAGGCGGCGGCCTGCTGCGCCACGCGGCGCCCGCGCAGGTTCAGGCCTTCATCCTGTCGGACGTGATCGGGGACGACCTGCGCGCCATTGCGTCCGGCCCCACGGTGGCTCCCATCGGCAGCCGCGCAGAAGCCCGAAGCACCATGCAGCGTGCAGGCATCTGGGACAGCGCGCCTGAGGCCGTCAGAACCCTTCTCAGCGCCGCTGAAACGGCGCAAGAGGCCCCGCCTCCGGCCGCCAATACTCTGATCGGCTCCAACCGCCACAGCCTCAAGGCGATGATGGCCGCAGCGGCAGAGGATTGGAGTCCGAAACTGGTATCGCACCGGTTGGTAGGCGATGTGGCCGAGGCTGCAGAAACCGTTGTCAAAGCGGCAGAATTGGCCCCCCAGGACAAACCAATTGCGCTGATTTTCGGCGGCGAAACCACTGTTCAGCTCACCGGCACTGGCCTTGGCGGGCGCAACCAGGAGCTTGCCTTGCGCGTCGCCAAACTGGGCGCCGAACGTCTCAGCGGCGACTGGCTGTTCCTGTCAGGCGGCACGGACGGGCGCGACGGCCCCACAGACGCGGCTGGCGGCATTGCCGCTCCCGGCACCTGGGACGCCATCAGGGTTGCCGGACAGGACCCGGAGGCATTGCTGGCCAACAATGACAGCTACGCGGCCCTCAAGGCTGCGGACGCGCTGCTGATGACCGGCGGCACCGGCACCAATGTTGCTGATGTGCAGGTCTTCCTGAGGCGGCCCGGCTAACCCCTGGAACACCGCCGCTTTCAACTTGCCCAAAATACTCCAGCCGGAGGCTCACACGCATCCGGCGGCAAGCTTTGGCCTGCGACTCTATACGCTGACGGGAACCTTCTTCTCGCCCCACTCGGCAAGATCATTCACCAGCACCAGCGCTACCCGTCGGAACACCATTCTCAGCCGGTCCACATGCGGCCCGTCCAGCTTGAGGTCCGCCAGCGCCTGATCCATGCACTTCAGCCAGTTCTCGGCGTCCTCTTCCGTGACCGGCACATGCGCGTGCATCAGCTTCACGTCCATATGGCCGTGTTTTTCCTGATAATACTTCCGGCCACCCAGGAAGCCGGATAGGAAATTGAACTGCTCAATCCGGGCGTGGTCCATACCGTGGCCGCGTTTGTGCAGTTTCACAATCTGCGCGCCTGCCTCAGTCTCTTCGACAATGTCGTAAAATCTTTCAACGAGGGCTCGGACTACGTCCTCGCCACCGATCTGATCTATCAGCTTCTGAACCATTTAACCTCCCAGCCCCGCAGCGGCCGGCCTCAGGATTGAGGCCGGGTCTTCTTGGGGTCGTAATGCGCAAAGGGTACTATTTTGGCCGGCAGCCGTTTTTGATGCCCGTCAAGTTTGCCGATTTCCACCTCGGTTCCGGCTTCGGAACAAGACACGTCCACCCGCGCCAGCGCGATGTTCTTGCCCAACAGCGGTGAGCGCATGGAGGACGTCACTTCGCCAATCTGCGCCCGCCCGATGTGCACGCAATCACCATGGCCCACGTCGATGGCCGAGTCGATATCCAGCCCGACCAGCTTGCGCGCAGGCGTGGTCTTGCGCCGGATCAGCGCGTCGCGGCCGACGAAATCATCCTCTTTCGATTTCAGCGGCACGGTAAAGCCGATGCCAGCCTCAAACGGATCGGTCTGGTCAGAGAAGTCATAGCCTGCAAAAATCAGCCCGGCCTCGATCCGCACCATATCCAGCGCCTCCAGCCCCATCGGGCGGATGCCGTGGTCCTGGCCGGCCTCCCAGACCGCATCAAAGACCTCGCTTGCGTGTTTCGGATGGCAGAAGATCTCATAGCCCAGCTCGCCGGTGTAACCGGTCCGTGACACAACCACCGGCACGCCATGTTCGCCACCGATGCGCGCAGGTGTGAAACGGAACCAGCCCAATTCCCCAAGTTCGGGATTATGCGGCATAGTCCAGATGATTTTCTTCAGAAGATCACGGCTTTCCGGCCCCTGCACCGCAATATTGTGCTGCATATCGGTCGAGGAGCGGATCAGAACGTTCAAACCCAGCTTCTCAGCCTGCTCGCGGATCCATTCCCCGCCGTAATCCGAGCCGCCAATCCAGCGGAAGTTGTCCTTGCCCAGGCGGAACACGGTGCCGTCGTCGATCATGCCGCCATGCGGATAGCACATCGCGGTATAGACCACCTGCCCCACTGCCAGCTTCTTGATATTGCGGGTAAAGATGTACTGGCACAGCGCCTCGGCATCGGGACCGGTGATCTCAAACTTGCGCAGGGCAGACAGATCCAGCACCACCGATTTCTCGCGGCAAGCCCAGTATTCCTCCAGCGGCCCGGACTCGGCATAGCAATTGGCCAGCCAGAACCCGTTATACTCGATGAAGTTGCGGGTCAGCTTGCTGAGGCGGTCGTGGAAACCGGTTTCCTTGGTCATCTTGGGCTCCGATTCAGGGGTCGCGCGGAACGCAATCGCCCGCTTGAAGGTCTCTTCTCCGCTGTAGGTGCGGACGTGAATGTCAGTGGGGTTCCAGCCGTTGGCAGCGCTGGTGTCATCCGGGCAGGCCGAGCTGACGCAGACCAAGTCGGTCAGGGCGCGCAGCAGCACATAGTCGCCGGGCCGGGTCCAGGGTTCATCGGCATACATCACACCATGATCGTCGAGCCCGGTGTTGAAGAAGAAGTTGATCGCCATCCAACCCGCCCGCGGCGTCACCCCGTGCTGGGCCAGCGTGCCGTTGAAGTTATCCGAGCAGTTTACATGGCCGGGATAGCCGATGTCGTCATAGTATTTTGCCGCGCAGGCCAGGGCAAAGGCATCATGCCGTCCCACGGTGTCCTGCACCACCTCGACCAGCGGCAGCATGTCCTGATCATAGTATTTCGCATGCAGCCCCGGCATTGGATAGGCATGCCCCATCAGCGTCCGCGTGGTGGTCACATCCAGCGCGTGCTCGATGCCCTTGTCCAGCTTGCGGGCCGCAAAGCACTGGAAATCGGTGCATTGGCGGCCATCCACATCGATAATCTGGATGTAGTCCCCCGCCTTCACGAAGTAGCTTTCAGCGGTGGCGCTATGCACCCGCACCTCATTGACCGACTCAGCCAGCGGATCGGGCAGCTCAAACCGCGCCACCTGCTTGATCACCGCGCGCTTGACCATCACGGTCAGCGAGGTCACCGTATCCTGCTTCTCGAAATCCATGATGCCGCCGGGCGCCGCGATGATCACCACCCCGTCGCGCTGCGCGGTAAAGCTTTCCTCGGTCTTGGCAGGGGTTGCGCTGTCAAAGAACCGCACCGCACCGCCCTGGGCCAGATCGATACCGCGCGCCTCCATCCCCATCCGCAGCCCCCGCAAGGACTGGTCCGAAGAGGTCAGCAAAGCCTTCAGCCCGTCTGCACCGCTGTTCGCTGCTGCGCCGATGATTCCGGCGTCAATGCGCCCCTTGTCCCCTGCGGCGATGATCTCGCAGGGCTGGCCGCCCTCGTCGTTGATCACCGTGACCGTATCGCCAGTTTCCACCCGGATCAGGATCGCACCACAGCCCTCGACCACATAGCGCTCGGTTCCCTTGGGCAGCGAAAACACCGACGGCTGGTACAGTCCAGAGGGCTTCGGCGGCCCTTTGACAACTTCAGGGAAGCTCATGTCATTCATCGCGCATCTCCTGTTGGACTCCGGTCAAAATTGCACTTCCGGAATATTTATTTATTGAAAAGAATATTCCGCTCCCCCAGTATAATCAACAAACATGTTGATTTTCTGCGGAAAAATGGCAATTGCCCGGGATGCGGCATTTTCCTGGGGGTGAATGCCGCAAACGAAAGGATAACCGGTATGCACTCGCTGCTTCTTGGTCTGATCGCAGCCCTCGCCTGGGGTATTCACGACCTTTGCGTGCGGTTTGTCTCCCAGAAAACCAGCATCCTGCCGGCCATGCTCATCGTGTTCAGCACCGGAGCGATTCTGGTTGCCGGGGCCGCCGCCGCATTGGGGGACTGGCAGGCAATGACCCTACAAGCCGCCTGGCTGGCCGGCTTTTCCGGCCTCCTCTTTGCTCTTGGCTCCTATGCGCTCTACCGCGCCTTTGCCCTGGGACCGGTTAAGCTGGTGGCGCCGCTGGTCGGCGCCTATCCGGTGCTGTCACTGGCTATGGCGATGCTGCAGGGCCAGCCGGTCGGCCCCGGCCATTGGCTGGCGGTTGCCGCGGTGGTGGGCGGCGTTGGCTGCATAGCCGTCTTCTCCACCGAAGACGACGGCAGCCCGGTCAATTTGCAGGCAGCCGTCTGGGGCCTGGCAGGCGCTACCGGGTTTGCGCTGACCTTTGCTACCGGCCAGGCCGCAACACAGGCCGGAGCCGAACTGCCGGTGCTGATCATCACCCGGCTCGCTGCCGTCCTGCTTCTGCTGGGCCTGGCATGGCTGGCCCGGATGGTGCAGCTTCCCTCGCGCAAGCTGCTGCCTCTGCTGGCGCTCATGGGCACGCTGGATGCCGTAGCGCTTGGCCTGGTGATCTATTCCGGCACCCTGCCGCGGCCGGAATTCGCTGCGGTCAGCGCTTCGCTTTTTGGCTTGGTCACTGTTGTGCTCGCTTGGCTCGTTCTGCGTGAAAGCATGAACCGCGCCCAATGGATCAGCGTCGCCGTCACCTTCGGCGGCATTGCCTATCTGGGGCACTGACCACGGCAAGCTGCCGTACCCGCAAGCGGGCAAGCCCCCGCTTTTCATCTTGCCAAAAAAAACTCCCGCCGGAGGGTTTCCGGCGGGGCAGATTTGTTCGGACCTCAACGGTCTGCGCTTCAGGCGGTGAGGCCTTCAGGCTCGGGGAGGTTGTT
>NZ_JBSWYB010000057.1:0-17394 GCF_056160905.1 Leisingera sp. ABD4_442 | reverse complement strand
GCCTGCGGCAGCGCCCCCGCCCGGCCCAACGCTTTTCAGGGAACCTCCGGTTCATTGAAAAGGGGCGGGAGTGCCCCGGATTTTGCTATCCGTCAAACCGGAGGCGTAATGTTTATGGGGCTGCGCCCTAGGCTGCCAGCCGGGCGGAGTTCTCGCTGATATAGGCATCCACCGCAGCGCGCTGCGCCTCGTCCAGCCGCAGGCCGAGCTTGGTGCGGCGCCACAGGTAGTCGTCGCCTGCGCGCACCCATTCGCGGGCAATTGCCCAGTCAAGCTCGCGGGTGGTGATGGTGGCGCCGAAGTCCTGGCCCAGATCACCGGCGGATTTGGCATCGCCCAGCACCTCCCAGGCCTCCAGCCCGTAAGCGCGGATCAGCCGGGCCGCCCAATAGGGCGTCAGGAAAGGGTATTCCGTGGCGAGCCGGGTTTTCAGCTTTTCCACATCCGTCACCGGGAAATCACCGCCCGGCAGGGCCGCGCCTGCGGTCCAGTCCGCGGGCAGCTGCGGGAAGACTTCACCGATCTTCGCCAGCGCCGCCTCGGCCAGCTTGCGGTAGGTGGTGATCTTGCCGCCAAAGACATTCAAGAGCGGCGCCTGCGCCTGATCCAGTGTCAGCACATACTCGCGGGTCGCCGCAGTGGCGGAGCTGGCGCCGTCGTCATAGAGCGGGCGGACACCGGAATAGGTCCAGGCAATATCCTCGCGGCGCAGCGGCTGCTCGAAATATTGCGACGCGAAATCAATCAGGTAGTCCTGTTCGGTCTCGGTGCATTCAGGCGCCGTGTCCGGGTCGGGATGGTCGGCGTCGGTGGTGCCGATCAGGGTGAAATCCTGCTCATAGGGGATGGCGAAGATGATCCGCCCGTCGGTGCCTTGGAAAAAGTAGCAGCGGCCATGATCGAACAGTTTCGGCACCACGATATGGCTGCCGCGCACCAGGCGGACGTTCTCGCGGCTGTTCTGGCCCAGCTTCTGGTGCAGCACGTCGGCAACCCACGGGCCGCCCGCGTTGATCAGCATTTTTGCGCGGCGCTGGTGGGTTTCGCCGCTGGCCTGATCCTGCAGCGTGATCACCCAGTGGTCCGCATGGCGCTCCGCTGACAGCACTTTGGTCCGGGTCAGGATTTCGGCACCGCGGGCTTGTGCATCGCGGGCGTTCAGCACCACCAGCCGGGCGTCCTCGATCCAGCAGTCGGAATACTCAAAGGCGGTCTTGAACTTGCTTTTCAACGGCCGGCCCGCCGGGTCGGCTGCCAGGTCCAGCTTGGCGGTGCCGGGCAGGATGCCGCGTTTACCCAGGCTGTCGTACAGAAACAACCCCAGCCGGATCAGCCAGGCCGGGCGGCGGCCTTTCATCCAGGGCATGAAGGTCGTCAGCAGCTTGGACGTCGGCGTCTCGCTGTCGAACCGCATGTCCTTGTGGAAGGGCAGCACAAACCGCATCGGCCAGGAAATATGCGGCATCGCCTTCAGCAGCACCTCGCGTTCGATCAGCGCTTCGCGGACCAGGCGGAACTCGAAATACTCCAGATAGCGCAAGCCACCGTGGAACAGTTTGGTCGAGGCCGAGGAGGTGGCGGAGGCGAGGTCGTTCATCTCGGCCAAGGTCACCGAGAGGCCGCGGCCAGCCGCGTCGCGGGCGATGCCGCAGCCGTTGATGCCGCCGCCGATGATGAAGAGGTCCGTGACAGGTGTATCAGTCATTTTCGCTGCTTTCGTTTTGTCCTGCGGTGAGGATCCTTGTACCCGCCGCCTGTGCGGCCTGGGCGAATTCTGCCGGTACGGGGCGGTCGGTGATGACAACATCCAGATCTGCTGCATCGCAGATCCGCACCGGGGCGGAGCGGTCGAACTTGCTGCCGTCGCAGACCAGCACCTTCTGCCGTGCGTTTTTCAGGATTGCACGGGCGACAGATACCTCGCGGGCATCGTGATCCATCACCGCGCCGTCGGCATCCAAAGCCGAGGCGCCGATAACCGCAAAATCCACCTTGTAGCGGGAGAAGAACTCCACCGCGTCCTCGCCAACGATGGCGCCATCGCTTTGCCGCACGGTGCCGCCGGCCAGGATCAGCTCCTTTGCCTGTCCACCCATCATCATATTGATAATGTTGATGTTGTTGGAAATCACCGTCAGGCCGCTGTGGCCGGAAAGGGCCCGGGCAACCTGTTCGGTGGAGGTGCCGATGTTGAGCGAAAGCGAGCAATTGTCGGGGATCAGCTCAGCGGCCATGGCTGCCATCGCCAGCTTGTTGCCCGCGTTCAGCTTGCGGCGGTCCTCATAGCCTTGGCTGGCAGCGGTGCTGACCCGGACGGCACCGCCGTGCACACGGGACAGGGCGCCGCGTGCCGACAGGTCGCGCAGGTCGGCGCGCACCGTTTGCAGAGAGACGCCAAAGCGCCGGGAAAGATCCTCGACCTCGACCCGGTCCTGCTGGTTCAGCAGGGAGACGATTTCGTTCTGACGGCCAATGGCATCCATTTGCTTTCCTTTCGCTGCGATTCTCTAGCGCATCAGGCGGGGAGAGTCACGATTCATTTTCGTTTTGATTTCGTGAATGCTGAAAACGAAAAAGCGCGCCTGGTGCGGCGCGCTTTGGCTGGTTCAGAAACGGGCTGGATCAGCTGAGCGGAATCAGGTGGTTGTCCCAGGCCAGATCCGCGCGGTGCAGCGGGTGCAGGCCAATGTCTGAAACCGAGAAGAGACGGCCGGTTCCGGTGCTGGCGGTGAACCCTGCGGCAGAGGGGGCAAGCCCGCAGACATCTGCCATCCTGTGCTCCTGCAGCAGGGTGCCGGAAACCGTATCCATCACTTGCAGCACCCCGCCGCGCGGCGAGGTGACGCCAATGTGCGATCCATCCGCGGAAAAGGCGATAGAGCCGCCGTAGCCCTGCATGTTCAGGATGCGGGGGTCGTCCTCAGTCAAAAGGCGCGCCGGGCCGCCGGGATGGTGCAGGCCTGCGGTGGGGACTTGTTCCCCCAGATCACCTTGCCACTGCATGGCAAAACCCACGGTGCCATCCGCGCGCATAGCCAGGTGGCGGATCGAGTTCAGATGCAGTTCCCGCGGCAGCTCCAGCTGCTCTTGCAGGGTGCCGTCGAAGTTCAGGTAACTGAGGTTCGGACGCATATCGGGCAGGTTCAGCTTGGCACGGCCGCTGTCGGGGTGGGTCTCGATACCGCCATTGGCCACCACAAGCCCCGGCGCGTCCCGGCGCAGCAGCATATCATGAGGGCCGATGCCGCCGGAACTGAAGGAGGTCAGGCGGCGGTAGCCGTTTGCCGCGTCCCAGACGCCGATCACGCCGCGGGCGTTTTCATAGTCATTTTCGGTTGTGAACAGGCGGCTGCCATCAGGTGAACACACCCCATGACCATAGAAATGATGGCCCGCGGGCGGCTGCAACCGGGCAATGGCGGCGCCGCTGCGGCAGTCGATCACATCGGCAAAGCGGCCCGGGCGGCGGGCAAAGGCCACCGCCTCGGGGCGCACCGGGTGGGCTGCCGCGGCATGGCCGCGGGCGGGCAGGGGGTGGCGGAACAGGATCTCGCCGCTGGCGTTCAGGCCTGCGAGCAGGAAATCCCCGCTGGCGTTTTTGCCTGCCGACAGGAAAGCCGGGCTGCCTGCGCTGGCCCAAGTGGTTTGCGGGGCAAGGCTTGCGGCGAGAAGGCCGGTCAGAAATCCGCGGCGGGAGGTCATGGTGCTTCCTTTCCTTAGTCGCCGTCCAGCGCGTTGAAACCGGCCGCGACGCCCAGTGCGGGGCCCAGTTCATCAGCCATCAGGCCGCGCAGGTCCTTGACCTCCTGCTGCAGCGATTCGATGCGGAAGCGGCTGGCGGGATCGGCCACGCCGGCAAAGACCGGGTCATCGAGGGTTTCCGCCTTCTTACGGGCCTTGGCAAAACCTGCGGTGATCTTGGCCTGCAGCTCCGGGTTGCTGTCCGCCAAGGCCAGCGCCAGCGGCTCCATAGCGTTGAGCGAGACCAGCACATGGCGCAGGCTGCGCCCCGAGCGGCGGGCCTCGGCACGATTCGGGCGGGGCCTGTCATAGGTGCCCAAGGGGCGGCCCAGGCGCATGTCGTCCAGCACCTGCAGTCCGGTCGTCAGCGCTTTCAGCAGCTCCTGGGTGATTTCATCCTCGCTGCGATAGCGGTTTTTCGGCGCGCGCATTTCGGTGGTGAAGGTTTCGGCCCAGTCCATGGCGATGGCTTGCGCAGTTGCGGCAATGCCGGTGCTGATGGCGCGGGTCAGGGCACAGCGGTAGTCCGCGCTGCCCGCGGTGGATAGGTCCGGATCATAGAGCAGGAATTCCAGCGCATAAAACCCGCGGGCGGCTATGGAGTGGGTGGCGAAATTATCCGGGTTTCTGATACCTTCATCCTCGCTGCGGATCAGATTGGCCAGCGCCTTGGGCGTCTTGCTGCGGCTGTCGGGCCAGAATGCCAGCGCAAAGGCGCGGCTGTCCGTTTCCGTCGGACCAAAGCGGTAGTGGCTGGCGGCGATCCAAGCGTCGAAGGCTTCGCCATAGGCCGCGCGCAGGCCTGCGGAATGCGGGGTGCAATCGGCTTGGGCGGCATCGGCCAGCGCAGCCGCATCCGCCGCCAGCTCCTCAAAGGCCGGCAGGATCAGCTGGTCTGTGATATTGCTGGTCAGCTCCGAGGCAGCCGCTGGCGCAGCGGCCAAGGCGAGGGTCATAGCAAGGGCGCGCATCAGAGGCTCTCTAGGAAAGAAATCAGGGCGGCGCGGTCCTGCGGCGGCAGTTTCACGATACGGGTTTTCGCGGGTTCTGCCTCGCCGCCATGCCACAGGATGGCCTCCAGCAGGGTACGGGCGCGGCCGTCGTGCAGGAAGGTGGCGCGCGGTGACACCTGCTGTGTCAAGCCAATGCCCCATAGCGGCGCAGTGCGCCATTCGCGCCCCGTGGCGCGGGCTTCGGGGCGGTTGTCGGCCAGGCCTTCGCCCATGTCATGCAGCAACAGGTCGGAATAGGGCCAAATCAGCTGAAAGCTCTGCTCCGGGCGGTCAGTCAGCCGGTGGGTCACATATTTTGGCACATGGCAGGATGCGCAGCCGCTATCATAAAACACCTGCTTGCCGCGCAGAACCTGCGGGTCGCCGGTGCTGCGCCGGGCAGGCACGCCCAGGTTTCGGCTGTAGAAGGTGACCAGATCCATATTCGGCTGGTCGATCTCGGTTTCACGGGAATCACCGCCACCGTGCGGGGCCGTCTGGCAGGCGGTCTGCCGGTCCGTGCATTCTCCTGCATGGGCAGGGAACAGCGGGGTGGAGATGCCGATGTCACCGGCAAAAGCGCCTGCGGATTGCTCATGCACGGTTGGGGAACCTGCCTTCAGCCCAAAGCGGCCCAGCATGATCTGCTCGAACTCCCGCGACCAGACCAGATTGGCGCGGCCTGAGATGCCGTCGCCATCTGCGTCACCCTCATCCGCATGGGCCAGGATGTCGGCTGTCGGGATCGCCTCCAAGAGGCCCAGGCCGATCATCGGCGGCGCGACCCGGGGGGAGAGCATGGCGCCCTCGGCCAGCGGGCCGTAGCCGAGATTGGCGGCAGTATAGCTGGGGCGGCGAAGGGTGGCAGTCTCGCCGCCGTTCAGGGCAACCTCGAATTCCTCATATTCGACCTGCAGCTTGTACTCCGGCGCGATGCCGGGGGCAGAGAAATCCTGCAGCTGGCTGCCGTAGTGCGGATCGGGGACCGTGCCGATGTAATCGGTGATCTCCTGCAGCTCCGGCGGCACCGGGCCGGGCACAGACACCCGCAGGAACATGGTGGTGGCGGCATAATCCGGCTGCTCCGGCACATGGCCGCGGCCGTCTTTCAGGTGGCAGCGCTGGCAGGAGCGGGCGTTATAGAGCGGCCCCAGCCCGTCGGAGGCCTTGGTCGAAGCGGGTGAGAACACCCAGATTTTCTTGAACAATCCGTTGCCCAGCTTGAACTCCAGCTCCTGCTCGAAGCTGAGGTTGGCGGAATGCTGCGAGAACGCCTCGTCATCGGTGCGGGCGCGCACCGTTGCGGCGCCTGCGGGCAGGTCTTCGAACCGCTCCGGCGCGGAGAAATCCGTTGCGGGCGCGGTCACGCCGGCAATCCGGGCGCGTTCGGCATCGCTGCGGGGCAGGGGGGAGAGATGCGGCTCGGCCTGGTATTTGCTGGCCAGGTCCAGCGCCGCAAGCGGGGTGGCCGCCGCAAGCGCGGCAGCCAGAGCAATCTTAGTCTTCAACCTCTGCCATCTTGGTGGCGTTGAGCTGGGCATAGTTTTCGGCACCGATCCGGTCATGCAGTTCAAGCTGCGTTTCGAGGAAGTCGATATGGCCTTCTTCATCCGCCATCAGGTCTTCAAAGAGCTTTTGGGAGACGTAGTCGCCGGCTTTGTTGCAGACATCGCGGGCGTCTTTGTACAGCGCGCGGGCATCCACTTCGGCGGCAAGGTCGCATTCGAGGGTTTCTTTCGGCGTCTGGCCGATCCGCAGCGGGTCAAGCTTTTGCAGGTTCGGGTGGCCGCCGAGGAACAAAATCCTTTCAATCAATTTGTCCGCGTGCTGCATCTCTTCGATGCTTTCCTCGCGGCTTTTCTTGGCCATGCTGCCCAGGCCCCAATCGTCCTGCAGCCGGTAATGCAGCCAGTACTGGCTGACGGCCGTCAGCTCATGGCGCAGCGCTTTGTTGAGATAGTCGATAACCTTGGGGTCGCCCTGCATAATGTTTCTCCTGAATTGATGCCGCGCGCAAATTCGTAAGCTGCGCAGGTACTTCCAGCTTACTGCTGGACCGCATCGTGTCGAGGAAAAGCGGCATGCAGCCGCCGCAATCGGCGGTTTTCCCCAGGGCGTGATAAATCTTGCCAGGGGTGATTATCGTTTCGGGGTCGGCGCTTCGCATCCAGTCGATGGCCGCGCGGATGTCATGGTCCGATATTTGCGTGCAGTGGCAAACAATCATGCTGCTGCGTCCTTACCCTTTGGCGCAAAAGGCCAAGTGATTCCGTTGGGAAATATATCCGACAGAAATGCTGGGGTTTCAAGGGTTATTCATACTAAAATACTTGGGAATGGGGCGGCGGGCGGCAACCCGCTTGCAAAAAGGGGCCGCGCGAAACGCAGCCCCCTAGTGCGGTGGAGTTCAGGGGAATCCAAACGTCACCAAGGGAAAATTCAGGCGCCCAGCGGGATGATCAGGTTCACACCCAGAACGGTGCTTTTGGTGCCGGCTTCGTCCACGCGGGCGATGCCGCCGCCGATGGTGGCGCCGCTTTGAAATTCGTAATCGGCGCCAATAGTGATCAGGTCGGTCTCGCCCGCGCTGTCCAGATCGCGGTGCACCAGGCCGCCCGACAGGGTGACGCTGCCGATGGTATAGGCGCCGGTCAGAGTGGCATACAGCCCATCGTCGGCAGAGCCGCCGGCGTTGGAGAAGGCGGCCACTTCACCATATACGTCGAAACCGCCGTCGAAAGAATGCGCGAGGCCGGCCACGAAACCCTGCTCGTCATCAACGTCGCCTGCACCGGCGCTCAGATGGCGCGCGCCGATGTGGTAGCGGGTATCACCGGCTTCCTGGCTCCACTGGATGGCAAAGTTGTCGAGATTTCCGGTGTTGCCTGCACCGCCGTCCGCGGTGGAGGTGCGGCCGCGGTCATAGCCGACAGAACGGCTGAGGCCGGAATCATCGGCGTAGAACACGCCAAAGGACAGGGTGCCCGCGCCGCTCAGTTCGACATCGGCCAGGATGCCGATTTGCTCAACCAGTTCATAGTCCTCGGCGATGGAGCTGCCGAAGTAACCCGCCGCGTCGTCCCAGGCAGTGCCGAAGACAGGCGCGAGTTTACCCACCGAAACGGTGGTGTATTCGCCGATGCCAAAGGAGACGCCCAGTTCTTCGATATAGACGCCCATATCGTCAAAGGTGCGGTCATCGGCGGCATCGGTCAGCGATTCTGCGGTGACGGTGGCAAACAGCTCGACGCCGTTGCCAAAGCTATATGCGCCGGAGGCGGTGATCACGGCAAAGGTGTCGCGGATCTCGGCAGTTGCGTCATCAGAGGAGACGACGCTTTCATTGGCGATCTCGATCTCGCCTTCCCAGCTGAAGCCCTGGGCCAGGGCGGAGTTTGCGCACAGGAAGACGGGGGCGCTGAGGGCCAGCGCCGCGGAAGTTTTGATTTTCATGGGGAGTTCTTCTTTCTGCTGAGGGGCCAGGCCGCTAACGGCAGCCGGGCCCCGTCATATTGATTCTGTTATGTTATTACGTAACAGCATCTTATTCGAAGACTGCCGAGGGGTTGTCAAGGCTGTCGGAACCTTCGATCGCGACACCGTCCAGTTTCAGCGTGGCCACGACACGCTCGATCGAGCGGGTCTGGTCGATCAGGCCGTTGACGCCGCCCATCACCAGCGCTTCGCCGGCTGTGTTGCCCTGGGCCAGCATCTGGTCATATGACAGGCCCGCCTCCGCTGCGGTCTTGATGCGGCCAAGCGCCTGCATGGTGGTCGACAGCTTGCCGCGCATCTCGGCGTCCAGGTCCGCGTCCTTGGCAGCAACCAGATCGGACAGCGACGCACCCGAGACCAGTTCGCCGTTCACCCGCACGTATTCGCCCAGATAAACGTTCTGCACACCCAGCCCGTCGTAGTAGTGGCTGTTGTGGGTGTTGTCGGAGAAGCAGTCATGCTCTTCCTCCGGGTCGTTCAGCATCAGGCCCAGGCGCATCCGCTCGCCGGCCTGTTCGCCATAGGACAGCGAGCCCATGCCGGTCAGCATCGCGGTGATGCCGGCGCTTTCATCCGCCAGCAGCGCGCTGCGGGCTTCTCCGCTCTCGCCCCACTGGGCGGTGATCCACTCGAGGTCGGAGATCAGCAGCTCGGTTGCGGCCTGCAGGTATTCGCCGCGGCGCGCGCAGTTGCCGCCGGTGCAATCGTCACCCGACGCGTAGTCGGTCCAGGGGCGGTCGCCCGCGCCATGTTCGGTGCCCTTCAGGTCCTGGCCCCACAGCAGGAATT
This sequence comes from Leisingera sp. ABD4_442, assembly GCF_056160905.1. Taxonomy (NCBI): domain Bacteria; kingdom Pseudomonadati; phylum Pseudomonadota; class Alphaproteobacteria; order Rhodobacterales; family Roseobacteraceae; genus Leisingera; species Leisingera sp. ABD4_442. The sequence continues at coordinate 8,377 of NZ_JBSWYB010000057.1, read as the reverse complement.
CGATTGCGTGATAGCCGGTGGCCACATTGGCCTCGACCCCGTCAGCCTCATGCAGGGCGCCTTCCAGCAGTTCGGGCGTGATCTTGGCGGCGTCGATCACCTTGCCCGACAGCTCAAAGCTGGGGTTGGCGATCACATTGAGCGCCGCAAGGGTGTTTTCGTCGCTCGGCCCGCCATAGGAGGCGTCGACATAGTCGATCAGGCCCTCGTCCAGCGGCCAGGCGTTCACCTTGCCTTCCCAGTCATCGACGATGGAATTGCCGAACCGGAACACCTCAGACTGCTGGTAAGGAACCCGGGCCGCGATCCAGGCGGCGCGTGCAGCTTCCAGGTTCTCGGCCGAGGGGTGCGCGACCAGCGTGTCGACAGCTGCCTTCAGCACCTTCGCGGTGGCCAGGCTGTCCTGGTACTTGGCCTCAGCGATATTGGCGTAGTTGGTCAGAACTGCGGCCTTGTCGGCGGCAAAGGCTGTGGTGGCGCCAAAGGCGAGACCAGCGAGGGCAGTGCCCGTGAGAAACAGGGATTTCATCAGCTAAGTCCTTGGTTGCTGTAGAATTCAATGAAGAGTTGCGGTTGCGGGCCGGGTCTGCTGCTGGGGCAGATGCGGGGTCATGATCTGCTGCAAAAGCAGGCCGCAGTCAGATGCAAGCTGTGTCAGCTCCTGCGCCTTGCGCGGGGTGACGATCAGTGACGCCAGAATATGCGCGTCATCGTCCTGGCCCTCGGCCGCCGAAGCCAGAAGGTTGGCGAAACAATTCTCATCTGCGCCGAGGCATTTGCAGGTCATTCCGTGGCGCACCAGCGGGCGGCGGCCGTGGGTGGCGCAGAAGTTGCAGAGGAAACCGAAGGCCTCAAAGGCGGCTTCGGCCATTTCCGGGCCGAAATTCACCTCGAAGTCGCGGCGCATCTGCGCCCGGGTCTCGGAGCCGGAGAACCAGTGGCGCAGATAGATCACGGCGCCGACTTCCAGCGGCGGCAGATCGGACAGGGTGCCGACGGTCACGCCGCCGCGGGGCGTCTTGTGCGCGGTGCTCATCTGCGGCGCCTTACTTGGTCAGGATCAGCTTGCCTGCGCGGGTGATGCGCAGCGAATAGATCTGGCCATTGAGCAGAATACGGGCCTGCACGCCGCCGCGGGTCAGATCCTCGGCGTGGTAGGTGGGGAATACTTCGGTGGTTGCGGTGGTGGGCACCGGCTTGGAGGCTATCTGGTTCATGACTTCCGCCCATTGCTGAATTCCGCCCTGTCCAGGATCCATTCCAGACAGAAGCCGGACAGAGCGCCGGAAGGGGCAAAGACCTGCGGCCACAATTGGCGCATGTCCTCTGCTTCCGGTTCTTTGACGTGGGGGCCGCGCAGGCGGCTGTCTCCGTTCGGCATGGTGGCGATCTCGATTGAATAACGTCACTCGGGCTCGCCTGAACCGAGTCAGGCTGGCTGGACTGCTGCATTCCTGAATTATTCACTCAGGTATGTCAATCTGAGTTTTTTAGTAAGAATTAATTTTTATGGCCTGCCAAGGAGATGAGGCAAAAGAAAAGGCCGCCCGGTGGGGCGGCCTTGGGAAGTTTCTATGCTGCAGAGCTTAGCTGCGGGTGCCGGAGAAGCGCTCTTGCCACTCCTCGCGCTGCTCGTCGGTGATCTTGGCAAAGAGCACGTCCGGCACGGTAAAGCCGTGGCCTGCGGGCAGAGCGGAGAGCGCCGCTGCCACGTCCTCGGGCCAGCTGCGGTCGTCCGAATTCAGCGCCGCCATCAGTTTGTCGCTGGCCTGCGGGATGAAGGGTGCGGACAGTACCGCGTAAAGGCGGATCAGGTTCAGGCCCAGGCGCACCTGCGCGGCGGCGCGTTCGGGGTCTTCCTTGAACACCGACCAGGGCGCGGCGGACTGCAGGTATTCGTTGCCGGCCACCCAGATCGCCCGCAGCTCCTGCGCCGATTTGCGGACCTCCATCGCTTCCATATGGCCCTCATAGGCGCGGATGCGGGTGGTCAGCTCGGCGATCAACGCCTGCTCCTGTTCGCCGTATGCGCCGCCTGCCGGAACCTCTTCACCGAATTTGGAGCGGCAGAACTTGGTGATGCGGCTGACGAAATTGCCCAGCACGTCGGCCAGGTCCTTGTTCACCGACTGCTGGAAGTTCTCCCAGGTGAATTCAGAATCCGAGCTTTCCGGCGCGTGGCTCAGCAGCCACCAGCGCCAATAGTCCGCGGGCAGGATCTCCAGCGCCTGGTCCATGAAGACGCCGCGCCCCTGCGAAGTGGAGAACTGGCCGCCGTCATAGTTCAGGTAGTTGAAAGACTTCAGGTGGTCGACCATCTTCCACGGCTCGCCGGAGCCGAGGATGGTGGCCGGGAACGACAGGGTGTGGAACGGCACGTTGTCCTTGCCCATGAACTGGACGTATTTCACTTCCTCGGCGCCCTTGTCGGTGCGCCACCAGCGCTGCCAGTCGGCGTCGGTCTTGCCGTTGGCATCGGCCCATTCGCGGGAGGCGGCGATGTATTCGATGGGGGCGTCAAACCAGACGTAGAAGACCTTGCCCTCCATCCCCGGCCAGTCCTCGTCGCCTTTCTTGACCGGCACGCCCCAGTCCAGATCGCGGGTGATGCCGCGGTCCTGCAGCCCGTCGCCGTCATGCAGCCACTTCTTGGCGATCGAGGTGGTTAGCACCGGCCAGTCGTGTTTGCTGTCGATCCAGGCGTCCAGCTGGTCCTTCAGCTGCGACTGGCACAGGTACAGGTGCTTGGTCTCGCGCACTTCCAGGTCGGTGGAGCCGGACACAGCCGAGCGCGGGTTGATCAGGTCGGTCGGGTCCAGCTGCTTGGTGCATTCCTCGCACTGGTCGCCGCGGGCCTTTTCATAGCCGCAGTTGGGGCAGGTGCCCTCGATGTAACGGTCCGGCAGGAACCGGCCGTCGGCGTTGGAATAGACCTGCTTCTCGGTCACTTCACGGATCAGGCCCGCCTCGGCCAGCTTGCCTGCGAAATGCTGGGTCAGCGCGTGGTTCTGCGGGCTGGAGGAGCGGCCGAAATGGTCGAACGACAGGGCAAAGCCCTTGGCGATCTCCGACTGGATGCCATGCATCTCGGCGCAGTATTCCGCCACCGGCTTGTCCGCCTTGGCGGCGGCCAGTTCGGCGGGCGTGCCGTGCTCGTCGGTGGCGCAGAGGAACATCACCTCATTGCCGCGTCCGCGCTGGAACCGGGCGTAAAGGTCGGCCGGCAGCTGCGAGCCCACCAGGTTGCCCAGATGCTTGATCCCGTTGATGTAGGGGATTGCCGAGGTGATCAGAATGCGTGCCATGCCATCCATCCAGGTAATGCGTCAAAGGCCCGTCTAACCTATGCGGCGGGCGGCGGGAACCCCGTGTGCCGAAATCGAGGGAAATAGGAGATGCGGCGTTAGTTCCCGCTTGATCCTGCATGAGGGCTGGCGCACTCATGGGTTGAGAGTTTCCAATTTAAACCCTTGAAACGTCACGAGGGCGTTACCACATGTTTTGTATACCAATGCATACAATTGAGGGGCAATTCATCGGTGTTTGACTTTCTGCTTGATGGTGCCTTTGCGCCGTTTTCCCTTGCTTTGGCGCTGCTGGGCGGTCTGGCAGTGCTGGAGCTGGCGGCGCTCTTGCTGGGCGGCAGCCTGATCGGCAGCGACGGCGATGCGGGGCTGGACGCGGCAGAGGGTGCTGACCTCGGCGAGTTTCCGGATGCTGGCGACCTGGGGGACCTGGGCGCCGATGCCGCTGCGGATGCATTGGGCGATCTGGGAGACATTGACCTCGCGGATATCGACGGGGCAGAGGCATTGGACAATGCCGGAGCGGCGGATGCCGCGGGCGGCCTGGCGTCCTGGCTTGGGCTGGGACGGATGCCGACGCTGATCTGGCTGGCCGCTTTGCTGATGGGTTTCGGCCTCAGCGGCATTGGCCTGCAGATGGTGCTGAAATCCTATCTGGGGTTTGCCGCACCTGCCTGGATGGCGGGGCTGCCGGCCGGGGCCTTTGGCCTGTGGTTTGCGCGCGGCTTTGGCGGGGTCTTTGCCCGTCTCTTGCCGCAGACCGAGACCGAGGCGCTGTCGATGCGCAGCCTGGGCCGCCGACGCGGGGTGATCACCCAGGGCACCGCGGCGCAGGGCCGCCCGGCCGAGGTGCGCGTCACGGATGGCTACGGAAATGCCCACTACTTGCGCGCCGAACCCTTTGCCGCGGGCGAGGTGCTGGCCCAGGGCACCGAAGTGCTGGTGATGCGCGACCGCCGCAAGGATCGTTTCGTGCTGATCCCGCTGTCGGAGTGACACGCCGGACAACATGGTCCGGCACCTGAAACCAAAACTGAAAAATCCTATTATCCAAGGAGGTATTCCGCATGGAATTTCAATTCATGCTCATTGTGGTGGTGAGCGCTCTTGTCTTTCTTCTGATCTTCGGCCTGGTGCTGGGCCGTCTCTACCGCCGGGCGACCCGCGAAATCAGCCTGGTGAAAACCGGTGCGGGCGGCAAAAAGGTCATCATGGACGGGGGCACCATCATCGTGCCGCTGCTGCATGAGGTGAGCCCGGTCAACATGAAAACCCTGCGCCTGGAGGTGAAACGCGACGGCGACGCGGCACTGATCACCCAGGACCGGATGCGGGTGGATGTGGGGGTCGAGTTCTATGTCTCGGTGATGGCCACGGCAGAGGGTATTGCCCGTGCGGCCCAGACCCTGGGCGGGCGCACCTTTGATGTGGAGCAGCTGCGCGAGATGATCGAGGGCAAGCTGATCGACGGCTTGCGCGCAGTTGCGGCGCAGATGACCATGGACGGGCTGCACGAGAAACGGGCTGACTTTGTGCAAGAGGTGCAGAATGCGGTCTCCGAGGATTTGCTGAAGAACGGCTTGTCTTTGGAATCCGTTTCGCTGACCGCGCTGGACCAGACCCCGTTTGAGGCGCTGGACGAAAACAACGCCTTTAACGCCGTGGGGATGCGCAAGCTGGCGGAGGTGATTGCCACCTCCAAGAAGGAGCGCGCCCAGATTGACGCCGAGGCCGAGGTGGCCGTGCGCCGGGCCGCGATGGAGGCAGAGCGCCAGCGCCTGTCCATCGAGCAGGACGAGGAGCAGGCCAAGATCGAGCAGGCGCAGCAGATCGAAACCATGAAGGCGGCGCAGGAGGCCGAGGTGGCCCAGCGGCGCGAGGATTCGATGCGCGAAACCGAACGGGCGCGGATTGCCCGCGAGGAGGCCATCCGCTCGGCTGAGATCGCCCGCGAGGGGAAAATCCGCGACGCCGAGATTGCCAAGGAACGTTCGGTCCGCGAGGCAGAGATCGCCAAGGAGCGTGAGCTGGAAGTGGCCGAGCAGGAGCGTCAGATCATCATCCAGCAGAAATCCGAAGAAGAGAGCCGGGCGCGGGCCTCTGCTGATCTGGCACGGGCCGAGGCGACCAAGGCAACCGAGGCAGTGGCAACCGCCCGCGAGGTGGCCGAGGCCGAGCGTCAGAAGCAGATCACCCTGATCGAGGCCACCCGCGAGGCCGAACGCCAGGCCACCGGCATCCGTCTGGCCGCGCAGGCGGAGAAGGAAGCCGCGGCCGACCGCGCCGAAGCCCGCCGCGAGGAGGCCCAGGCCGAGGCCGATGCGCTCAACATCCGGGCCGAGGCCAAGAAGAACGACATGCTGGCCGAAGCGGAAGGCAAGCGCGCGATTGTCGATGCCGAAAATGCGCTGTCGGGTGAGCTGATCCGGATGAAGGTCGACCTGGCCCGGATCGAGGCGATGCCCGCGATCATCACCGAGATGGTGAAACCGGCGGAGAAGATCGACTCGATCAAGATCCACCAGGTGAGCGGCATCGGTGCCGGTGCGCCCTATACCGCAGCAGGCGCCGGCCATGGCGCCGAAAAGCCGGTGGTGAACCAGGCGCTCGACTCGATCATGGGCATGGCGGTGCAGATGCCCGCGCTCAAGAAACTGGGCGAGGAGCTGGGCCTGTCGATGGAAAACGGTGTCAGCGGCGTCGCCAGCCAGGCGCTGGGCGTGGAGCCGGAGGCGGCAGAGGTGCCGCTTCTGAATGGCGCGGCGGAACCGGAGGCGGAGGCGGATGAATCCGCGGCTGCCCAAAACTGAGCAGCAGTCTCTCTGAGTGATCAGGAAGGGCCGGAAATTCCGGCCCTTTTTGCATGTGTAAACAGACTCTTAAAGGGTCAGAACTGTTGCCTGAATGTTTCGCGCGCGAAACATTTGGTCAAGGGTGCTGACCTTTTTACCGCCTCTCGCGCGAGCGCTTCAGCAGGCGGCCGATGGTGAAGGAGGTGCGCGGCGCATAGACATAGCTGGTGCGCTCTTCCGGGGTGGCGCGGACTTTCATCCGGCTGAGGCCGAAGACGATCAGCAGCACATGGCCGCAGGCGACATAGGCAAAGAGGGCCGGCGGGCCGTAGGCCTCGATCAGGGCCGAAGAGACATAGGGCGATGCGATGGCGCCAAGCGCGTACCAGAACATCAGGGCGGCCGACAGCTCGACCCGTTCGGCAGAGGTGGCAAAGTCGTTGGCGTGGGCGGCAGAGACCGAGAAGATCGGGAAGGTTGTGAAACCGAAGAAGCCGGCCGCCAGCATCACGCCCAGGGTGCCGGTGCCGCTGGCCGCCATGGTGATGGCGCAGCTGAGGATGGCGACGCCCGACAGCCAGATCAGCACCCAGCGGCGGTCGTATTTGTCGGCGAGCCAGCCCATCGGGTATTGCGCCAGCGCACCGCCCGCCACAAAGGCCGCGAGGAAGAAGGCGATCTGATCCACCGCCAGGCCAACCTCCTGGCCATAGACCGGGCCGACCATCCGGAAGGAGGCGGAGCTGAGTGCGGCGACGATCACGCCTGCCACCGCCAGCGGAGAGCAGCGCCAGGCCAGCTTGGGGCGCAGCCGCGGGGCATTGGGGGTTTCCGGCTGGCTGGCCTTGGTCAGCGTCAGCGGCAGCAGCGCCGCGCAGCACAGAACCGCCAGCAGATTGTAGGACACATAGACCGCAGGCGGCAGCACCGCGATGATCAGCTGCGCGGCCAGCGAAGACCCCATGTCGACAATGCGGTAGGTGCCCATGGCGCGGCCGCGGTTCTCATTGGTAACCTTGGCGTTGAGCCAGGCCTCGATCACCGTGTAGGCGCCGGCGATACAGACACCGGAGGCAATCCGCATCGCGGCCCAGGCATAGGGGTTTTCGGTCAGGGTATGGCCAAGCAGGCCCATGGCGCCAAGCGCGGTGCAGACCGCAAAGGCGCGGGAATGGCCGACATTGCCCATCAGCCGCGGCGCCCACCAGCAGCCGATGAAAAAGCCGACGAAATGGCCGGTGCCCAAGAGGCCGATCTGGGTGGTGGTGAAGTTCAGGACCGAGCCGGAAATGGCATCCAGCGGGCCGACGCCTCCGGAAGACAGCTGCAGCAGGATGACGGACAGGAACAGGGCGGCAAAGGAAATGATCAGGCGCATAACGGCCCGACCATGACAGGCTGGGTTGGCATTGCCAGCCGGTTTCCGCCAAAGGGTGTCGTATTCTTGCGCAGCGGTGTTTTTTGGCACCGCAAGCCAGGGCGGGCCGCCGGGTCAGCCTGCCTGGCGTATCCTGGCCCGGATCGCAAGCGTCACCTGATCGGCGACCAGATCCGGATATCCGGTGGCGCCATAGGCGGCGCGGCTGAGCCGGCCAGAGAGGTGCACGTCCAATTCGCGCAGGTCATCCGGCGCGGTGCCGGGGCGGCGGTAGAGAGCGGCCTGCAGGGTGAGCGGCCTGGTGGTGCCGCGCAGGGTCAGATCGCCATGTATCTGCGCGCCGCCTGACAGCCGCCCCTCCGGCCCGAGGTGCACCCGGGTGGAGCGGAAGCGGATATCCGGGAAACGCGCGGTATCCAGAACGGCGGCGCTCTTCAGCGCTTCGGTGGCAAAGATCAGACCGGTGCGGGCCCGGCTGGCATTCAGGGTGATGTCCGCCTGGCTGCGGGTCAGGTTTTGCGGGTCGATGCGGATCCGGGCGGCCTTGACCGGCACCCGCCCGTTGTGCGGCTGGCCGCTGAGCAGGAAGGTGAAGCGCACATCGGTCGCCTCCGGCATCAGCCGGTAGGGCAGCGGCGCTGCTTGCAGCGCCAGCGGTGCCAGCAGGGCGGAGGCCGTCCAGCCGAGCAGCGTTCTGCGGTGCATCTGCCTTGTGTTCATGCGCGTTTCCCATCCGGATTGCCAGCTGTTGCCTGAGCCTATCCGGATTTGCCGCTTCTGGGCCTCACTTTCCCGCGTGCAGGCGTGAGGCGCGGGATCGGGGGGCGCTCCCGCCAGGCGGCGGCTTTTGGCAAAGCCTCTGCCTGTTGGGCCCGGCAGGGGGGGAGGGGCAAGGAGGGGTT
>NZ_JBSWYB010000056.1:0-18017 GCF_056160905.1 Leisingera sp. ABD4_442 | reverse complement strand
ACTATTTCCTCCGGCTTGTGCCGCTTGTTCGCCATTCTCAGTCCTCCGTTTCCTAAACATAACGGTGGGCCAATTCAGATGGGGCACTCCAATCCAGGAAATTGCCGTCTTCCTTCAGAATGCCGCAATAGGTGCCTTTGTAATCAGGCAGCTTGGCCATGTCCGCCACATGGGTTTCGTTCATTAGGCGAAGGGCCTCCCGGCCAGAGACCTGCAAAAGGAACTGGCCGAAGATTTCAAACAGCCCGGCTTTCTCACGGGTTGTCAGGTGTTCCGTTCTGGGGTCAGAAAAGGCGATCGGCGCGTAGTATCCTGCTGCAGCACGAACATCTGCATTCCGTGCCTTGAATGCATGATAGAGTGGAGTTTTTTTAGTGGTCATGATAGGTCCTGGGTCAAAGAAAGAGCGTTGGCCGCTCGCGTTTGAAAATGCGGTCTTCAGGTTCTGTGCCGAGGAGCTCGCGGGCATGGCGATGGCCGGAATAGACAGCTGCTTGAATGGTGCCCGGCACCTCGGCATCACCGATCACCCGATGAGGCGTGCCCTGAGCGGTCAGCTCTTCTGACAACGTGGTTTCAGGCTTGCGGATGGTAACCGAAACAAGCGTTGCGGCGTGGATGTCGGCAAGGCGCTCGCGGGTATCGGATCGCACAACTTGCAACGCGCCATCCTGCCAGCCAGTCGCGGTGGTGTTCGGGTAGGTTCGCACACCCGCCGCAGCCAGCTCACCCAACATGCGAGGCTGCTCCAGCGTATTCCCCATCCACCCTGCTAAGGTCGGCAGCGGAGTGACAATGTCAACCTCGTTCCCTTTGGCTGCAAGGTCGACCGCCAGCGCGTTGGCCATATAATAATGGTCGTCATCATAGATCACGACCGGTCCGGAGACTTCGGCGCCATCCAGCAGGTCATCAGGTGTTAAAGCATTACCTTGGAAACCAGATATCGGTGCCAAGTTGGACCGCCCGCGCCCGTCTGTCACCCACTGCGACCCGGTAGCCAGCAAGATCTGGTCGGCATCGAAATCACCAATCGCTTCAGCATCCAGCTCACTGCCCGGGTAAAGGCACACGTTGCCCAGCTGTTGCAGCTGATAAAGACGGTAATCCTGTACACGGCCCCATGTTGCGTGGTTTTTGATCGTTGCTTCGCGGCGCACACGTCCGCCGAGTTCCTCAGCCTTGTCCGCCAAGGTGACCTCATGCCCTGCCCGGGCAAGGGTCAGCGCCGCTTCCAGTCCAGCGGGACCTCCTCCAACGATCAGGATGTTTTCCGCGGCCACGGCCGCTGGCACCTTTTCCGGATGCCAGCCACGCCGCCATTCTTCGGACATGGTTGGGTTCTGCGTGCAGCGAACGGGAACACCGGCCAATTCAGTCGAGACACAGACGTTGCAGGCGATACATTCGCGGATATCTTCGATCCGGCCTTCGCGAATCTTCGTTGGCAGAAACGGATCGGCAATAGACGCCCGCGCTGAGCCGATCATGTCCAAAACCCCGCGCTTGATCTGACTGACCATTATGTCGGGGGAAGTGAAGCGGCCGACTCCGAGCACGGGTTTATTCGTGATCCGCTTAACGAAAGAAGTGAATTCCTCCTGGTATCCTTGGCGCGCGTAGCGCGAGGTTGAGCTGTCTACGCTCCAGCCAGACACGTTGACGTCCCAAAGGTCGGGCAGCTCAGCCAAGGCCTCGACAACATCGCGCCCTTCGCCATCGCATGTGATCCGCTTGGGTCCAGAAACCTCATGCACCGCAAAACGCAGGGCGATTGCCATGTCGCCAGCAGATTCATCCTGCGCTTCTTCCAAAACTTCGCGCAGCAGGCGCAGGCGGTTTTCGAATGAGCCGCCGTATTCATCCGTGCGATGATTGTAGTGGGGCGAGAGGAAATGCCACAGGATCGAAGCGTCGTGGCTGGCATAGACGTAGGCCATATCATAGCCCGCCTGCTTTGCCCGGCCGATGGCAGCCCGGAACGATGCGCGCAAACGCTTGATATCAGACTTGTCCATCTCTTTGGCGCTAAAGGGCATTTCCGGTTTTAACGTCGGCAGCGAGGACGGTCCCATTGCCGGATATCCGTTTTCGATCCCGCGCGAGCGGATGCCCGTGTGCGCCAGCTCGATTGACGCAAGAGCGCCATGCGAATGGATGCGGTTTACCGATGCTGCGTGTGCCTTAACGTCCCCGTCGTCCCAAAGCCGCTCGTATGGCATGCCGGACAAGTCTGAGGTTGGATTAATTTCACTCAGTTGCATGCCGATGATGCCCCAACCGCCCTCAGCCCGCGTTTCACGAATGCCGATGGCTCCGTTGGGCATGAGATAGCTATGCCCATTGGCATATGGCATCATGACGAAGCGATTGGGCGCAGTAACCGGCCCGATCCTGAGCGGTTCGAACAGGATGTCGTATTGTCCGGTCAACATGTCAGCTCACCTTAATCGTGCCATCTGCGACCCAGGCGTCGAAAACCTCAAGCACCTTGGAGACAAAGGCGCCGTCGTTGATGTGGCAGTCCAACTCCGAAAGGGCGATCGGGGCGGTCATGACCTTGCGCATTTCGTCGCAGAACTCAGCCAAAGCTTCAGGATCATGCGCTTCCTGTCCGGGTCGATCCCATTCCTCGATGCCCTGGCTGGTCAAGATGACGTGGGCTGGCGTCTCGCTGGCATTTATTCGTTTCGCCATTTCCCGCGCGGTTTCGCGCCGTTCCTCAGCGTTCAGTCCGGAGGACTTAATCAGCCGATTGTGCGCATGAAACGGGCGGTCTTGGAATCGTTCGGGAATTTCCTGCCAGCCGGCAAAGTCGATCAAGTCGATACATCCTGGTGCGATGATCTGAGGAATCCCCGCGCGGCCGGCGTTGAGCATCCTGTCTTTGCCGCCATTGATCACCGAGCCAACCATCAGGTTGCCCAGCTCGGGCAGCGCAAAATCCATCACACAGGCAAAGCCGCCCTCAGCAGCGATACTTTCGAACGCAGCGCCGCCCATGCCAGTTGCGTGGAAGATGGCGACCTCAAAGCCGCGATCCTCCAGTGCCGGCTTCAGTGCCTTCATATAGCTTAGGCAGCTGGAACCAAGCGAGGTCATGCCGACCACCGGGCGGCCCTTCACCGGCGGTTCGACCAGGCGCGCGGCCCCCAAGGCCGCGCCTGCGGCCTGTGAAAGGGAGGACTTGCAGACCGAGTTCAGCCCATAAAGCCCGCCGGCCCAAAGGATCATCTGAATGTCGGCAGATAAGCGTTCCGCCGGGATCAGGGGGCTGAACGAAACCGTCGATACCACGTATTTTGGAACACCGAGCGGTAGGGCCTGGCAAACGTCCAACGCAAGGTCGGTGCCCATCGTGCCGCCAAGGATCACCACACCATCGAACTTGCCCTCGGCATAAAGACGAGTTGCCAGCGCACAGGCGCCTTGGGCCATGATTTGCATGGCCGAGTTTTCATCTCCGCTGTCGATCGCCGCCTGGATCGAGGATCCCCCCGCCTTAGCCACATCATGTTTCGAATGATCGGTTGGGTCGGCCGGATCCCCCAGCACGCTGACATCCATCGTCAAGACGCCGCCGCCGCCTGCACGGATGCGGCTGGCCATATACTCCAGTTCGTCGTTCTTGGTGTCGTAAGTGCCAATGATTAGAATTGTCTTGTCAGGCATGTTTTTCTCCTCCCTATTAGCGTGTTAGCCGCGCATGATGCCGCCCTTGGGGTCATAGAAGGGGGCCAGTTGCGCTCTGATCGGGTACATTTTCCCGGCGATCTGAACTTCGAAGCCACCTTCTTCGATCCAGGCTTTCGAGGCTCCCTCTGAGTTATGCAGTGACGCCAGCCCGACCATCTGTTCGATGCGCACCCCCCAATCCCCTGAAGTCACATGCCCGGCGATGACGCCGTCCTTCCAGATCGGTTCGTTGTGGATCAGATAGGGGCCGTCCTCTGCCGTCAGCGCCGGAACGATGATCGAAACGGTGCGGTGTTTCGTGGCGGCACCAGCAGCTTTTTGAGCCGCAAGCACATCGCGTCCAACGAAATCGCCCTTGTCGAGTTTCACAGCAAAGCCGAGGCCCGTTTCATAGGGCGTATCATCCTCACCTATGTCGTGGCCGAAATGGCGAAACCCTTTCTCCAGTCGGCATGCATTCATTGCGAACATGCCCATCGGGCGCAGGCCATGCGGCTTGCCTGCCTCAATCAGCGCCTCATAAACCCCCGCCATGAATTCTGTCGAGACCATCAGTTCGAACCCCAGTTCGCCCAGGAAGGATCGGCGGATGACCCAACCGCGCGCATGAGCAATGTCGATCTCTTTAGCGGCGCCGAAGGGGAAGGCTTCATTAGACAGGTCGTCGCCACTGATTGCCTGCAGGATTGTCCGCGATTTAGGACCGTGGATCGTTAGCAGGCCGTAGGAAGCCGTGGCATCGAACACCTGAAACTGCCAGTCGGCATCGGCATGATGCTTTATCCAATATTGATCACGCATCTGGCTGGGGTGACCGGTGACAACCATGAAAGCCTGATCACCGGTTCGGGTCACAGTCACGTCCGCCTCAATTCCTCCACGGGCGTTCAGAAATTGCGTGTATATCGACGTCCCGACGGGCACATCCATTTCTGCTCCGCTGACGCGGTTCAACGCTTTGACCGCATCCGGCCCCTGTACAAGGATCTTGGCATACATGGACTGATCAAGGAGGACTGCCGCGTCCCGCGCCGCAATACACTCGTCACGCACATGGTCAGACCAGGGCTTCCACCGGATCGAGGGCTCATCCCTCCAATCCGCGCCGTAATACATGGGAACTTCCCAACCAATCCGCTCGGCAAACTGCGCCCCCGCGTCTTGGAGACGATCGTGCAAGGGCACCCGCCGCACACCACGCGCCGAGGTAACCTGGCGGCCAGCCCATTGGAGTCCGTAGTGAAAACCCACCGCCTCGGCCGCGCGTTCGGCATTGTAGGCTGTGTTTTTCTGGAACGGATGCGCGCGCACCGCCAGAAGTGGCAGCATCGAGCGCGACGGCATTCCATCAATAATCCACTCCGCCATGGTTAAGCCGACCCCACCCGAATTCAGGATCCCGTTGGAGTTCATGCCGGTGGCCAGGAAAACCCCGTCGATCTCTGACGACGGCCCAAGGTAAGGGCGTCCATCCGGGGTAAAGCTTTCGGGTCCGTTGAAGAAAGTCTGAATGCCCATCTCGGCCAGCGCTGGCATCCGGGCGAACATGCGTTCCAGCTCAGGCTCCACATGCTCCATGTCGAAAGGCAGCTCGTCGAACTCGAAATCCTCAGGAATGCCGTCCCGTCCGTAGGATTTGCCCATTGCTTCGAACCCGCCGATCAGCAGTTTACCGGCGTCCTCTTTCCAATAGGTGCGCTCCTCGGCAATGTTCAAAATCGTCTGGTTCCGGGGAAGATCGGCCACCGGTTCAGTCACGATATAGAAATGTTCGGCGGCGTGCAGCGGCACGGTCACGCCATGGGCCTTGGCGAACAGGTGGCTCCACATGCCGCCAGCGATCAGAACTTTCTCCGTGGCAATAGTGCCGCGATCAGTCTCGACCCCCGTTACTTTACCGTGTTTCAGCACCAGGCGGGTGACTTTGGTGTCCTCGAACACTTGCGCACCCAATGCGCGCGCACCCTTGGACAATGCGACCGTAACGTCCAGGGGGTTCACCTGCCCGTTTGAAGGGACGAAGAAGGCTGACCTCACGTCCTCAACTTCGACCTGCGGCCAGTGCTCCAGCAATTCATCACGTGTCAGCATTCGAGTTTCGATCCCCATGCGTGCCGCATGATCGTGGCTGCGCAGAAGCTGTTCGTGCCTCACGTCACCCAGCGCAATATTGATTGTGCCATTCTGCTTGTAACCGGTGCCCTGTCCGGTCTCGACCTCGAGGGTCTGGAACAGCTTTGCTGTGTATTTTCCCAGTTCGGTCTGCGAAGTGCTGTCGCGTAGCTGCCCGACAATTCCAGCCGCATGCCAAGTGGTTCCTGACGCGAGTTTCTTGCGTTCGATCAACACGGCGGGCACGCCGCGATGGGCGAGATGATACAGGGTGGACACCCCGATGATCCCTCCACCGATGATGACAACAGGCGCCTGGTCTGGAAGGGATTGGGTCATTGGGTTCTCCTGTAGTCGTGGAATTGCTTGGGTCGGCCGCCGATCGCCATCGTCGCAGCGGACGCTGTCAAGGTCAGGACGGTTTCATAGGTTTTAGCGGACTGTTCGCGGTCATCCGCTGCAGGCAGTACCAGGGTGGCCACAAAGGCCAGATCACCGGTGCTCCCGAAAATCGGCGCCGAAATCGACCGTAGCGCGCTCGCCCGGACGCCGGGCGTGTGCGCAAATCCCTCCGCCCGGCAGGTTGCGACGATCTCCGTATGTGCCGTCGGCATGTCGAACTGCTGGCCGAAAGCGAAGCAAACGATGCCGGTGCTGCTGCTATCTAAAGGCAAGCGGGCAAAGGCCGCGTTCTGCGCGGGATCGCAGGCATCACCTCCGTGGAACAGAGCTACCGGAGCAGCATTGGCTTCTGCCACTTCAAATAAGACAGCCCACCCCTTCATTGTGGCCGACAGCGTGCCGATGACAGGTGTAATTACTTCGCGCGCGCCTGCGCGCCGCTTGCGCCCTTGCGCCAGCCGGGTCAACGCGGGCCCGACGCGATACTTTCGCGTTTCCTGATCCTGCTCGACAAATGAATTCGATTCGAGCTCGCACAGGTAGCGATAAACCGTCGCCTTGTTTTGGCGAGTTGCACGAGCAAGCTCAGTCAGCCCGATTCCCGTTGCACCCAAAGGAAAATGATCAAGCATTTTCAGCGCATTAGAAACGGTTCCCATATCATCCTCCCTTGCAGCCTCCATGCCTTCAGCGGCTCGGATTGTCTTGAGTATTGACAGAAACCTTTCCACGTCTCAATAATTATCTGCACCGCCGGTGACAATAATGAACCTAAACATCGGCAATAACCGCAGGGAGACCCCAGATGTTAAAAAATACACTTGCTGCAAGCTTGCTTGCTATTGCCGCTATTGCGCCCGCAGCAGCGCTGTCGGAATACCCGGAGAAACCAGTTGAATTCGTCGTGCCCTGGCCGCCCGGCGATCTTGAAGATGTTTTGACACGCATGATCGCCGAGGATTTTCAGGCCGAATACGGCGTGCCTGCAGCGGTTGTGAATAAGCCCGGCGGCGGCGGCGGCCCGTTCCCCGGCGCGGTTTCCGTCGCAGGAGCCGCCCCTGATGGCTATACGATCGGCTCATTTATCCTGGCGGTGCCGGTCGTTGGGCCTCAGTTGGGTATTCCGGAGTTAAACCCGAACCCGTTCGAGCCGCTGGGCGCTTTTCTGACCTACCCCTTCGTGATCGTTGCGGGCAAAGATGCTCCCTATGACGACGTCGATGGTTTGGCCGCCTATGCGCAGGACAATGACTTAGCTCTTGGCCACTTCGGCGCGCCGCTGGTGCCAACCCAGGTCACCATGGCTCTGGCAAAGTCCAAAGGCTTCAGCTGGGGCACAGACGCAGCCTTTGACATGCTTGACTGCAACTCGCTTGCCTCCGGCGACGTGGACGTGATGAACACCACTCTGCAGCTGGTGCTGCCGTGCAAGGATGAGATCAAAGTTCTGGCATCAATCGGCGGCAAACGGATCAGTCTGACACCGGACACCCCGACCGTTTCCGAGATCGACCCGGCGCTGGATATTGCTTTGTGGAACGGTCTGTTTGTCCACAAAGACACGCCGCAGGACGTGCGCGACAAGATCATCGCCGTAGCGCAGAAAACCATGTCCTCAGAACGTGCTCAGGCATTGTCCGCTCAAACCGGTGCCTTGGTCTATTGGCAAAACGCTGAAGAGGCCACAGCGCAGGTCGAAAAGGATATCGCAACACTCGATGCCATCGGTCAGATGCTGGCTGAATAACGCTCGATCTCCCTGGAATGGCCGCTGGCTTGTTGAGCGGCCATTCCCTCAAAGAAAGAAGCTTCAGATGGTTCGCGCAAAAACCTTACAAGACCTATTTAAGCGATACCGCCGCCCGGGCGACCTGGTTTTTGCGGTGGTATTCCTGTCGTTCAGCCTTTTCTTGCTGGTCAATCTGGAGGCTCAAGCGAAATGGGGCAGCGGCAAACTGCTTGCACAACCGGCGTTCTGGCCGCACCTCGCCGTTGGGTTGATGGTCAGTTTTTCAGCCTTGCACCTAATTGGCTCCCTTGTCTCCCCCAAGCTCGACGGGCGGTGGCTTGAGGTCGCCTTCTGGATCCGCTCAGTTGAATACGCGGGGTGGTTCCTTACCTATGTGCTGCTGGTGCCCCAGTTGGGATATCTGCCATCAACGTTTGTGTTCACCGTCCTCCTGGCGTTCCGGCTTGGATACCGCCGCCCAGCAGTGCTTGCCGCCGCCGCTGGCTTAGGGGTGAGTGTCGTCGTCGTCTTCAAATCACTTCTGCAAGTCAAAGTGCCCGGCGGGCAGGCCTATGAGCTTCTGCCTGATGCCCTTCGCGCTCTGTTTCTTACTTATTTCTGAGAGGCCCAAATGGAAGACTTTGTATCCGGCCTTAACCTTCTTGCCCGCTGGGACGTTTGTATCGCCCTGCTGATCGGATCGTTGGGAGGTGTCGTAATCGGCGCAATCCCCGGCGTAGGCGCGGCAGTGGCGATTGCAATTCTGCTGCCCGCCACGTTCTCTCTTGATCCATTAGTCGGCTTGACGATCCTATTGGGTATTTATGGCAGTTCAATGTACGGCGGGGCGCTGCCAGCAATCCTGATCAACACTCCAGGTACCGCAGTAAATGCCCTGACAACTTATGACGGTTACCCGATGACCAAGCGCGGCGAGGCACGCCGCGCCCTCGCATTGGCCTATTCAGCCTCCTTTTTCGGGGGTATCTTTGCCATTCTTTGCCTGATCATACTGTCTCCCCTACTGGCAATAATCGCTCCGCACTTCGGGTCGCGGGAGATCTTCCTTGCCGCGCTTTTGGGGATAATTCTGGTGGTTCTTGCTCACCGGGGTCAGGTCTTGGCTGCGGGCATGCTGGCAGGGTTCGGCATCTTGCTCCACACAATCGGGCTGGAGCCTGTGACCTATACCCGCCGCTTCACCTTCGACCAGACCTGGCTGGCAGGAGGGGTCGACCTTATCGTTGTCGTTCTGGGCCTGTTTGCGTTGAGCCAGGCATTCCTGCTGTTGACCGACAAAGACACTTCACCTCATCCGCAGCCCGTAAAGGGCGGTATGCTGGGCAGCATGAAAGAGCTCTGGCTCTATCGCCGTGTCGCCTCAGTTGCTTCCGGCTTTGGTGTGCTGATGGGAATGATCCCGGGCGTTGGTGAATTCACGGCACAGTTCCTGTCCTATACCTATGCACAAAAGACTTCAAAAACACCCGAAGCTTTTGGGCAGGGCTCCCCTGAGGGCTTGATCGCCTCCGAAGCCGCAAACAACGCCGTACCCGGGGCCGCGATGATCCCCCTTCTGGCCCTGGGCATTCCAGGTGAAGCTCTCACGGCAATGATGCTCTCGGTCTTTTATGTCCATAACGTGATCCCCGGGCCGCAGCTCTTCCAAGAACAGATGGACTTCGTCTACGCGCTTTATGTGGCGATGTTGATCCTGAACGTGATCGTTATCATCTTTCTGCTGTTCTCGACGAATATCCTGACCAAGGTCATTCAGATCCCGACCCGATTTCTGGGATTGATAATTCTGACGCTCAGCTTCGTCGGCGTCTACTCCCTGCGCAATTCGGTCGTGGACTGCGCCATTGCCAGCGCCTTCGGGATACTCGGCCTGATCCTGAAACGCCTGAACCTGCCCATTGTGCCGATTATTCTTGGCATGGTTCTGGGAGGCATCATGGAGGCAAAGCTGCGCACGTCGATGATGCGGGTGAAATCCCCGTGGGATTTCGTTGACCGCCCGATAGCGGCGTTCTTGGCGATCATGATTATCGTCGTGATCGGCCTCCACATCCGAACCCTGATGAAAGAGCATCGGGACCGGATCGCCGAGAGTGAACATGACCACGACATCCATACATCACAACAGGGGTAATTCATGCTGGACCAGAACAAGATCAACGCGCTGCGTGCCAAACCCGTTGCGCCGCGCGGGCATCTGATTGACGGGCAAAACTGTAGCAGCCTGACTGGTGAAGCAGCCGACGTGCTTTCACCGATTGATGGCCGTATACTAACGACCACAGCCGCAGGGACCGCGCAGGACGCCGAACGCGCAGTTTCAGCCGCCCGCAAGGCTTTCGAAGATGGCCGCTGGTCCCGCATGGCGCCCGCCGGGCGCAAAAAGATCATGCACCGCTGGGCTGATTTGATCGAAGCCGAGGCGCTGGATTTGGCGGTACTGGGTGTCCGCGACAACGGGACAGAGATTGCGATGGCTATCAAAGCCGAAGTCGGATCGGCTGTGAACACGATCCGCTATTACGCCGAAGCAATTGACAAGGTATACGGCCAGATCGCCCCGACGGCCCCCGATGTACTCGGGCTGGTACATCACGAACCTGTCGGTGTGGTCGCCGCCATTGTACCTTGGAATTTCCCGCTGATGATCGGGACTTGGAAGCTGGGGCCGGCCATGGCTGCTGGTAATTCAATAGTATTGAAACCGGCGGAAACGGCGTCCCTGTCGCTGTTGCGCATTGCAGAACTCGCTCTGGATGCAGGGGTGCCGTCTGGTGTTCTGAACGTCGTGACAGGTGCAGGCAGCGTGGTGGGCGAGGCCCTTTCACTGTCAATGGATGTAGACGTCATGGTCTTCACCGGTTCAGGCGGCGTGGGGCGCAGGCTGCTTGAAAATGCATCCCGCTCGAACATGAAACGCTGCTACCTTGAGCTGGGCGGCAAATCCCCCAATGTCGTTTTTGCCGACGCCCCGGATTTGTCGCGAGCAGCAAAAGTCAGCGCGTCAGGCATCTTCCGTAACTCAGGCCAGGTCTGCGTCGCCGGATCCCGCCTGCTGGTCGAGCGATCCGTGCATGATGAATTCGTCGCGGAACTGGCAGAACACGCGAGTGCGATGAAGGTCGGTGATCCGCTGAACGTGAGCTCAGACGCCGGCGCAGTAAACAACCTGGCCCAGTTGGAACAGAATCTGCGCTTTGTCGATACGGCGCAGGCCGAGGGCGCTACACTCTACCAGGGCGGAAACCGCATTTTGCAAGACACCGGCGGATACTACATGGAGCCGACCATCTTGACCGGAGTCAGCCCCGCGGACAGCGTTGCGCAGCAGGAAGTCTTCGGCCCCGTTCTGGCCGTCACACCCTTTGATGACGAGGATTCTGCCGTCGATATCGCCAACAACACCGACTATGGTCTGGCGGCCGGTGTTTGGACTTCAGACCTTGGCCGCGCCCATCGCATGGTGCGGGCGGTGCGGGCTGGGGTGGTTCACGTGAACACTTATGGCGGGCCGGATATCACGGTTCCCTTGGGCGGCGTGAAGCAATCCGGAAATGGCCACGACAAGTCACTGCATGCGCTCGAGAAATTCCATAATCTCAAGACAGCGTGGTTACAGCTGTGAAGCATGATCGCAAAATCGCGAGAGCCCCTCTTGCGGCGCAGGATCAGACGATTTGTTTCGCCTTCATTCTGTGTGAAGGTTTCTGCCTGATGGATCTTGCCACTGCCCTTAATGCTCTCGGCGCGGCAAACCGGGTTGCAGGTGCAACGCGGTACTCCTGGGTTATCGCATCATCGGATGGACGGACCGTGTGCTGTTCGAACGGCGCCGCCTATCCGGTCGAAGTGAAATTGGACGATATCCCGCTGCAAGCCCGGGCGTTCGTTTTTGCCTTTGACAACATAATGTGCCGCCATGTTCCCAAGTTGCTCGGCTGGCTGCGCAAGGCGGCCCGCCAAAGCACCATGATGGGTGCCTTTGGTACCGGGGCAGTGGTTCTGGCCAGAGCCGGCGTTTTGGCGGGGCGAGAGTTCACTCTGCACTGGAGCGCTCGGCCAATCTTCAGCGAGCTGTTCCCGAATATCCGCACTCAAGATACGCTGTTTGCCCAAGATGGGCGGTTCTTCACCTGTGCAGGCGGCCAATCTTCGGGCGACATGATGATTTCCATCCTGTCTCAGGATGCAGATCGTGCCTTTGGAGTTCGCGTGGCAGACTATCTTTTAGGTCCGGCCCCCCGTTCCGCAGGCACACCTCAGCGCCAGGCTGCAGCAAATCGCTATGGCACAAGAAACCCGCATTTCCTGGCGATCATGGAGGCGATTGCGGACGACGAGGCAGGCGAACTGACAATCGACGAACTGCTTCAGAAACATCAAATTTCGCGGCGCCAGCTCGAGCGGCTGTTCAAGCAGTTCTGCAACACAACGCCCGCAAGGTTCCTCAAGGATGTGCGCCTGGATAGGGCTCGTGACCTGCTGGACCAGACCAGCATGAGCGTGCTCGAAGTTTCGACCGCCGTGGGCTTTGCTACGGTGTCGAACTTTTCGAACTCGTTCTCCCGGAAGTTCGGATGTTCGCCTTCGCGCTACCGAATGTGACCTACTGTGCAGCCCCGCCTGTCAAAGCCAATTCGATCTGCGCAACGGCCTCGCGCAAGGGCGGCAACAGCTCATCCATTCTCGCGGCATCCATGTTTGAATCCGGCACAGCGATAGCCACAGTTCCGGTAGGATCCTCTCCGCCGGTGAAAAATGGCATCCCGACCGAAGCAACGCCAATCTCCAGCGCGTTGCGGCTTTGTGAATACCCATCGGCTCGAGTCTGCTCCAGCTTCTCAAGAAGCGCCGATTTCGACGTAAGGGTGAAGTCGCTCTCCTTCGAGCGTTTCATGCCCAGAATGCGCTTGCGCGTTGCTTCGCTCGCAAAGGCCGTGAAGGCAATGCCCGAGGCAGTGGCATGATACAAAAGCACCTGCGATCTAATAATGTTGATGCAGTTTCCTTTGTTGGGAAGCCTGTATCCAATGGTTGTCATCCCGGTTGCCCCCGGAATAGCGACATGCGCAGTGTCATTCACTTCCAAAGCCAGCCAATCCGCCACTTCCTGCGCCGCACGCTCCATTGTAACTGTGTCTTCCCTGATCCGCGCCAGCCTCAGAAATCCATGCCCCAAACGGTATTTGCGTGTCTCGATCACCTGCTCGACAAACCCGTGTTTGGAAAGCGCCAATAGCAACCGGCGGGTTGCAGCCTTATCCAAACCAGCCAGCTGCGACAACTCAGTCAACCCGACTTCCTGATGTTCCAACGAGAACTGATCAAGCACAGTCAATGCTTTGTCTACGGTCTTCATTCGGGCCTCTAGAATGGAAAATTGGCGTTCTCGCCATGTGTCGCACCTTAACTACCGGGTGACAATAGTGAACCGAAGTCACACCAAAAATTGGAATCCATTTGGAGGCAATCCCAGGACCCTGATTTCGAAAACAGGTGAACGGCAGCTTCCTGCGTCGCGGCATGGGTAGCTCGCTGTGAGAGCAATAGTCTGCCTTCCGCCCTTGCTGCGGATTGCCGCAGACAAAATGCGCAGATTACTGCCATTGAAGCAGCTTGCAGCGAATTTTCACTTTGTCCTGCTCGCCGCCAGTAAAAGTCGGATAAAGTGAACGGCCTCTGCCTCGGAGATCAACCATTCACGCCTTGCGCGGCAAACTTGCAGCATGAGCCCTCAGCTGCTGTCGGCCACTTGGTTGCCTATTGCATGACCAGTTGCGTGCCGCAATTTGAATGCCCGGAGTGTCTCCGCCAAGAGCGCCAGATTGGGTAACATCCATTCAAAAAATCGTCAAACCATGACAGCAAACTGTTACTTGACTGCGATATTCGTAACAAATATCTGAGATTTGCAATTTATTCGCAATCTCACCGTGCTGCATGTGCTTCTCAAAACCAATCTATGAAAAGTTTCCGCTTCATTGAGG
Organism: Leisingera sp. ABD4_442; assembly: GCF_056160905.1. Lineage (NCBI taxonomy): Bacteria > Pseudomonadati > Pseudomonadota > Alphaproteobacteria > Rhodobacterales > Roseobacteraceae > Leisingera > Leisingera sp. ABD4_442. The sequence goes on along the minus strand of NZ_JBSWYB010000056.1, from coordinate 4,070 downwards.
GACGTGGGTCAGTCAGCTGCGTGACGCAAGAGCAGGGCGCTATTGGTTTGCCCGCACATGAACACTCAATGGAAAAACCACAATGAAATTCAAGAAACGCTACATCCCACTGATCGGCATTTTCGTGGTCATGCCGACTGCCTTTGCTACCGTGTCTTACCTCAAGGCTTACAGCCAGCCATACGGCAAAGCGGAGCTGAACGGTGTTGAGACACCGGGTTTCCGTCAGGTGAGTTTCCCTTTCATTAGCGAATTCAATGGCAACAAATCACTGCCATTTATGGGATCGGCCATCATAGATGTTGACGGTGATGGGACACCTGAGGTTTTTCTGGGCGGGGGATATGACCAACCCGATGCCCTGCTGAAATTCGAAAACGGGAAATTCATTAATGCGACGTCTGCACTAGGCAAGGGGCTGACCAAATCCAAGGCTAACACGACCATGGGGGCGGCGGTGGTCGACGCCAATGGCGATGGCCGTACTGATATGTTTGTCGCGCGCGACAAGGGAGTAACGCTGTATCTGAACACCGCAGACGGGTTCGAGGGCGTGGATCTGGACATCCCTCTTAACGCAAAATCTTCCCCCCTGTCGATTTCGCTGGCTGATCTGAATGGCGATGGCTGGGTGGACATGTTCCTGGCCAATTACATCAAATTGGATCACGTCGAAGGGCAAAATATCTTCAACAAAGACGGCTATGGCGCGACCAGCCTGCTGCTGCTGAACAATGGCGACAACACCTTTACCGACATCACCGATCAGGCTGGAATGAACTTTGTCCACAACACCTTTGTTGGTGTGTTTTCGGATGTGGACCGGGATGGCGATCAGGACATTGTGGTGGCACATGACACTGGACATGTCCGGACCTGGCGCAACAATGGTGATTTGACATTTACTTCTGCTCCGAACCCGTCCTCAGATGTCTATGGCTATCCAATGGGGGTGGCCGTGGGCGATTATGACAATGACCAGCGGCTGGACTACTTTTTCTCGAACGTCTCCTCGACCGCACCTGCGTTTCTGGCAAAGGGGGATCTGACCGATGATCAGACCTATCACCCTTGGCTCTACCTGTTCCGTAATGAAGGAGATTTCAAATTCTCCGATGCTGCGGCAAAAACCAAGACTGCCAAGTATGAGTTTTCATGGGGCACGGTCTTTGACGATCTCAACAATGACGGGCGGGAAGATCTTCTGATTGCACAAAATTATGCGCGGCTGCCGTTTGAAAAACTTTTCAAACTGCCGGGCAGGGTGCTGCTTCAAAAAGACGATGGAACCTTCACCCATGGCGAAGATGCGATGGGGCTGGTAAACCGCCATTTCGCCATCACGCCGCTGACCGCCGATTTCAATGATGACGGATACCGCGACGTTATCTGGGTCAATCTCGAAGGCGAAAGCCGCGCGTTCATTAGCGAAGGCGGCAAGAATGGCTGGTTCAAGCTGCGCCTTAGTGAGCGACCGGAAAGTCTGGGAGCGATTGCCGACGTGACATTGGACAATGGCACTGTATTGACCCAGCAGGTGGTTAGTGGCGAAGGACTGGCCTCCGACCAGTCGCACGAACTGATCTTTGGTCTGGGCGAAAGTGTGGCAGTTGCTGGCCTGAAGGTGACTTATGCGAATGGCCGGGTGGCAACTGCAGGCGAACAAGATCGCAACAGCACACTGGTTCTGAAGTGACCGTTGCGGCCAACAAGGCAGTTCGGGCGTTTATCGCCGGCACTGCCTATCCGATCATGGTGGTGCCTTTCACCTTCTTAGCAGTGATGAGCCTGCGCGCACCCGAGAGCGGGTTTATCTATCAGCCGGTGGTGTGGGTGTTCCCTGCCATCTGGGGCGGCTGGAATGTGGTTTTTGTGCTCGCCGGAAACCGTTTTCCTGGCAATTGCATCGCCATGCGATACTGGATCGCGGGCGTCGTGATCGGGGCATTCTTTCCACTGCTTGGCAACTTGTTGGGGGTGCCAGGCAAGCTGTTCGGGCTGCCAGGAGCAGCGGGCCTGATAATGGTCCCCATCGCTATCGCGGTCTATGCGACACTCTGGCGTTTCGGAGTGCGGGCGCTGAACCGGATGCTGGGTCTGACGGAGTAAATCATGCACAAAAAACTGAGCAATCCCCTTATCTTGTCGGGGCTTATCGCCACTATCGGAGCGTTTCTGGTTGGTGTGGGCGAGTTCACGTTCCAATATGCTCCGGGCGGGGATTACACAGACCCCAGTTACGGCTATTTCAGATCGGTCAGCGATGCACGGTTGACGGTGGGGCATTTCTTAGGCGTGCTGGTCGCGCCCGCCTATCTGGTGGGCTACTGGCACGTCGGCCAGATGCTGAAACCCGCAGGTCTCTGGCTTTCGCGTGCTGTGTTCTTCATAGGTGCTTACGCGTTCATGATCGGCAATGTCTGGCTCGGTGGTCGGGTCGATCTTGCATTGGGCACCAAGGCGCTGGCTGTAGCGCCTCCTGATGCGCAGACCGAGTTGCAAGGGCTTCTCACGCACATGGCTGAGCACAATGAACCGCTGATCAACATTGTGCGGGTGCTGGTGCTGGCCCTGTCTGTGCTGATGGCTTGGGGCATCCTTTCAAACCGCAGCCTTTATCCGCGCCCAATGGTGCTGGCACTGCCCTTTACCAGCCTGGCTGCGATCTTTGCGCTGTATTTTATTGTCCCTGCAATTGGAGGCTATCTATTGCCTGCTGCGATGAATGTGGCGCATGTAGTGTTTTTTGGCTTTTCGTTGCGGGTGGCGCATCTGGCGCAAGCAAATGGGAGCAACTCCTTTTATGGTCGATAAGGACCATATCATGCTACTTGCGCACGAAACCAGAATGCCCGATTGGCGATGCGCCGACAGATTTGCGAAGCGCGCTAACTGTACAGACCGGACATAAGGAGTTGCTTCGGCTGCGTCTGTAGCGAATGTCCAGAATGTCCCGGGAGGCATTGGGTAATTTGGAATACTGCAGCTGATTGCGAATGGCTGCTCTGGCGAAGCTGGACTGCGGCGACGGGAGGTTTGATCAATGACTTCTCAGGGCCGTTTCCTAAATGTCGCGCCGACGAAGAGCTTCTAGGTGACCAAGGGCAGAAATTTCTCGAAATTTGTCCTGCCAGTTAGCAGTGCAGCAGACCCTTGCGTTAGGCGCCTTTACCGCACAAGGCTCCATTACCCGAAAACAGCCTATGGCTTTGCACGCTAAAGCAGCAGACCCGTATCGTGCAGCTGGATTGCGCCTCACCGGCAGGACCCAACTAGTCAACTACTTCCAGCGGTCCGTGATCGTCGCAGTGACCGTCGTGGGGGTGATGCAGTCGGCCATTGACCAGATAACAAACGTGACCGCCATGAGGGACTGCCTCATGCCCGCAACCTGGGCCATGCACATGGCCTTCCTCGTGACCAAGGTGATCAGCGGCAATCGGCGCGCAGGCGTCCGGGTTCTCATCTGAGATTTCAATCTCGTGCTCGTCCACATGGTCTTCGTGCGGATGATGGAGGTGACCGTCATGGATGTAGTCGATGTGATCGCCGTGGCGAACAGCAGTATGCCCACATCCGGGCCCATGTTCATGAGTGTGGTTCTTGTGCTTCGGATTATTGCATGTGGTCATCACGTGTCTCCTGATTGGTCCAGATTTCAGGCAGTCTTCGCGGCGGTATGGCCGCGGGTACCGTGCGGGGCGGCCGCTGCCTTTCCGCGGTGGACGCAGAGTGAATGCGGATTGCAGCATAGCGCAGCTTTGCCAAAGCTAGGCCGGCAAACCGCAATATCAAACCTGCCCGGCAGGAGCGCCGCCACGCCAGAACTCGCCGCTGTAGCTGCAAGCAGTCCAATGGGCGGCGCATCGTGACAGCGCATCAGAATTGCTCTTTAAGGGCTTGCGAAAGTGCATTGGTCCGCGCCGGCAGGCTCTTCTCTTCACCTCTCACGCAACTGCCAGAGTACCAGGGACTGGCCTAGGGTCAGGACCCATTGATTTTCACTTGGCGGCGTGATTCACGGTTCGAAAACCGAGCGGTGAACATGTCTGATCTTTTCTGGCTGACAG
>NZ_JBSWYB010000055.1:0-18568 GCF_056160905.1 Leisingera sp. ABD4_442 | reverse complement strand
GCGCGGTGCCGCGCCCAACGCCGCCAAGGGGCTCTGGCTTCAGCCAGGGCAGCTGCGGGGGCGGGAGGGCTTGTTTGCTGTTCCGCGGCAGGCCGAACCAGGTGCCGGGGCCGGATCAGGGCTTGGGCTTGTCGTCCCAGTCATCGCTCAGGATGCGGCGGGCGTCGCCTTCTGGATCGTCATACTGGTTGCTGCGCACCGTGTAGACAAAGGCCGCCAGCCCCACCGAGCCGAGGATCAGCGAAATCGGGATCAGATAGGCGAGGACACTCATGGGCGGTTCCTTGGAGGGCGGGTCCGGTATGGCAGGCTCAGCGCAGCCGCAGCGCGTTGAGGGAGACGGTTATGGAAGAGGTAGACATCGCCAGCGCCGCAATCAAGGGCGTCGCCAGGCCGGCAATCGCCAGCGGCACCGCAATCACATTATACAGCGTGGCAATACGGAAGTTCTCGCGGATCCGGCGGGTGGCCTTCTGCGCCACCCCGCAGGCCTCGGCAATCGGCCCGAGATCCTGACCCAAGAGCACAATGTCGGAGGCCACCCGTGCCGCGTCCAGCGCCGAGGCGGGCGAGATCGACACATGCGCCGCCGCCAGCGCCGCGGTGTCGTTGAGGCCATCGCCCACCATCAGCACCTTCCGGCCCTGATCTGCCAGCAGCTGCACCCGGGCGGATTTGTCGGCGGGCAGCGCCTCGGCCACCCATTTGGTGATGCCCAGCCGCCCGGCCAGATCCTCAACCGCGCCGGCGGTGTCGCCGGAGATCAGCAGCACGTCCTTGCCTGCCGCCTTCAGGGCCGTGACCGCCTCCGCGGCGCCGGGGCGCAGCGCGTCGGTGAACAGGAACGCTTTCGCCTCCCCTGCCCCGGTATCCAGCCAGGCCGCCGTCTGGCTGCCCTGCGCAGCGCCCACCCAGGCCGCGCGGCCCAGCCGCACGCGGGCGCCGCGGAACGTTCCTTCGGCGCCATAACCCGGCACCTCGGTGATGTCCTGCACCCTGGCCGGTTTGATTCCGGCCTCCCGCGCCGCGCGGGTCAGTGCCATGGACAGCGGGTGCGCCGAGCCTTCGGCCAGTGCCAGCGCAATCTCCAAGTCTGCGCGGGCGTGATCGCCCAGATTGGTCACCTCCGGCGTGCCGGCGGTCAGCGTGCCGGTCTTGTCGAAGACCACGGTGTCCACTTCGGCCAGCCGTTCCAGCGCGGTGGCGTGTTTGATCAGCATGCCCTTTTTGAACAGCCGGCCCGAGGCCGCGGTGGTCACCGCAGGCACCGCAAGGCCCAAGGCGCAGGGGCAGGTGATGATCAGCACCGCAGCCGCGATGTTCAGTGCCATGCGGATATCGAAGGTCCACAGATACCAGCCCGCAAAAGCCAAGGCCGACAGGATATGCACGCCGGGCGCATAAAGCTTGGCCGCGCTGTCCGCCAGCGAGGTATAGCGCGAGCGCCCCGATTCCGCGATGGCCACCAGATCGGCCATGCGGTGCAGCGAGGTGTCCTCGCCCACCGCCGTGGCGCGGATGGTCAGCGGTCCGGTCAGGTTCACTTCGCCGGCGGAAACTGCAAGGCCCGGCGCTGCGAACACCGGCAGGGTCTCCCCGGTCAGCAGGGAGCGGTCCAGTTCCGACTGGCCCTCCACGATCTCGCCATCCACCGGCATCCGCCCGCCGGGGCGCACCAGGATCAGATCGCCGATGGCCAGATCCGCCACCGGCACCTCGTATTCATCGCCGTCCAGCAGCCGGATTGCACGGGGCACCTCCAGCGCGGCCAGTTCCTCAGCCGCGGAGCGCGCCACGGCGCGGGTGCGGTAGTCCAGGTAACGGCCTGCCAGCAGGAAGAAGGTCAGCGTCAAGGCTGCGTCGAAATAGGCGTGCTCGCCCGACAGCGAGGTTTCCCACAGCGAAGTCACCAGCGCCAGCACCAGCGCCAGCACAATCGGCACATCCATGTTGAGGCGGCCAACCCGCAGCGCGGTCCAGGCGTTAGCGAAAAACGGCTGCGCAGCAAAGATGATCGCCGGGAAGGTGATCGCGGCAGAGATCCAGTGGAACATATCCCGGGTTGCGTCAGACGCACCGGACCAGACCGACACCGACAGCAGCATCACGTTCATCGAGGCAAAGCCCGCCACCGCCAGCCGCATCAGGAGGTCGCGGCCCGCCTTGTCATTCTGGGTGGCGGCCAGCGCTGCCAGATCCAGCTCATGCGCCTCATAACCCGCCTGTTCCAGCACCGGGATCAGATCGGCGGCGCGCACCTCCGGGTCGGCTTCGATCAGCGCCCGTTTCAGCGTCAGGTTCACCCGCGCCGAATGGATGCCGGGATGGGCGTTCAGCTCCCGCTCCACCGCCGAGATGCAGGCCTGGCAATGGATGCCCGGCAGCGACAGCGCCAGCCGGGCCTCGGTGGGGGCCTGCTCTGCACTGTCGTGCGGTGCGGCAACGCAGGCCGGACAGGCGGCCAGAGACGGGCGGAGCTGGGCGGTCATGACGATCAGCCTTTCACATGCAGTATCACGCGCTGGGTGAACTCGGTGCCGTCCTTGGCCCGCGCCACCATGCGGATGTTCCAATTGCCGGGGCCAAGCGCGGCCGGCGCCACATAGGCCTGACCATCAAAAGTGAATTCCGGCTGCTGGTCGTCCTGCACATGGGTGGCCCGGCCCAGCGTCGCGCTCAGCTTGGCGACCTCCACCGGCTGGCCCTCGGCATCGGTGATCTCCAGCTTGACCTGATCGCCGGCTGAGGACGCATAGACCGACCAGCCCAGCGCCTCCTGCGCGGAACGGCGTTCGTCAAACTCCTGGCTGGCGATATAGGAGTTCTTCACCTCCAGCCCCGGAAAGGTCTTCACCGCATTCACCGCCAGAGCGATATTCACCCCGATGATCACCGCAAAGGCGCCGCCAAAAACCATCAGCATGTGCTTGCCGGTAAACTCACGTTCGCGCTTGGCCATGGCTCACTTCCCCTTGCCGTTAAAGCTGGTGTCCTTATACGCCCGTTCCCCGTTTATCAGATCCTCGACCCAGATGCGAACCGGGGTGGTATCGGTCTGCGAAGGTGCCGAGCCCTTGGAGGAGACGATATAGACCCGCTGCAAGAGCGCCGTATCGGCGGGCACGTTGACCGAGTGGTAGACGGTGCCTTCCAGCTGCAGCCGCATCGCGGGATCGCCCTTGATCGACAGTTTGAACACCCGGTCCTCGCCATGCTTGTTGCGCAGGCGCACGTCATAGGTGTTGCGGATCGAGCCGTCCGACAGCGTCACATAGGTCGGGTTGCGTTCGGGTGCCACCGTCAGCTCGATGTCGGCGCGGATGAACAGGGCAAACAGCAGCCCCAGCCCGACCAGCGACCACAGGCTGGTGTACATGATGGTGCGCGGCCGGAAGATATGCTTCCAGACGTTCTTGGACGGCTTGCCCTGGCGTTCCGCCGCCTCGTCCGAGGCCGCCATATAGTCGATCAGCCCGCGCGGCTTGCCGATCCTGGCCATCACATCGTCGCAGGCGTCGATGCACAGGGCGCAGGTGATGCATTCCATCTGCTGGCCGTCGCGGATGTCGATGCCCATCGGGCAGACGTTGACGCAGGCCATGCAGTCGATGCAGTCGCCGTGCTGGGTGCCGGGCGCGTCGGTCTTGCGCGGTTTGCCGCGCGGCTCGCCGCGCCATTCGCGGTAGCCGACGGTCAGCGTGTCCTCATCCATCATTGCCGCCTGAATGCGCGGCCAGGGGCAGGCATAGATGCAGATCTGCTCGCGGGCGAAGCCGCCGAACAGGAAGGTCGTCGCGGTCAGCACCAGCATGGTGGAATAGGCAATCGGGTGCGCGTTCAGCGTCACCAGGTCATAGGCCAGGGTTGGTGCGTCGGCAAAATAGAACACCCAGGCGCCGCCGGTGGCCATGCCGATCAGGAACCAGGCCGCCCATTTGGTCAGGCGCAGCCGCGCCTTGCGGAAGTCCATCTTTTTCTGCCGGTGCAGGCGCAGGCGGGCGTTGCGGTCGCCCTCGATCCAGCGCTCGACCAGGATGAACAGGTCGGTCCAGACGGTCTGCGGGCAGGCATAGCCGCACCAGACCCGGCCCAGCGCCGAGGTGAACAGGAACAGCCCCAGCCCCGCCATGATCAGAAGGCCCGCGACAAAGTAGAATTCATGCGGCCAGATTTCGATCCAGAAGAAATAGAACCGCCGGTTGGCCAGATCCAAGAGCACCGCCTGATCCGGCAGGCTGGGTCCGCGGTCCCAGCGGATCCAGGGGGTCAGGTAATAAATGCCCAGCGTCACCGCCATGATGTACCATTTCAGGTTCCGGAAGGGTCCGGACACGCGGCGCGGGAAAATCGGCTCCCTGGCAGCGTAAAGGCTCGGGGCTGGCTCGGAATCGCTCACGGACTCTCTCCGTCTTGTGGCTGTCTCGCGCCCTTGTCACAGATGCAGGATGCCAGAACTTTGACGTGGATCAAAAAGCGCATCGCACAATCATGTTTTCCGGCCTGCATCCGCGCATTGTGAGGGCAAAACGCCACCTATGCCTGTGCGCCCGCCCCCGCCAGAGGCAAGTTGCCGCAGCGCAGCGATTGCGGCGGCCGGCGGTATTATTCCGTCATTGAAGCGGCGGGAGGCGGCAAGGGTTTCTAACCCAGGGTTGCCACTACCCTCTATGCACGAATACAAAGCTCACAAACCTGCAGTCCTAAAAAAGAGCAGCATATGAGCACCTTGTCACGAACCGGCACAGAAACACCCCTTCCTGATGCCGCAAGCATAAACGTGCATGGCATGTCTGCTCTGCCCGATGGCGGCTATGTCACTGTCTGGGACTCAAGCTTCGGCATTAGAGCGCAGATCATCCGCCCCGATGGCCGGCCCAAGGGAAAGGCCATCGAAATTACGCAAAGCACCCGCAAAGACAATCGCCCGGATGTGGCTGTCCTGGAGGATGGCAGTTTCGTCGTCACCTACACATCGCTGCGCAGCTCAACCAATGCCGCAATCGAAGCGCAGAAGTTTTCCAAAGACGGCCTGCCGTCCGGGGAAGCCTTCACTGTGTTTGTGGACACAGAGCACACAAGCTTCGACCCTGAAATCACCGCTCTGGCTGACGGCGGATTCGCTGTCTCCTACAACGGCCTTGGGCGGGACAGCAGTGGATTCAGCTACCATGCCCGGGTATTCGACGCCGACGGCACCCCCCGTTCAGATGACTTTCGTGTCAATCTGACTACCGAGGGCTTCCAGTCGTTTGGCGATATCACCGGACTGCAGGATGGCGGCTTTGCCGTCACCTGGCGCTCCAGGGAAGTGGACGACAGCCTTTATGCCGTGATGCTGCGTCTTTACGATGCCGATGGCACGGCACGAACGGGCGAGCTTCAGGTGAACCAGTACTGGCTGGACAACCAATCGGATCCCTCCATCACAGTTCTGAACAGCGGCAAAATCCTTGTGGCGTGGAATTCCGACGGACAGGACGGCAGCGACGAAGGTATCTATGCACGGATCATGAATGCAGACGGCAGCCCGGCTGGCGACGAGTTCCAAGTGCATAGCCAGACATCAAACGTGCAGTACAAACCGGACGTCACAGCGCTGTCGGACGGCGGTTTCCTGATCGTTTGGACGAGTGTCACATCTTCGAGCACGTCCATTATCGCCGCACAGCGGTTCAACGCCGACGGCACCCCCATTGGCGGTGAAACCAAAATATCATCCGGGACAACAGATCTGGATGTGCGGGTTAAGGTGGCTGAGCTGGCAGACGGCGTTGTCGCGGTCAGCTGGCAGGACTACAGCCGTTCCACCTTCAAAGGCGAAATCGAATCGCGGATTGTGCTAACGCCGCCCCAAGGCAGCGACGGCAGCGACCGCTTGTCTGGCACCCGCTTCGACGACCGCCTCGACGGGCTGCAGGGAGACGACTGGCTGACCGGCGGGCGCGGCGAAGACACCCTCAAAGGCGGCGCAGGCGCCGACACCTTGCTGGGGAACGGCGGCCGGGACAAATTGCTTGGCGGATCGGGCGGTGACCAGCTGGCCGGCGGCAAAGGCGACGACCAGCTTTCGGGCGGCAGAGGCAGCGACGTGTTCGTCTTTGCAAACAAGGGCGGCTCGGACACCGTTAGGGACTTCAACGCCCTCAACGGCAACGAAAAGATCGACTTGTCCGCTGTGACCCGCATCAAAGGGTTCGCTGACCTGCAGAAGAACCACATGACCCAAAACGGGGACGACGTGGTCATCACCGACAATGCCAGAACCGAAATCACCCTGTCGGGCGTGGATCTGGCGGATCTGGACAGGGGCGACTTCCTGTTCTGATCCCAGCCCCCAAAGGCTGCCCGGCAGGTTGCGCCATTATCCCTTGGCGCACTGCCGCCGCAGCCAGCTGACAAGCTTGCGGGCCTCGGGGCGCAATACGCCCGCACGGGTCACGATGTGGTAGCCGCGGCTGTCGCTTTCGGTGAACAGGTTCCGCAGGCGGCCGCTGCGCAGATCTTCTTCGGCAAAGGCCTGCACGCTGACCGCCACCCCCTGGCCCGCCCGCACCGCCTGCATCAGCAGATTGCCCGGCAGCCGGGTACGCGGCCCGCGCAGGGAGGCGGTGACACCGCGGGACTCCAGCCAGCGTGACGCCTCGGAGGTGCCCAGCTCCTCCAGCCAGGGCAGGTCCAGCAGATCCTCCGGCGCGGCAACCTCCCGCCCCTGCAGCAGGCTGTCCGCGGCAATCACAACCATCGGCGACGGCAGCAGCATCGCGGCCTCCAGCCCCGGCCAGCTGCCGCCGCCATAACGGATAGCAATGTCCACACCGCCCGGTTTCAGCTCGACAATCTCGCCGCGCGGATCCAGCACCAGGTCAATGTCCGGATGCTCTGCCTGAAACCCCGCCAGCCGCGGCATCAGCCAATGGGCGGCAAAGGCGGGCGTGCAAGTCACATGCACCGGCCGGGCGGCACCGGCGGCCGCAATTTCCTGCACCGCCGCCTCTATCGCGCCAAACCCCAGCTGCAGCGCACGGGCCAGATGCGCCCCCTCCGCCGTCAGCGCCAGGGTCCGGCCGCCGCGGTCCAGCAAAGCCGCACCAAGATAGGCCTCCAGCGCGCGCAGCTGCTGGCTGATGGCAGCGTGGCTGACATTCAGCGCCGCCCCTGCCTGCACCACATTTCCAGCCTCCGCAAAAGCAGCAAAGGCCCGAAGCGCAGCCAGCGGCGGCATGTTCAACCAATCCATATGTAATCCACGCTTACATGATGTGAGTCTTCTTAACTCGCAGGAATCGCGCTTTCAGGCAAGTATCAGGAACACACGCCAAAACAGGAGCCCGCCATGCTGACCGATATCTACGCCCGCTCGATGATAACCGCGGCCCGCCAGGACTGCGTGCGGCTGCGCGATCTGGCGCCCGCCAAACCGCTGCCGCGCGCCTATCAGCTGCCGCCCCGCGCACCGGGTCTGCTGGCCAGGTTCACCGCATGGCTGCGCGGCCGGCCGCCGCAGGTCCGCTGCATCAATCCGCAAGAGATTTGAGCGAAAAAAGCGCCGGTTTTCCAGGAAACGCGCGAACAGATCGGAAAACCGGCGCATGACCCGTTTGGCCTGCACGTCGGCCTAGCGGGATATCTTGCTGCCCAGGAGGGGTGTTAGCCAAGCAGCAATGTCTTTCACCTGCGGTTTTACCCCGTCCCCGCCGGGCAGAGTTTGATGCGGATCAAACAAGCGCAAAAAAATTGCCCGGCCCCGGTAAAAAAACTACGCTGGCCTTATGGCCAAGGATGAAAGCGAACAGACCGGAACCGGCAGCCGCGAACCGCTGTCGGCGGCAGAAATCGGCGCGCTGGCGCATCTGTACCGCGGCGAGATCTACCGCAGCACCATCTGGCGCACCCGGCTGGACACCACCACCAACTGGGCCGTGGTCACGCTGGGCGTGGCGCTGTCGATCTCCTTTTCCTCGCCCGAGGCCTCGCCGCTGCCGCTGATCCTGGTCGGGGTGCTGATCATCTTCTTCCTGATGCTGGAGGCCCGCCGCTACCGCTATTTCAACGTCTTCCGCGCCCGCGCCCGCTGGATGGAGACGCATTTCTACACACCGATGCTGAAAGAGGGCGACCTGCATCTGGAGGAGCACTGGCAGGATGTGCTGGCCGCCGATTACCTGCGGCCCGAGTACCATGTCGGCGTGATGACCGCGATCGGGCGGCGGATCCGGCGCAACTATTTCTGGATCCTGCTGATCCAGTCCCTGGCCTATGCGGGCAAGCTGGCAGTGCATCCCACCGGCATCACCTCGCTGGGCCAGGCCGTGGACCGTGCCGACATCGGCCCCTTCCCCGGTGAACTGGTGCTGGGCACCGGCGTTTTCTACGTTCTGTTGTGGGGCAGCATCGCCGCCTGGAGCACCAGAACCGACGCCGCCCGCGCCCGCAAGCGCAAGTCGATGACCTCGATGGGCTAATCCCCCCTGCCCGCGCGTTACCCTGCTGCCTTGCCGGCCACCAGGGCAAAGCACATCGGCAGCTGCGCCGTCTGGTTCTGGTAGATATCGAACTCTGCCTCCCGGTTGGAATGGGGATATTCCTCGAACCGGGTGAGGCTCATCCCGGCCGCGATCAGCCCCATGACGATATCGCTCATCTTGTGGCTGAACCAATAGGACGGCGGAGCGGATTGCTTGCTGCCGTCATAGGTGATCGCCTGCTCTGTCAGCGCGGGGCCATCACTGAAATAGGAATAGGTCGGCAGATTGGGCTGCTCCGATTCCGGCTCGAACATCTCCAGCACCGGATGGGTTTCATAGATCACCAGCCGCCCGCCCGGCCGCAGCAGCCCGGCAACGGCCTGGAAAAACCGGTCCAGATCCGGCATCCAGCCCAGCACCCCGATGGTGATCACGGCAAAATCGAAATCGCGCCGCACATCCGGCGGCAGCGCATAGATATCGGAACAGAGGAATTCGCAGTCCGATCCCGCGATCTCTTTCAGGGTCTCGGCCTGTTTGAGGAATTCCGCTGACTGGTCGATCCCCAGACAGCGCTCCGCCCCAAAGGCCGCCAGCGACAGGGTTTCGCGCCCGTTGTTACAGCCGATCTGAACCCCGGAAAGCCCTTTCAGGTCCATCTCTTGCAGCGCCTGCGTCATGGTCCGGTCAAAGGTCGAAAACCCCGGCTGCGCAAATCCGGCTGTCAGCTCCTGCCACAGGGCGTTGCCCTCATGCAGCCGCGCGGAGCTGTCCCAAGCCATGCGGTTGGCTGCAACCGCCGTCTCCAGGCTGATCCGATCTGCAGTCATTTCCAGCTCCAATAATTTGATCAAATAAGGAAGACGGTGCCGGAAAACCGTCATGCGATCAACCCTTGGGGAGCCTCCCAAAAGGAAAAAGGGCCGCCCGCAGGCAGCCCTTTCTTTGCGTTTCGCAAACCTTCCGGCTTATTCGCCGCCGCCCAGCTGGTGGACATAGGCCGACACCGCGCGGATTTGCGCTTCGGTCAGGCGGGTGTTCCAGGCCGGCATCACGCCATAGCGCGAGTTGCTCACGGTCTCGGTCAGGGTGGCGTAGTCGCCGCCATAGAGCCAGATCGCATCGGCCAGGTTCGGCGCGCCCTGCGCGCGGTCGCCGGTGCCGTCTTCAGCGTGGCAGGAGGCGCAGTTGTCGGCAAAGACAACCGAACCGGCCTCAACCTGGCTGGCATCCTGCGCCTCGCCCGACAGCGACATCACGTAGTTCACCACTTGGGAAATCTCTTCTTTCTCAAGCAGCTCGTCGCGGCCAAAGGCAGGCATCTCGGAATAGCGCGCATCGTCGCTGTCCTCGTTGCGGATGCCGTGGGTGACGGTGGCGTGGATATCCTCCACCGAGCCGCCCCAGAGCCAGTCGTCGTCCAACAGGTTCGGATAGCCCTTGGCACCGGCAGCACCGGAGCCGTGGCACTGGGCGCACCAGGTCTTGAACACAGCGGAACCGGCGGACACCGCATAGGAGTTCAGATCCGCATCCGCCGCAATCGCGGTCAGCTCGGTTGCTTCCAGCTTGGCGTTGACCGGCGCGTTGGCTTCTTCCACCGCGGTGATCTCTGCCGCGACGTCGCCGCGCGTCGACCAGCCCAGCACCCCGGCAGTGGCGCCGTTGATCAGCGGCCAGGCCGGATAGGCGATGGTGTAGAGCACGCCCCAGATGATGGTCACATAGAAGGTCCACAGCCACCAGCGCGGCATCGGGTTGTCGAATTCCTCGATCCCGTCCCACTCATGGCCGGTGGTGTTCGGATCGCCCTCGAATTTTTGCGATTTCTTGCTCATGCCCTCGCCTCCTTATCCGCGGCGGGTTGGCCCTGGCTGGGCGCGGGTGCGTCATCATGCCGGAACGGGATGTTGGCGGTATCCTTGTAGACCTTGGTGCTGCCCGGGCGGAACGCCCAGACCACAACACCGATGAAAAAGGTGAACAGGAATAGCAGCATCCAGCTGTCCGCAAATTGCCTGAGAAGTGTATAGAGTTCCATCTCTCCCTCCTCAGCGGCTTGCGTCGGGCGTAAAGGTCGAGAAATCGACCAGCGTGCCCAGCATCTGCAGGTAGGCGATCAGCGCATCGGCCTCGGAAACACCGGGCTGGCCGTCAAAGTTGCGCACGTTGACACCCTCGCCATAGCGTTCCAGCAGCCCGTCGTAATCGCTGTCCGGATCCGCCTGAGCACGGAAGTCGCGCTGCGCCTGCTCCACCATCTCGTCGCTGTAGGGGGTGCCCAAGAGCGCGTTGGTGGCCATCACCTCGCCGATGTACTTGCCGTCGATCTTCTTCTCTTCGAGGAAGCCGTATTTCGGCATCACCGATTCCGGCACCACCGCCTGCGGGTCGCGCAGGTGGTCGACGTGCCACTCATCCGAGTAGCGCCCGCCGACCCGGGCCAGGTCCGGCCCGGTCCGCTTGGAGCCCCACTGGAACGGGCGGTCGTACATCGACTCCGCCGCCAGCGAGTAGTGGCCGTAGCGTTCGACCTCATCGCGCATCGGACGGATCATCTGGCTGTGGCAGACATAGCAGCCCTCGCGGATGTAGATGTCCCGGCCCGCCAGTTCGAGCGGGGTGTAGGGACGCATGCCCTCCACCTCCTCGATGGTGTTTTCCAGGTAGAACAGCGGAGTGATCTGCACCAGGCCGCCAATGGTCACGACCAGGAAACTGCAGATCAGCAGCAGGGTCGCGTTGGTCTCGAGGATCTTATGTTTGTCGAGAATGGACATATCTGCCTGGCTCCTTATTCAGCCGGGACCTGAACCGTCAGGCTGGCCTCTTTGGCCGGGGCCCGGCGGACGGTCATCCACAGGTTGTAGCACATGATGATCGAGCCGGTGAGGAACATCACCCCGCCAAGACCGCGCACCACATACATCGGGAACTTCGCTGCCACGGTGTCGGCAAAGGAGTTCACCAGGAAGCCGTTGGCATCCACTTCGCGCCACATCAGGCCTTCCATGATGCCGGTCACCCACATCGACGCGGCGTAAAGCACGATACCGATGGTGGCGAGCCAGAAGTGCCAGGAGACCAGGCTGAGCGAGTACAGACGCTCACGCTTCCACAGCACTGGCACCAGGTAATAGAGGGCACCAAAGGTGATCATGCCGTTCCAGCCCAAGGCGCCGGAGTGCACGTGGCCAATAGTCCAGTCGGTGTAGTGCGACAGCGAGTTCACGGCGCGGATCGACATCATCGGGCCCTCAAAGGTGGACATGCCGTAGAAGCCGACAGAGATCACCATCATCCGGATCACCGGGTCGGTGCGCAGCTTGTCCCAGGCGCCCGACAGGGTCATCAGGCCGTTGATCATGCCGCCCCAGGAAGGCATCCACAGGATCACCGACATCACCATGCCCAGGGTCGAAGCCCAGTCCGGCAGCGCGGTGTAATGCAGGTGGTGCGGGCCGGCCCAGATGTACAGGAAGATCAGCGCCCAGAAGTGGATAATCGACAGCTTGTAGGAGAAGACCGGACGCTCGGCCTGTTTCGGGATGAAGTAATACATCATGCCCAGGAAGCCCGCGGTCAGGAAGAAGCCCACAGCGTTGTGGCCGTACCACCACTGGATCATCGCATCCTGCACGCCCGGCCAGACAATCACCGACTTGGAGCCCCAGATCGAGACCGGGATGGTCATGTTGTTGACCAGGTGCAGCATCGCCACGGTGACGATGAACGCCAGGTAGAACCAGTTCGCCACATAGATATGCGGCTCCTTGCGCTTGATCACGGTGCCCAGGAACACCGCCAGATAGGCGACCCAGACAATGGTCAGCCACAGGTCGACGTGCCACTCGGGCTCTGCGTATTCCTTGGACTGGGTGGAGCCGAACAGATAGCCGGTCGCCGCCAGCACGATGAACAGCTGGTAGCCCCAGAACACGAACCACGCCAGGTTGCCGCCCCACAGCCGCGCCGCGGAGGTCCGCTGCACCACATAGAAGGAGGTGGCGATCAGCGCGTTGCCGCCAAAGGCGAAAATCACCGCGGAGGTGTGCAGCGGGCGCAGGCGGCCGAAATTGGCGAACCCTTGCGCCCATTCAAAGTTCAGCGCCGGAAAGGCCAGCTGGAACGCAATGAAGGTCCCTGCCAGAAATCCGACAACACCCCAGAAGGCAGTTGCAATTGCACCAGCGCGGATCACGCTGTCGAAATACTCATTTTCCACCCCGGCAACGGCCTTTTTCGGCTCTCCGGTGTGGCGCAAAGTATAGAGGAACAGCCCGCCGGCCACGATCATCACGATGACCGCATGCACCTGGTAAGCCAGATCCCGCGCGTAATTGGTACCGATCATCGCAAACAGCGTGACCAGACCAAGCGCTATCAGCTTGATATAGTTAGACATCTTGCGTCCCTTTGCCATGCCCCCGCGACTCTTGCGGATCCGGGGACGTTAATAGACCGCGCCCTTAATGCAAAAGGCGCCCCTGTGCTGCCTTGATCTGCATCAAGACAAATCCGGGCAACATGTGACACTTCTTCCCGTGCAGTGAAACACGCCGCACCGGCGCCGTACAGGCTCGCGGTGCATCATCCGCCGAGAGGTGTCAATGTCCTACAAGTCCTTGCTTACCGTCCTCACGGCTGCGGAAACCGCAGCGGCGCCTCTGGCGCAAATTGCGGCCCTGGCCGAGGAATTCGGCGCTCATGCCGATGCGCTCTGTCTTGGTGTCGACCGCACCCAGACGGGATATTATTATGCAGGCGCCAACGCGATGGTGCTGCAGGAAACCCTGGCCCGCGCCCAGGAAGAAGCCGAAGACGTCCAGGCCAGGGCCGAAGAGGCGCTGCAGCGGGCGGGCATCCCCTTTGCCACCGACAGCGGCGTCGCCCAGATCGCCGACCTCGGCCGCCATGTGGCACGCCATGCGCGGTTCTCCGACCTGGTGGTGCTGGGCAAGCCCTATGGCGCGGGCAAGCGCGCCGAGGCAGAGCCGATCGTCGAATCGGCGCTGTTCGAAGGCCGCGCGCCGGTGCTGGTGGTGCCGGACAAGATGCCGGGCGGGGGCGCGGTGATGCAGCGGCCCAAGACGGTCCTGGTGGCCTGGAACGAAAGCATTGAGGCAATGACCGCGATCCGCAAGGCGCTGCCCTTCCTGACCGGCGCCGATCTGGTGCGCATCGCAGTGATCGACCCGCCGCAGCACGGCCCCGAACGCTCCGATCCCGGCGGCATGCTGGCGCAGATGCTGTCGCGCCATGGCGTGTCCTGCGAGATCGACGTGCTCAGCAAGACGCTGACCCGGGTCTCTGACATCCTGAACCGCCACGCCGCCGACACCGCCGCCGATCTGATCGTGATGGGCGCCTATGGCCATTCCCGCTTCCGCGAGGCGATCCTGGGAGGCGCCACCCGCAACATGCTGGAACAGGCCGCAGTGCCGGTGCTGATGGCGCACTGACCCGGCGGCTGAGCCGGATTGCCGGCATGAAAAAGGCGCCCCGTCCCGGGGCGCCTTTTTTACTGCAGCAGGACCTGCTACCCCGCCTTGCGGATCAGGCCGATCAGGAACAAGAGGATCACTGCGCCGATGGTGGCGTGGATCAGCGACCAGAAGAAGCCGCCGCCCGCGGCAAACCCCAGCGCCGGAAAGATCGTGCCGGCCAGGAAGGCGCCCACAACGCCGACGATGATATTGCCAAGGATGCCAAATCCGCGCCCTTGCATGATCTTGCCCGACAGCCAGCCCGCCAGCGCCCCGATGATCAGCATCCCGAAAAGGCTTCCAAACTGCATTGCGGTCTCCATGTTATGTTACCGCAATAGTAGAGCACACCGGAGCCGCCGGGTCACCCGCTGCCGTCAGGCCCGGAAATCAGAGCCGCTCCCGCCCGTCGTCAGCCTTTCCTGCGAAAGGCTTCCTCCGGTTGGGCGTGGCTCGGCGCTGCGCGCCGAGCCACGCCCAAACCCGCCAGCGGGTCCGGCACAGCCGGGCACGCGCGGGCGCGGGAGCTCTGCCGGTGCTGGTGCTGGTGCTGGTGATGCGATGCGATGCGATGCGATGCGATGCGATGCGATGCGATGCGTGTTCTTGCGGGATTTCCGGACCGCCTGTAAAGGCCAGCAGATTCAGCCCCCCCCGCCACTCCAGGCGTGTTTGCGCGCCTGGGATACAAACTGCTGCACTGCCTCTGAATCCTGCCGCCCGGCGGCCACCGACAACAGCACGCTGCGCTTCATGTCCTCGCGCGCCAGCGGCACTGTCACAATCCCGTCCATCACCACCGAATGGCGCGGCAGGATGGTGACGCCCTGGCCGGTCTTGACCAGATACTGGATCCAGTCTTCGCGCTCGCTGCGCACCGAAATCCGCATCGCCACATTCTCCCGCACCGCCGTGGCCAGGAATGTATCGCGGAACTCGCAATGCAGCCGGTCCAGATAGGATTGCCGCCCCAGATCCTCCAGGTCCACCGCCGGCCGCGCCGCATAGGGGTGATCGGCGGCGCAGGCCATCACCATATCCTCGGTGTAAAGCTCGATGTGGTGCAGCCGCCCGGCGTCCGAGACCGGCGCGCCGAGGATGGCCAGATCAACCCGCCCGCTCAGCAGGTCCTCGCCGATCTTCACCGCCGGCACATCGTGCAGGGTGATTTCCACATCCTGGTTTTCGGCCAGGTAATTCAGCATGAAACGCGACAGCCGGTAAGGCCCCACCGTGCACATCACCGCAATCTCCAAGGGCTGCACATTGCCGCTGCTGATCCGGCGCGCCTCTGCCTCGGCCGAAGACGCGCTGCGCGCCACCTCCGCCAGATGCAGCGCCATCGCCCGGCCCAGATGCGTGAGATGCGTCAGCCGCCCCTCGCGCCGGATCAGGCTGCCGCCCAGCTCCTCCTCCAGCTTGCGCACCGATTTGCTCAGCGCAGGCTGCGACACCCCGCTCTGCCGGGCGGCCTCGGAGAAATTCAGGGTTTCGGCCAGCAGCAGAAACTGGCGGATGCGGCGTAAGTCCATGCGGGTCCTCCCGGACCCAGTAAACGGCATTTCGCAGGCAAAGGGCAGTTATCAATTCCATAACCCAAAACGGGCCGCCGCCCTCCTACCTTGACCGCAGTCACCCCTCGCACTTGCTCAAGGATTGCCACATGACCGCAGCTGCAAAGCCCCTCCTGCTGACCGCCCTCCTCGCCGCCGCTCTCGGGGGCGGTGCCGCAATTGCCCAATCGGATGCAATCCGCGGCGCCAGCTTCACCGCGGCCGGAGAGGCGGTGAAACCCGATGATTTCCGCCGCTGGGTCTTTGTGGGCAGCCCGCTGACCCCGAATGCGCTGAACGGCGGCGAGGCGCCCTTCCCCGAGTTTCACAATGTCTATGTGGAGCCCACCGCCTTTGACCATTATGCCGCCACCGGCACCTGGCCCGAGGGCACCCAGATCGCCAAGGAGCTGGTGATGGTGCAAACCGATGACAGCACCGATCCGGACACTGGCGCCAATGCGCAGGTCTCGGGCATCGGCTATTTCCAGGGCGAATTCGTTGGCCTGGAACTGCTGGTCAAGGACAATGCCCGCTTCCCGAATGAACCCGGCGGCTGGGCCTTCTTCTCCTTCGGCCACGGAGGCGAGCCTTATGCGGACACCGCTGCTGCCTTCCCCACGGATGCCTGCAATGCCTGCCACGAGGCAAACGCAGCCGATGATTTTGTCTTTACCCAGTTCTACCCGGTGCTGCGGGCCGCAAAACCCTGAGTGGTTCCCCCCGCACGTGCACGCAGCACAGCCCCAAGGGTGCGGCCCAGCACCCTTGGGGATTTGTTCCGCTAAGGAATAAGGCGCCGGAGGGGCTCAGCCCAGGAAGCCGCCGTCGCTGTCGTCGCCGGCCTCTTCCATCAGGCGGCGCATGTCGGGCACGGTCACATGCCGTTTGCCTTCCAACTGGATGATCCCGTCTTTCCGCAAGGCCGAGATCTGGCGGCTGACGGTTTCCAAGGTCAGGCCCAGGTAGTCCGCCATCGCCTCCCGCGTCAGCGGCAGGTCGAAAACCATCCGGTTGGTGGCGCCGCCGGGCGTCAGCGAGGCATCGCGCCGTGCAATGATCGACAGCAGGCTGGCGATCTTCTCGCGCGCGGTCTTGCGGCCCAGAACCAGCATCCATTCCCGCGCGGCGTCGAGTTCGTCCAGGGTCATTTCCAAGAGCCGGTGGGCGATATGCGGGGTGCGCTCCATCAGTTCTTCAAACGGCTTCTTGCGGAAGCAGCACATCACCACATCGGTGGTTGCCACCACGTCATAGGCGGCGCCCTCGCGGCCCGGACGGCCGACGAAATCGCTGGGCAGCAGCAGGCCCACCATCTGGGTGCGGCCGTCCTCCATCGTCTGGGTCAGGGAGGCGATGCCGGAAACCACTGAGCCCACGAAATTCATCACATCGCCGGACCAGATGATCGGCTGGCCGGCCTCGTAGGTGCGGTAGTATTTGATGCCGTCCAGCTCTTCCAGCTCATCCGCGTTGCAGCGTGCGCAGACGGCACGGTGACGGATCGGGCAGTCGCCGCATCTGGAGTGTGACAAGATCGGAGCGTTCATTCAGGGATCCCGTTTGATCTGGGTCAAGGCTTTGCTGCGCGCCTTTCCATAACGGTAATTGAATGGATCAGAAAGCTCAATTGGCCAAACTCGGTTTGTTTGACGCCAAAGTGCCGCGCTATACCAGTTACCCCACGGCGCCGCATTTTGGGAAGGCGACGGATTCTGCGCAGTTTTCCAATTGGATTTCCATGATTTCCCCCGGCAGCAGCATCTCTCTCTATGTGCATGTGCCGTTCTGCCGCAGACTGTGCTGGTTCTGCGCCTGCCGCACCCAGGGCACCCAGTCGGATGCGCCGGTGGAGGCCTATGCCGAGGTTCTGAAGGCGGAGATCGCCCTGCTGCGCGGCAGCCTGCCGGAGGGCATCACCCTGTCACGGCTGCATTGGGGCGGCGGCACGCCAACGCTGCTGAGCGCGGAGCTGATCCGGGATCTGGCGGCTGCCATCACAGACGCCGTACCACTGGCGCCGCGGGCGGAGTTCTCGGTCGAGATCGACCCGAACGAAATCGGAGACCGGCGGCTGGAGGCGCTGGCGGAAGCGGGGATGAACCGCGCTTCTGTGGGCGTGCAGGATTTCGACAGCACCATCCAGCAGTCGATCGGCCGCATCCAGAGTTTCGAGACGACACGCCAGGCGATTGAGCTGCTGCGCGCGCATGGCATCGGCAGTCTCAATGCCGATATCCTGTTCGGGCTGCCGCATCAGACACAGGAACGGATGACCGAAAGCGTGCAGAAGCTGCTGTCGCTGACGCCGGACCGGGTGGCGGTCTACGGCTATGCCCATGTGCCCTGGATGGCTGGGCGGCAAAGCATGATCCGCTCTGATACGCTGCCCACGCCTGAGGCGCGGCTGGAGCTGTTCGAGACCGCCCGCCAGCTGTTTCTGTGGGACGGCTACCGGGAGATCGGCATCGACCATTTTGCACGGCCCCATGACGGGCTGGCGGTGGCGCAGCAGACCGGGCGCCTGCGGCGCAACTTCCAGGGCTACACCGATGATCCGGCCGATGTGCTGATCGGCATCGGTGCTTCTGCAATCTCACGCTTTCCGCAGGGCTATGCGCAGAACGCGCCTGCCACCTCAGCCTATGTCCGCGCCATCCGGGACGGGCAGTTTGCCACCGCCCGCGGCCATGGCTTTGGCGGCGAAGACCTGCTGCGGGCGCGGCTGATCGAGGCGCTGATGTGCGATTTCCGCATCTGCCGCGAGGAGATCCTGTCGCGCTTTGCGGTGGACGAGGCGGATCTGGACCGCATGTTTGCAGAGGCAGGCGCAGCCTTTCCGGGGATGCTGCAGATCTCCGCCAAGGGGCTGGAAATCCGCGCGGAAGCCCGCCCGCTGACCCGGATGATCGCGCGCAGTTTCGACGCCTATGACCTGAACCACGCAGGCCACAGCACCGCCATCTGACCCTCAATTACACCGGCAGGGTTCTCCCGCCCATCGCCGCCGCGCCCCGGGCGCAGCGCTCCCGTTGGGCGAGGCTCAGCGCCCTTGGCGCTGAGC
>NZ_JBSWYB010000054.1:0-19624 GCF_056160905.1 Leisingera sp. ABD4_442 | reverse complement strand
CCTTATTTTGCTGATGCATATGGCCACGGCGGTGCCTGTAACGGGCCTAGAACCCGGTCAACACCGCCCTTAGGACTGCCCCCGGGCACCACTTCCCAAGCCTAAGTCATTGTGCCGCATCAGCTTTTGCAACGTGCAGAGCGAGGCGTAGTCGTCAGCCGGAGACGTGCTGCTCCAGCCGTCTAAGGTGCAATTCTATCCAGCCACTTTCTGAGAACCTCCAGCGGGTATCCTTTACCGTATCCCTGACCAACCCCATCCGTGTGCCATCCGCCGATCTGGTCAGCAACGTCCGCTGGGCATTCCACTGCACGGAGCCGGTCTCGCATGGAATGGCGGAACCCATGCATTGTGGCCCCCTTGGGGACGTAGGCCTTCAGCCACTTGTTAAGAGCGGCACTGGCAGAATTGGCGTTGGTCTTGTCTAAGGTGTTGTAGCGAGGAAAAGCGAACCTGTTGCCGTCCTGCCGGGAGTGGATGCGCCGGGCAGCCCACTTCGCAGAGCCAACCAGTGGCACAATCCTGCTGCTGCTTTCGGTCTTCAGGCTCCTCCAGGGGTGCGGGGTTATACGGGCCGCCCATCTGCCATCCTCCTGCTGGAAAATGTCTTCACGCAGCAGACCTGCAGCCTCTGCCAACCGCATGCCGGTGTCGGCAACCAGCGCCACCAGCCAGCGCATTTCATCGTCCATCTGGTAGCACTGCAGTTGCACGGCACGGACAACATCTACTGGGATGGGATTGCGGACCGCCACGCCTGCATTCCGATCATAATAGACATTGGCGAATGGGGAGGAGATGGAAAGTCCTTCCTCCGCCACGGCAAAGTTGAACACGGCGCGGACGGTGCCAAAGATCCGTGTAATGCTGCTCCCAGCAAGCCCCTTCTTGATCAACGCATCCCGGAAGGCATTGGCGTCTGCCTTGGTGTAGTCCGGCAGTGGCTTATC
Source organism: Leisingera sp. ABD4_442 (assembly GCF_056160905.1). NCBI lineage: Bacteria > Pseudomonadati > Pseudomonadota > Alphaproteobacteria > Rhodobacterales > Roseobacteraceae > Leisingera > Leisingera sp. ABD4_442. The sequence continues at coordinate 18,674 of NZ_JBSWYB010000054.1, read as the reverse complement.
TCCGCAGACGTCAATAACGTAGCCGCAGGACCGATGTGCAGCCCGGTGGAAGGTCTCCGGCCTGCCAAGGCCTTTTAGGCGCAGGTATGTCAACACAGCCTCAGAGAGCGTCAGAGCATCAGTGGTGACGTCCTGCCCGCCTTCCAGTGCCGACATGGGACGGGAGAGGCCATGGCGCAGAAGATGCTTGCCGGGAAGATCAGCGTCCTGGGTCCGCAGGTGGTACCAATATTCGTCCAGCTTAAAGGCGGCACTGGCCGCTCTTGCCAAGGCCACGGGATGCGATCTGGTCCTCAACGAGTAGGAGATCTTGGAGGAAGAATAATGTTTCCGAAGATCTGCGGGGACACGCCGGTTGAAGTAGTAGATGCCCTCTTTCACGAAGACATGCCGGGAAGAAATGTACTCCAAAATGTACTACGCCTCGCTCTGCACGTTGCAAAAGCTGATGCGGCACAATGACTTAGGCTTGGGAAGTGGTGCCCGGGGGCGGAATCGAACCACCGACACGAGGATTTTCAATCCACTGCTCTACCCCTGAGCTACCCGGGCACGGGAAGGCTGTTCGCCTTGGGTGGGGGCCTTCTATGCTCTGGGCGCGGCGGTGTCCAGAGGGTTTTTCAAAGAAAATCGCTAATGGCGGGTTTGGTGCGGTTTTTCTTCCAGAATGAAGACGCGTTCGGCTTCTTCTAAAGCGTTTTCAAGGTCTTCCGGGTCCTGGCTGGGCACCGAATAAGCACCGTTCAGCCACTTCCCAAGATCAATATCGGCGCAGCGCTTGGAACAGAAAGGCCGGTAGCTCTTTTGCGATTCTCCGCCGCAGATCGGACAGCTCATTTCAGCACCTCGCTCAGGGCAATCCGGCCGCGCTTGCGCTGTAATTCGTAATGGCCGAGGCTGGTCCAGCCAGCCAGCACGGTCTCTTCGGAATCCGCCCGGAATGCAGCCCGCAGGGCGGTTTCGAACCCGCGCCGGTCCTTCTTCGGCATCGGGGCCAGGTCCAGCACAATCTGGCCGCCCAGGCCGCGCACACGCAAGGCGCGGGGCAGGACCTTGGCGGCGGCCATATTGGCCTTAATACCTGCCGCAAGTGAAGTGTCCGAACCGGTGTTTACATCCACTGCAACCAGGGCGCGGGTCGGCTCTATGAACAAGAAGGCGCCACCCGTCAGAGGCTCGCGGATGCCGCGTGCGGTGTCCAGAGCATCAAGCACGCCCAAGCGCTCAAACCCGCCAGGCTCGCGCTCCACATCGGCGGGTTCAACCCACTCCCGCCAAGCCAGCAGATGCGGCGTGTCGCCTTCGGCCAGAACCTCAGGCCCGGCTCCTTCGTCCTGCATCACCTGCTCAGCAAGGGCTGCCATCGCGGCCACGTCTTCGGCGATCTCTTCGCTGTCCGCACCGGCGCAGGCGGAGCGCAGAATCAGGCCATAACCCGCCTCGCCCATTTCCTCATGGGCAATTTCCAGCAGCCGGTCGCGCTCATCCTCGTCGCGGATGCTGCGCGAGACATTGAGGCCAGGGGCTTCCGGCGTGACAATGGCAAAGCGGCTCTTGAACAGGATTTTCTGGCTAACCGGAATGGCCTTGCCCGGTTCGGCGTAGCCCGACACTTGCACCAGCAGCATCTGCCCTGGGGCCAGCCCTTTGACCTGGCGCAAAAAAGCAGGTCCGTCAGGTGTGGTCAGGAACATGCCGCCCTGCCCTTTCACCGGCCGGTCGGCGCGGGCGCGGTAGATGGTGCCCGGCGCGGGGGCGCCGCTTTCAACCAGGAAATCCTCCAGCTTGCCGTCCACCATCAGCGCGGCGGCTTCACGGTCCTGAATATGGTCAAGAATGATAGTGCGGCCCTTCATGCGGCGGCCTCCTGATAGAGCGGCAGCCCGGCGGCGCGCAGCAGGTTTGCGGTTTCAGAGAGCGGCAGCCCGACGATGCCGGTGAAAGAACCGCTGATCCACGGGATAAAGGCGCCCGCGGGCCCCTGGATTGCATAGGCGCCGGCCTTGCCTTCCCAGTCGCCGGTGGCGAGATAGCCGTTCAGCTCCTCATCGGAGAGGTTCTTCATCTTGACCTGGCTGACCACGTCCTTTTCCCAGACACGGCCGCCGCGGCGCACGGCAACAGCGGTGATAACCCGGTGGCGGCGGCCGGACAGCGCCAGCAGGAATTCCGCCGCCTCGCCAGCGTCACGGGGCTTGCCCAGAATACGGCGGCCAAGCGCAACTGTGGTGTCCGCACAAAGGACAACATCGTCTGTCCCTGCGGGAACCGCAGCGGTCTTTTCCCGCGTGACCCGGGCGCAATAGGCGCGCGGCAGCTCGCCCTTGAGCGGGGTTTCGTCAATCTCCGGCGGGCGCACCTCATCGGGGTGAACACCCAGCTGCGCCAGCAATTGCAGCCGCCGCGGGCTGCCCGATCCTAGGATAAATGCCATAGCCTGGCCCTCTTAACGGTTTGCGCCCGTAATACGGCGAATAGCGGCCTCGTGAAAAGAGCAGCCAGCTCTTTCATCTTGCCATAAGTACTCCCGCCGGAGGCAGCGGCCGAAAGGCCGCTTCAAAACAAAAGCCCGGCAGATTGCCGGGCCTTGATATTTCTTCCTGATCAAATACTTACTTGAAGCGGTAGTTGATCCGGCCCTTGGTCAGGTCATAGGGGGTCATTTCCACCTGAACCTTGTCGCCAGCCAGAACACGGATGCGGTTTTTGCGCATCTTGCCTGCCGTGTGCGCGATGATCTCATGGCCGTTCTCAAGCTCGACCCGAAACGTCGCGTTAGGCAGGAGTTCCTTCACGACACCGGGAAATTCGAGCGTATCTTCCTTGGCCATGTTGTCTCCATCGTTGCGTTAACCCGCAAACTGCGGGACGTGCGCTTAAATGGGGTCATTTTTCCAATATTTCAAGGGCTCAATCAGCAAAGAGCGGCCTTTGTGACCGATTTCACCCGCGGCATTTGCTCCTCCCAGTGCAGGCGGTTCAGCACGCCGCCATCCGCCCGCACATGGGCGATCGCCTCCAGGTCCGCTTCTCCATAGGTCCAGCCCGGCTGGTTCAATGCGCCCTCAGACAGCACTCCGGTACCGGGGAAGCCCTTGTCCGGCGGGCCGAAAATGCCGCCCATGCCGGTGTTCATGTCCACGGCTTCCGACCATTCATTGGCCCCGACAATGGAGGCCATGGCAGTCACGCACTGATTTTCCAGCGCCCGCGACATGGCTCCAATGCGAACCCGCCAGTATCCGGCCAGCGCCTCGGTGCAGGAGGGGACGAGAATCACGTCTGTCTCCGCCAGTGCGCGGCCCAGGAGCGGGAACTCGCTGTCATAGCAGATCAGCACCCCGATTCTTCCCAAGGACGTGTCGAAAATCTTGAGCGGGCCGCCGCCCATGATGCCCCAATCCTCGCGCTCAAACCGGGTCATGATCTGCTTGTCCTGATGGTCCCGCCCGCCTGTGGGCGTATAGAGCTCTGCCCGGTTTACCGGCCGGGCCAGCCCGCTGTTCACCGGGGCGGAGGCGCCTAGGATATGCACCCCGAATTCCGCTGCCAGCTTCAAATGCAGCGCAGCCGCATCCTCCATCTTCTCCGACACCGAATGGATCGACTGCTCCAGATCACCGGCAATCCGCGCACCGTCCAGCGTCGACAGCTCCATCGCGCCGTATTCGGGAAACACCAGCAGTTCTGCTCCATTGCCGGCGGCCTCTGCGACCCAGGCGGCCAGCTTGTCTTCGTACTGTTCCCAGCTGTCGAGCCAGTCGAGCGGATAAGCGGCGGTGGCGATTTTCATTCTGTCTTCCCCTCGTGCAAATGCAGCCCTTAAGTTGTCCGGTTATTCCCGGGCTGCTCCGGAGACGGGGGGGGTGCCATGTGTACACCCCCTGTACACCCCCCGTACACCCCCTGGTGCAGCGGCCCGGCGGCCCGGCGGAACGCTCTCCCCCGTCGCCCCGTTCCGGCAGAGCTACAGGTCCCGGATCCAGAACTGCAGCGGCTTCTTGGTTTCTTCCGCTTGATCCACGTCCTTCCAGGAAAAATGCGCAATAGCGCCCTTCAGCGGAGCATAGCCTCGCTTGCGCCAGAACGGATCCAGCGGTGCGTAGTCCGCGGGCCGCAAGGGGTGGTCCGCCGGGCGCTGCACGCCGCAAAAAGCGGTCTTGCCGAACCCATGCCTGCGGGCGTGCGCTTCGCGCGCGTCAAAAAACCCGTGGCCAACACCATGGCCGCGGTATTCCGGCAGCAGCACGGATTCGGCGCAATAGAAGACGCCGTTCAGATCAATCCCGCTCCCCTCAAACGCCGCGGCGAAATCATCCGCGTGGTCGCTCAGCGGCGCGCCGGTGGAGGCCCCCACCAAAGCATCCCCGTCAAAGGCGCCAACCACCACGGCGCGGGTGCTGTCGCGGTAGCTTTGCAGGTACTCGCGCTCATAGGCCAGATCCCCGTCGTACAGGTAAGGCCAAGCGCGGAAAACTTTGATCCGCAGGCGCGCCACATCATCCAGCGCGGCCTCCAGCGCCGCGCCGGTCATGGGTTCGACCCGGATGGTCATCCGGCTGAGACCTGGGCGATCCAGTCCGCCAGGTTGTAATAGGTGGTGACGCGGGAGATCTTGCCGTCCTTCAGTTCAAAGAACGATCCGCCAGGCAGGCGGTAGGTCTGGCCCTTGGCCTCCGGAAGGCCCTCGTCGGTGGCCAGGTAGGTGCCGTTGACAATGAACTCCGCCGCGGCGCGGCTGCCATCGTCGTTGGAAAAGATCACCATATCGGTCAGCTCTTCCTTGTAGCAGCGGCTCATATGGGTGCAGAATTCCGCGAATTTCTCCTTGCCCACCCGGATTTTGCCCTCGTTCACGTGATGGGCAATCTGCTCGTCCAGGCAGTCCAGCATGGTGTCCGTGTCGCCGGCGTTGAAAGCCGCGAAATAGCGCGCGATGGTATCGGTCATGTTCTCTCCGTCGGTTCACCCCAGCGGTTCTTCAGGTGCTGGATGATTTGATCCCGTGTTTGACGGTAGATATCTAGCTTGGCCTGACGCGTCTCGCCGAGCCCGGTAGGGTCCATAATCGGCCAATATTCGACATCGAGGTGAAAAAATCGGGTCAGTTCCAGCGCCCGGCGCTGGCTGGCGGGCGACAGGGCCACCACCAGGTCAAAGGATGACAGGTCGTCGCCCCAGCGTTCCATCTCGTCAAAGGAGCGGGACCGGTGGCGGGACAGTTCCACATCCATTTCCTGGCACACCGCGATGGAGAAGCCGTCGATCTCCATGTCGTTCTTGACCCCGGCGGACTGCACATAGGTGCCGGTGCCATAGAATTTCTTCATGATGCCCTCCGCCATCGGAGAGCGGACCGAATTGTGGTCGCAACAGAACAGAACGGACTGCGGCAGATCCTCCACGCGTCAGCCTCCGAAATGCAGGACGCAGATCAGGGTGAACAGGCGGCGGGCGGTGTCGGTGTCGACCTCGGCCTTGCCTTCCAGCCTTTCCTGCAGAACCCGGCTGCCTTCGTTGTGAATGCCGCGCCGCGCCATGTCGATGGTTTCGATCTGGCTGGGCGGCATTGTCTTTACCGCGGTAAAGTAGCTCTCGCAAATCTGGTAATAGTCCTTGACGACCTGCCGGAACGGCGACAGCGACAAATGGAACTCTGCGGCCTTTTCGCCGGATTCGGTGTTGATATCAAAGACCAGCCGCTTGTCCCTGATCGCCAGCCCCAGATGATAGGGGCCGGCCGGAATTTCGCGGTCTTCCCGCTGCGGCAGGGCAAAGCTGTTGTCCTCGATCAGGTCATAGATCGCCACCTTGCGCTCCTGCTCGATCTCGGGCGTCGGGGGCGGCAGGTTGCGGTCGTCCAGTTCGATATGGCTGATGCGGCTCATGGGTCTTTGTCTCTGATATGCGCAGGGGCGTCCGGCCATGAGTATCGTACCGCTCTGCCCGGGGCAATGCAGCAGCGGGCGTCAATCTCCTGCCGGTTTGCGGCAGTGCTTGACAGGCCACGCCCGCCGCGGTCAGCCTGCTGCTGGCAGGAGGCAGAGAAATGACAAGGCTTGAACAGTTTTCCCTCCATGGCCGCCGCGCGCTGGTGACCGGCTCCACCGATGGTCTCGGCTTTGCCGCAGCCCGGCTCCTGGCAGAGGCGGGGGCGGAGGTTTGGATCAACGGCCGCAGCCGGGAGCGGGTAGAGGCCGCGCTCGCCCGGATGCCCGGCACCGCCCGCCCGCTGGTGCTGGACATCGCGGATGAAGACGCCGCTTCGGCGGCGATGGCAAAGATTGCGCAGGAGGGCGGGCTCAGCATTCTGGTCAACAACGTCGGCCAGCGCGACCGGCGCAGCCTGCCGGAGTTCACCCGCGCCGACCTGCAAGCCCTATGGGAGGTGGATCTGGTCTCGCCTTTCCGCCTCGCGCAAATGGCGGCGGCGCAGATGGCGCCCAAGGGCTGGGGCCGGATCATCAACATCTCGTCGATTGCCGGCCTCATCGCGCAATCGGGCGACGCCGCCTATACGACGGCCAAGGCCGGCATCAACGGTATGACCCGGGCGCTGGCGGCAGAGCTTGGCGCTCAGGGAATTACCGTGAACGCAATTGCCCCGGGGTTCTTCAAAACCGCACCCAATATGGCTGCTGCTGCAGACCCCGCGATTGCAGAGAAGCTGAAAAACGCCACTGCGCTAGGCCGCTGGGGCGAGCCGGAGGAATTGGCACCCGCCATCCTGTTCCTCGCATCACCGGCGGCGTCTTACATCACCGGGCAAGTGCTGGCCGTGGATGGCGGATACACTGCGCACTACTAAGCGTGCTCAGTTCTTCTTCTTGCCCCAAATATCCCGGGGTGAATGCGCGGCACGCGCAGAGGGGCAGCGCCTCTTGCTCCCTTACCCGTTCAGCGCATCCAGACGTGCAGTCACGGACAGACCATGCGCTTCCAGGCTTTCGCTTTTTGCCAGCACCTCGGCTGCCGGGCCGATGGCGCGCAGCGAATCCGGGGTCATCTGGCTCAGCGTGGTGCGCTTGAGGAAATCCATCACCGACAGGCCGGAAGAGAACCGGGCGGAGCGCGCCGTCGGCAGCACGTGGTTCGGGCCGCCAACGTAGTCCCCGATTGCCTCGGGGGTGTACTGACCAAGGAAGATTGCGCCGGCATGAACTGTCTTTTCGCTGAGGGCAACCGGATCGGCAACGCACAGCTCCAGGTGCTCCGGCGCAATACGGTTCGACAGCACCGCGGCTTCATCCATATCCCGCACCGTTATGACGGCACCGAAGTCGCGCCAGGAGGTCCCGGCAATGGCGCGGCGCTCCAGTGTTTCCAGGCGCTTGTCCACGGCCTCAGCCACCGCACGGCCAAAGGCTTCGTCATCTGTGATCAGGATCGATTGGGCGCTTTCGTCGTGTTCGGCCTGGCTCATCAGGTCCAGTGCGATCCAGTCCGGGTTGTTGTCCTTATCTGCGATCACCAGGATTTCCGAGGGGCCTGCAATCATGTCGATCCCGACCTTGCCGAACACCCGCCGCTTGGCCGCGGCGACAAAGGCGTTGCCGGGGCCGGTGATCTTGTCCACCGGCGCGATGCTCTCAGTGCCATAGGCCAGCGCCGCCACAGCCTGGGCGCCGCCGACGCGGTAGATCTCATCGACACCCGCAAGCCGTGCCGCCAGCAGCACCAGCGGGTTCACTTGCCCGTCCGGCGTCGGCACTGTGATGGCCAGCCGTTCGGCGCCCGCAACCTTGGCCGGGATTGCATTCATCAGCACCGAGGAGGGGTAGGAAGCCAGCCCGCCCGGCACATAGAGCCCGGCAGCGGAGACCGCCGACCAGCGCCAGCCCAGCGTTGCGCCGCTTTCGTCCGTCCACTGCGCATCCTCGGGCATCTGGCGCGCGTGATAGGCACGGATGCGCTCTGCCGCCAGCTCCAGGGCCTTGCGTTCCTCCGCCGGAACATCAGCGATGGCTGCATCCACCTCAGCCTCGGTGAAGCGCAGCTGCGATGCGTCCAATTCCAGCCGGTCGAATTTTGCCGTCAGCTCCACCAGCGCCGCATCGCCGCGGGCGCGGACATCCGCAATGATCCCGGCCACGATGGTGTCCACATCCGGGCTGTCCTCGCGCTTGGCGCCCAAGAGGGCGGTGAAGGACTGTTCAAAACCGGCATCAGCGGTGTTCAGAAACTGCGGCATCGGGATCTCCTTTGGCCCCCGCATATCCGCAAGGGCGCAGAGCCTCAAGATTTATGCGCGGGACCGGTGCAATTGGACGCAAGCCGCGGAGAACTGCCCTGCAGGTCCGACTGAAAAGGGGCGTTGCCCCTCTTGGCCTTACGGCCAATTCACCCCGGGGGTATTTGGAACCAGAAAGAAGCGGCAGGTCAGCGTAAGGACTTGCGCATCGGGATGCAGGGGGTGCCGCAGCATCCGCCGGCTTCTTCGGCCGTCTGCCAGCCGTGCTTTCGGTAGAACTCCAGCGCTGTCCGGGTGGCATCAAGGCGGCCTTCGGTATGGCCATCGCGCAGCAGTTCCGCTTCCAAATGTGCCAGCATGGCGGTGCCAGTGCCCCGGCTGGCAGCGGCAGGGTCAACATACAGTAGGGAAATGGAGCCGTCCGGAGACAGCCCGCCCACGGCTCCAGTCTCTCCGCCGTGGTCTGCCAGCCAGTAGCGCCCGGGTCCAGCAATCCAGCCGCGGATCTGTTCCGGCGTCTTATTGGCGGTCCATTCCGCAATCCGGTCCGCATCGCCGCCATGGTCGGCTTGGCACAGATCGCGGATTGAGGCGATGAGCACCCGGCTCATGGCAAAGACGTCAAAAACCGTGGCGCGGCGAATCTCCAGTGGTGCCGCTGGGGCGGCAAAGGCCTGGGAAATGCCGCGCTTGTTCTGCATGGCTCAGGCGCCGTGTTCAGGCGCCTTGCCCGAAGGCGCCTGGTATGGGCGTGTGACGTCGCGCAAGGACACCTCCAGCGCCTCAACGGACAGGCGGACAGCACCATCGCCGGCAAGGGTGAGCAGAACATGGCCTGCCCCGTCTTCACCCGGCTCGAAGGTGACAGAGAGCAGTGACAGAATCAGATCCTTGTCCTTGCGGTCCACACCTTGCGAGGAAACGCCCAGCACATTGTCCACGACCAGCAGCGACTGCACCCGCTCAAATGACCGGCCGCGCCGCTCCGCCGCGTCGCGGTCTTCCCAGCGGAACCGGTTCACCAGAAGCGCAAAGCGGCGTTCAGACGCGCGCCAGCTCATTTCAGTGACCGGAAACACTGCGTCCTGCAGCAGCGAGGACAGCACCTGGAGGTCATCTTCCTCCAGCGCCCCCAGGTTCAACGGCGCCTCGCGGCCGTCCTCAAAGCTGGCATCCGTCATGACTGCTCCTTGATCCGCTCGATTTTCGCGCCGACACCGGACAGCTTGCGCACCACATGCTCATAGCCGCGGTCCAGATGGTAGACCCGGCTCACTTTGGTTTCGCCCTCTGCCGCGAGCCCCGCCAGGATCAGCGAGACGGATGCGCGCAGGTCGGTGGCCATCACCGGGGCGCCCTTCAGCTTTTCGACGCCGGTCACCGTGGCATGGCCGCCGTGGACCTCGATCTGCGCCCCCATGCGCACCAGTTCCGGCGCGTGCATGAAACGGTTCTCAAAGATCTTCTCTTCCAGCACCGAGGTGCCTTCGGCGGTGCACATAAGCGCCATCATCTGCGCTTGCAGGTCGGTGGGGAAGCCGGGGAAGGGCTCCGTCACCACGTCCACCGCCCGCACCCGGCCGTTCTTGCGGCTGACGGTCAGGCTGTTCTTGCCTTCGGTGATCTCAATGCCCGCGGCCTCAAGTTTGGCGCAGAAACTGTCCAGCAGGCTGCGGCGGCCGCCCAGCAGCTCCACCTCGCCGCCGCAGATCGCGGGGGCCAGCATATAGGTGCCCAGCTCGATCCGGTCCGTCACCACCTGATGGGTGGCACCATGCAGCCGGTCGACACCCTGAATGGTGATGTCGGGGGAGCCGTCGCCCTCAATCTGCGCGCCCATCTTGCGCAGGCAGTCTGCCAGGTCAACAATCTCCGGCTCGCGCGCGGCGTTCTTGATGACGGTAGTGCCCTTGGCGAGCGTTGCCGCCATCATGATGTTCTCGGTCGCCCCGACCGAGGCAAAGCTCAGCTCAACCACTGCGCCTTTCAGGCCGCCCGGCGCCTTGGCGTGCAGATAGCCGTCCTTCAGCTCAATCTTTGCGCCCAAGGCTTCCAGCCCATGGATATGCAGGTCCATCGGGCGCGCGCCAATGGCGCAGCCGCCCGGCAGCGACACCACCGCCTGGCCCAGCCGCGCCAGCATCGGGCCCAGCACCAGGTTCGACGCCCGCATCTTGCGCACGATGTCATAGTCAGCGACGTGGCTGGTCAGATCGTGGCTCGACAGCGCCAGCACCTGGCCGTCCTGCAGGCTGGAGACTTCGGCCCCCAAGGACTGCAGCAGCAGCGTCATGGTCTTGATGTCACTGAGCCGCGGCGCGTTGGTCAGGGTCAGCGGCTCCTCGCTGAGGAGCGTGGCCGGCATCAGGGTGAGGCAGGCGTTCTTGGCGCCGGCAATCGGGATCTGCCCGTTCAGCGGGCCATTGCCCGTTACCAGAATCGAATCCATCTGCTCTTACTCTCCGCTTTTGCCCGTATCCTGGTCCTGCTTGTCCGCCCGCGCCTTGGCCTGGGCCTTGCGCCGGGCCATGTTAGCCTTCAGCGCTGCCTTCAGCCGGTCTTCGCGCGATACAGCGGAACCGTCGTTTTTAGGTGATTTCTTCTCTGCCATAAGACTTCTGTAACTTAGTGTGAAAAAACCGTCCAGAATGCTCTTGCGCCCCTCCGCGTTTATGCCTAAAAGCCCCCTCACCGGCGCTGCTGTAGCTCAGAGGTAGAGCACTCCCTTGGTAAGGGAGAGGTCGAGAGTTCAATTCTCTCCAGCAGCACCATCTTCCAAAAAATGAATACTTTCAAAGTCCTGCAGCAGGGCTGCCCTGCTGCACCGCCCTCCTTTTTGCTTGCCGGCGGCGAGACTGCCGGGAAAACAAGGCTTTTCGCCATTCAAGCCGCAGTCCACGGCCCAACCACTGCAGCCCCCATTCCGCAGCGGACCGCCGGGCACGCCCGCGGGTGCTGCCGCGCCGGACGGTTCCAGACCACGGGGAATCGGCGCAGCATCCGCGAATCGCTGGTTCCTTAAGGGGTGAAAGCTAAAAATGACTCGGAAATTCCGCCGCCACACCACCGTAAATGCCGCAAATCGGGGCCTTCCGGAGACATTTTAACGCTGCGGAAATGAATCGCAGACAGTGTTTTCTCCCATCTAACGCCCAGATGGCACCGCCAATGGCCGCACCCGGGCTGCCGGGCAGACTGAAATGTTGATGGGAACCACTCTGCAATGACTCGACTGTTCAATTTCTGGGGCAATATGCGGCTGGGCCGCAAGCTGCCATTGTCCATCGCCGCTCCGACGATCCTGCTGACGCTTGCATCCGGCTTTTTCTTTGCCTGGGAGGCCGGCCAGGCCCTCAAGACCAACCGCGAAGCGGCATATGCAACGCTGCTGGAGGAACGGAAGGAAGCGCTGGAAAACTGGGTGGCCGGCCTGCGCTCGCAAACCCGCACGCTTGTTGCCAGCAAGGCAGTTGAAACGGCATTGCGCGATTTTTCCAACGGCTTCTACTCCTTGGGCGACGATCCCAGCGGCTATCTGCGCAGCACCTATGCCGACGGCAATCCCAACCCTGCAGGGGAGCGGTACAAGCTTTTGGACGCCAAGGACAAATCCGCCTGGTCCATCCGCCACAAGATGAACCACACAGGTTTTGTCACCTTCCTGGAGGAGCAGGGTTTCCTGGATGCCTATCTTTTGGATGTGCAGGGCAACATGGTCTATTCTGTTCACAAGAACGATGACTTTGCGCTGAACTACCTGGACGGGCCTCTCAAGGACAGCGGCCTGGGCCAGGCCTTCCGGTCTGCACTGGAGATGGAGCAAGGCAGCGTGCACCTGTCGGAAATGGCTGCCTACCAAGCGGACAGCGGCGTCGCCGCGATGTTCATTTCGTCGCCTATTTTCAAAAAAGGCGCAATCATGGGGGCGCTGGTGCTGCGGGTGCCGGTCGGGGAGATCGCTGAAATCCTGTCTCACTCGGCTCTGCTGGGGGAAACGGGCCAGGCTTATCTGGTGCGGGGCGATGGTGTCGCCCTGACCGCGTCTGACCGGGACGGCGGCCACCGGATTCTGTCGCAATTGCCCGAGCTGCAGCAGATAACCGCGGCCATCAGCGGCGGCGAAAGCAGCTTTTCCGGAACGCTTGGCCTGTCCGGGCAGCCGGTAGAGGCCATGGCCACGGCGGTTGGCCTGGACGACCGAACCTGGGGCATCGTCGTGGAAGTTGACAGCGCCGAAGCCCTGGCCGCGCAAAACAGTCTTTCCAACGCCGCCATGCTGCAGGCCGTCGGGGTGGCGCTTGCTGTGGCGCTACTGTCCTGGATTGCGGCCCGCGGCATTGCCCGTAAGGTCTCTGCCCTGTCTGACAGTGTCGAGCATATTGCCGCCAAGGACTACGGCCACCCGGTGGCCGGCCTGGGAACCGGCGACGAATTCGGCAATATCGCCGGCATCCTGGAAGGTTTCAAAACCGATCTGCAGAATGCCCAAACCGCCGAGGCGGAACGGGCGGAGGCGCAACGCGAGCAGGATCATGTGGTCGCCGAACTGCGCACCGGCTTGACCCATCTCGCCAATGGCGACTTCTCGGCCACAATTGATGACCCTTTCCCCAAAGCCTACAAAGGCCTGCGGCTGGATTTCAACCAAACGGTCAACACATTGAATGCAACCGTCCGCGAAGTGGTCGAGGCCACGACCAGCATCCGCAACGGCACCCATGAAATCAGCCAGGCCTCGGATGACCTGTCGCAGCGCACCGAAAGCCAGGCCGCGACCCTGGAGCAGACAGCTGCTGCCCTGGACCAGATGACCGCCAGCGTCAAAGCGGCCGCCGATAGCGCGCGCAGCGTGGAAACCGCGATGAACGAGGCCCGGGACGAGGCCGAAGCAAGCGGCGAAGTGGTGCAGAACGCCGTGTCTGCGATGAACGGGATCGAGGAATCAGCCACCCATATCTCGCAGATCATCGGTGTTATTGACGACATCGCCTTCCAGACCAACCTGCTGGCGCTGAATGCGGGCGTCGAAGCCGCGCGTGCAGGCGACGCAGGCCGCGGGTTTGCGGTTGTCGCCTCGGAAGTGCGGGCTTTGGCCCAGCGTTCTTCCGACGCAGCGATGGAAATCAAGGCGCTGATCTCAAACTCCGGCGAGCAAGTGGCAAAAGGTGTGGATCTGGTCGGAAGGGCCGGCGAAGCCCTGAACAGCATTGTGTCCCAGGTCGCCCACATTTCCGGGCTTGTTTCCGGCATTGCTGAGGGCGCAGCCGAGCAGTCCACCGGGATCGGCGAGATCAACACCGGGGTAATGCAACTGGATCAGGTCACCCAGCAAAACGCCGCCATGGTGGAGCAGATGACCGCGGCAGGCCAGCTGCTGAGCGGGGATGCATCCAAGCTCGCCGGTCTGGTCGCAAAATTCGAAGTCGGACTTGAGATGGCCGCACCGCCCCCGCCGCAAGAATCCGAACTGCCGTCGGCACATGGTTCTGGCTGGGACGATCTGCCGGAAGCAAGCAATGCCTTTCCCGGAACCGACGGCTCAGCCGCCCTGGCGAAATGGCAGGACTTCTGACACGGCCCGCAGCCCGCAAAACCTGAGGGCCTGGCCCAGACCTTAGGGTCAGGACCCATGAATCCGGCACTGCCAACCCTGCGCCCCTGCAGCATCTGCTACGGGGGCGTTTGCCTGAAAATAACAGGTGGTGTTGTGAAAACCGATTTTTCAGACTTTAAAAGGATACTGAGACAGAACCAGGCACCTGGCAGAGAAAACGGACGCGGATGCCAGCTGTGTTTTGCAGAAAAAAGGTAGCGTAATGACCGTGTCTAACCTCCCCGCAAGCTGGCTGCGGGCGCTCAGCCACCGGACCTACCTGCCTGCCCTGCTTGCTCTGGCGGTTGTCTGCGTTGCGGGATTTTACGCTGAGCGCCAGAACGCCACGATTCATCATCAATCGGAACGCGCCCGTATTCAGCAAGAGGCCGGAATGCTGAAATCCAGGCTCGAGGGGCAGGTGAACGGGGACTATCAGCGGCTGCGCGGGCTTGCGGCCATGCTGGCGACGGAACCGGATATGACCCAGGCCCGGTTTGCACGCATCGCCGCCCAGGTTCTCGAAGGAAAGACCGCCATCCGGCATATCGCGGCAGCCCCCGGGCTGGTGGTTTCCTTGATCTACCCCCTGAAAGGAAACGAGCCTGCAATCGGGCTTGACTACAACCAGAATGCCTTTCAGCGCGCAGCGGCGCACCGGGTGCGTGACAGCGGTGAAATGGTGCTGGCAGGCCCGGTCGATCTGGTTCAAGGCGGCTCTGGCTTCATTTACCGCCTGCCGATTTTCACTGGCACCGGCGGTAGCAGGCAGTTCTGGGGCATTCTGTCAGCCGTGGTTGAGACCGAAACACTCTACGCAGAAACCGGGTTGAGCAGCGCTGCCAGCGGCCTGGAAATCGCGCTGACAGGCAAGGACGGAACCGGCGCTGAGGGCCGCCTGTTTCTGGGGTCCGGCGCGATTCCAGCGGCGGATCCTGTTTTGCTCGACATCAATCTGCCATCCGGTTCGTGGCAAATGGCTGCCCGCCCGTCCGGCGGCTGGCAGGACGTGCCCGGCAATCTGTGGCAGCTGCGGCTTGCGCTGTTCGTGGCAGCCGGGCTGATCGTCTTTCCAACCGTCCTGGCAGGGCGGCTGTCGGCGGCACGGCAAACTGTGATTGGCCAGTTGAAGCGGCGCGAGGCGGAGCTGGAGGCGGTTTCGCGGCGGCTGGAAATTGCAGTCAAGACCTCCCGGGTCGGCATATGGGAATATGATTCTGAAAATCGCAATGTGACCTGGGACAGCCGGATGCATGAGCTTTACGGCATCCCCGTGGACCGTGGCCCGCCGGAAGACCATGACTGGATGGCCATGCTGCATCCGGATGACCGGGAGCGGGTGGCCGAAACACTGCAGGCAGCTGAACAGAACAAAACGCATTTCGCAGCCGAATTCCGCGCCATCCTGCCGGACGGCACGCTTAAGCATATCCGCGCCCTGGCCAGCCCCTTTACCGATGCCAGCGATCGTGACTGGATGATTGGCGTCAACTGGAACGTGACCGAAGATGTACATCTGCGCGAAGAGCTGATCCGCGCCAACCAAACGCTGTCCGAGCGCAATAAGGAGCTGAAGGCCGGCAAGCAGGCGCTTGAAGATGCGCATGATGAATTGCAAAGGCAGCAGGCAGAGCTTTTCCGCCTGTCGCTGGTAGCAAAACATGCCTCCGACAGCATCATCCTGACGGATGCCAGCCGCCGCATCCTTTGGGTTAACGACGCTTTCACCCGTGCGACCGGCTACACGTCTCAGGAGGCAATCGGCCGGACCCCTTCGGAGCTGCTGGACGGGCCGGACACTGATCTTGGCGTGATCCGGGAAATGAACCGCCACAAGGATCTGGGCATCCGCTATCACAATGAGGTGCTGAACTACACCAAATCCGGGCAAGAGGCCTGGTTTGATACTGATATCGTGCCGGTCACCGGGCCGGACGGCAGCGTCGAACTCATTATCGGCATAGAACGCGACATTACACACAGCAAGCAGCGCGAGCGGGAACTGGCCGAAGCCAAGGCCGCTGCCGAACAGGCGGACCGCGCCAAATCCGACTTCCTGGCGAATATGAGCCATGAAATCCGCACCCCCATGAACGGCATCATCGGCATGGCTGACCTGCTGGCGGAAGCAGAGCTCCCGCCCGACGAGCAGCAGAATGTGGAGACGATCCGCAATTCGGCCCAGGCATTGCTGAAGATAATCAACGACATCCTGGATCTGTCGCGGCTTGAGGCCGGAAAATTTTCGATTTCCGAGGATGATTTCCCCCTGCGCGACTGCGTCGGCAGCGCAGCAGATCTTTTCTGCCCGAAAGCAGAGGAGAAGGGGCTGCAGCTGCAAGTCACCTATGCCGATGGCCTGCCGGAGCGGCTGCATGGCGATGATGGCCGCTTGCGCCAAATCCTAGTCAACCTGATTGGCAACGCAGTGAAGTTCACGTCCCAGGGCGCTATCGCCATCCGTGTTTCACATGCCGCCGGGGACCCCTGCCGTCTTGTGGTTGAGGTCGAAGACAGCGGCATCGGAATATCCCAGGCACAGACCCGCCATATCTTCGACCGTTTTACCCAGGCCGACACCGCCACAACCAAAGCCTTTGGCGGCACCGGGCTGGGGCTGACGATATCGAGCATGCTTGCCAAGCGGATGGGCGGCGGCATCACGGTGGTCTCCGAACCAGGCCAAGGCTCTTGTTTCAGGCTCGAGGTGCAAATGCGCCCGGCCGCCGCTGCCCAAGACCCAGGCGCCGGCCTGCCGCTCGAAGACGAAGCCAGCATCGCGCCTTGCACCGTTCTTCTGGCCGAAGACAACCAAACCAACCGGCTGTTGATCCGCAAGTTCCTGCGCGGCCAGCCGGTTGAGCTGGCTGAGGCCGAAAACGGCCGCGCCGCTGTCGAGATGTGCCGGACGCTATGCCCGGAGATCATCCTGATGGACATGTCGATGCCGGAGCTGGATGGCATTGCGGCCACCCGGGAGATCCGCAAGCTCCCCATTCCGCAGCCCCTCATCGTGGCATTGACAGCCAACGCCTTTGCCAGCGACCAGCAGGCTTGCCTGGACGCCGGCATGGACCGTTTCTTGACCAAACCTGTCAAAAAGGCGGTGCTGCTGCATACTCTGGCAGCCCTGCAGGCTGAGGCAGACGCCAAGCCGCATCTGCGGCCCCGGGCCAGCGCCTGACCCCGTCCCCGGGCTGACCTTGGGGCGGAGCGCCGGCTCCTAGACGGCCAGGCCGATCAACGCGACGCCTCCGGCCATCAGAACCGCTGATCCCAGGCGCCGCAGCCAGTAGCCTTCTTTCAAAAAGATAAAGCCAATCAGGGCTGCAAAGATAACAGAGGTTTCCCGCAGCGCCGAAACAGCCCCCAGCGGCGCAAAGTTCTTTGCATACAGAACAAGCCCGTAGGCGGTCATCGACACAAGCCCGCCGGCAATGCCAAGCGCCCAGGTCCGCTTGGGCAGCACCGCCAGGGTCTTGCGTTTGCGCACGGCGATGAACCCGGCGATGAAGATATGCAGGAAGGCCCCCCAGGCCCAGTAGCTGAGCGTATTGCCGGACAGCCGCACACCGATACCATCAATCAGCGAATACATGGAAATGAAGCAGCCCGTTCCGACGGCAAACCCAAGGGCCGCGCGGCCGACGCCGGACCGCAGCGCCCGCCAGCTGCTGACCTGAATACCAATTGCAATCACCGCGATCCCCGCCCAGGCCTGCAGCGGCAGCACTTCGCCGGCAAACAGCATCGCCCAGATGCCGACCAGCGCCGGAACAATGCCCCTGGCGATCGGGTAGACAACACTGAAGTCGCCGTGCTGATAAGCCCGGCCCAGCGTATAGTAGTAGCCGAAATGCACCACCGTTGAGAGCAGGATATAGATGAAGCTTTCTGCCGATGGCAGCGGCAGCACCAGGATCATCACGAAACTGGGCAGCACATGGCCCAGGGCGACCAGCCCCAGCGTTGTGGTGCGGTCGGCGGCTGTTTTCACAATGGCATTCCACACGGCATGCAGCATCGCCGCCGACAAAATGATGGCAATAACAAAGGGGGTCATTTCAGGAGCTGGTCTTCAGTTTGGGAGCCGGGGGCCAGACGTCATTCGGCATCTTCCGGCTGCATTTCATTGATCAGCCGGGTCTCCAGCAACTGGCCGTTCTGGTACAGAACCGGATAGGCCACAGCGGCGATATGGCTGTTGAACTCGCGCAGGGCACGCAGCGTTTCCAAATGGATGTCCGAGGTCTCAAAGCTCTCCCGGGCACCATTCTGCAAGCGCTTCAAGTGGCGCTTGCGGCTGTCGTGCTCCATGCGCTTCAGCTCGGTTTTTTCCAGGCTCAGCAGACGTGCGCTTTCCAGGTCGTCAGAGATCAGCACATTTGATGCCAGCTGCATGTTGGCCATGATCGCCTCATGCATTCTGGTGATTTCCATCCAGCCTTCTTTGGAGAAGCTCAGCTTCTTCTTGTTCAGATCACCGGCAAGAACCGTAAGCCGCCGCGCCACCACATCGCCGGCCGTCTCCAGGCGGATGGCATATTCCATCAGGCCGCGCGCAATCTTGAGCTGATCCTCGCCAAATTCGTCTTCCGGGATTGCTGCCACGTATCTGCGGATCCCCGACAGGCAGCCGTTGACCTCTTCGTCCATCATCTGGACAGTCTTGATCTGCTCCTTGCTGCTCTCACGGTACAGGTCCAGAACCGGCCGGAACATGGCGCTGACCTGATCCGACATCCGCAGCAGTTCACGCTTGAGATTGCTCACCGCCAGTGCCGCTGAGCCATAGCTGCCCTGCTCCAGCGCACTGACCGGCCGCCCCGGCTGCACAGGCTCCGCCTGCACGGGCTCCGGAAACAGCCGTGCAAACAGCGGCCCCAGCGG
>NZ_JBSWYB010000053.1:0-20577 GCF_056160905.1 Leisingera sp. ABD4_442 | reverse complement strand
TGTGTGGTGTTGGGTGGGGTTGGTGGGCGGGTATCCGCACCCCCTCTTCCCCTTTCCCCCCTCTCCCCTCCCTTCCCTCCCCCCCCCCCCCCCCCCCCCCCCCCCCCCCCCCCCCCCAAGGCCGCGAGGAGGGGCGGCGCAAGCCGTGCCTCTGCGGGCGCGGGAGAACTGCGGGAATAGACAGGGAAGAAGGGGCCGGCCGTGCAGGCCGCCGGGCGCGGGGCGCGGGGTGCGCGGGCTCCGGGTGCAGTTGTCGGCACGGGGCGGCAGGCGGCAGGGTCTCAGCGGGCGGCAGGGCCTCAGCGCACGGCTGGGCAGGTTTGGGCTGGGGCCCCGGAATGGGCGGTCAGGAGCCGTGTTCTGCTGGCGCCTAGTGCCTGCTGCGGTGCAGGAGCAGGGCGCGGCCGTTTGCATCGCTGCACCGGTTGCGGCGGATGGCGCGGGCCTCCAGCCGGGTTTGGCCGTAGAGTACGATAACAAGCGTGGCGAGGGCGATGAGGCAGGCTTCGAGCATGTCAGATCGCCGCGCGGCGTTCCAGCCGCTCCTGCACCAGCCCGGCCAGGGCGGCGGCGTCCCGGGTCAGCGGCCTGCCCTTGCGGCGGGAGCGGGCCAGCTGATCAGCAGCCTCTGCCAGCGGGCTGTCGCCGGCGCTGCGGGCCACACCGCCCAGAAACTGCGCCAGATAGGCCAGGGTCTTTTCCTCCTGGCTCATGCTGAGCACATCGGCGGCATGGGCCATGTCGTCGCGGTAGGCCAGCAGGTCGGGTTCCACCGTTTCATCCTCCAATGCGCGCGGGCCGGGCAATTGGCGGTCCGCGGGCAGATTGGACAGGATTTTCTGCTGGAAGGCGGCCAGCGAGGTGATCGGCTTTTCCAGGAAGCCTGCGGCGCCGGCCTCCAGCGCGGCCTCTTCCAGGCTGGGGTCGCCGGAGGTGGCCAGGATCACGCTGGGGCGCGGGCTGGCCTCTGCCAGCTCGCGGATCAGGTCAAGGCCGGAGCCGTCCGGCAGGCCAACGTCTGCGATCAATACCGAGGGGCGGTAGACCTGCAGGTGGCGGCGGGCGGATTTCAGGCAGTCGGCGCGGCGGATCCGTGCGCCGCTGCGCAGGCACAGAAGGCGTAAGGCTTCACAGGCAAAGCGGCTGTCTTCGACCACCAGGATGGTCAGCCCCAGAAGCGGGCGCCGGGTGGTGGGCAGGCGCTGGGCAGCAGCAAACAGTTCCGAATCGTCCATAACACAAGCTCCTTGCGGGATATGGTTCGACGCTAGGGATTCGAGGCTAATTACTCGTTAACGCAGCGCCCGCCGCTGCCGCGCGGCCCGGCCCGTGCGCATTGGCGCACTTGCCGCGGCGCAGCAAAGCCCCCATAACCGCAGCGGAGGATTATTTGTGAGAGGAGCACAACAGAGATGATCGGACGTTTGAACCACGTGGCCATTGCCGTCCCGGACCTGGAGGCCGCTTCGGCGCAGTACCGCAACGCGCTGGGCGCCAAGGTGGGGGCGCCGCAGGATGAGCCGGATCACGGCGTCACCGTGGTGTTCATCGAACTGCCCAACACCAAGATTGAGCTGCTCTATCCGCTGGGGGAAAACTCGCCCATCAACGGCTTCCTGGAGAAGAACCCGGCCGGCGGCATCCACCATGTCTGCTATGAGGTGGAGGACATCCTGGCGGCGCGCGACCACCTGCAGGCGGAAGGCGCGCGGGTGCTGGGCACCGGCGAGCCGAAGATCGGCGCCCATGGCAAGCCGGTTCTGTTCCTGCATCCCAAGGATTTCAACGGCTGCCTGGTGGAACTCGAGGAAGTTTGAGGCTATGAGCACCCTGTCCCCGATGCGGGGCAGGGCAACTCCGGGAGAGCAGCAAGATGGGTGTTACCTCAGCGATCGTTCTTTATGCGGTGATCTGGTTCTTGACCTTTTTGGTGGTGATTCCGATCCGGCTGCAGACCCAGGGCGACAAGGGCGAAGTGGTGCCCGGCACCCATGCGGGCGCGCCGGAAAAGCATTTCCTGAAGCAGAAGGCCTGGATCACCACCGGCGTTGCCGCGGTGCTGTGGGCGGTGATCTGCGGGATCGTCATCTCCGGTGCGGTCTCGGTGCGTGATTTCGATTGGATGGGCATGCTGCCGGAACGGCAGTGATCCGGTTCCGCATCCGACCAGCAAGATAGCAGGATCTCCCGCCCGGTCCGGGATGCATTTTTATGCCTTGGGACCGGTTGGGCGTGGCGCCACGCGGCTGCGCGGCGCGGTTGCGGCCAGCCCGCTGGGCTGGAATGGGCCGGGGTGGGGTCCGTTTCCAAATGTGTATTGCTGAGAAGCGCTTGAGGTGCAGGTTTGCCCCTCAAGGCGCCATTTCGATCGTATCCCAGCATTCACCGCGTCAAGGCTGAATCGCGCGGGGCGCGCGGCGGCTGGCGCCGGCCTTGACCCGGTGAAGGCCGGGGTGGGGGCCTATCTGCGGACCAGCGCGTGGTAGATATGGGTGAAGGTTGCTGCGCCCAGGATCGGAATCACCAGGTTCAAAAGCGGCACCGACAGCGGCACCGCCATCAGCGTGCCTGCGGCCCAGATGGTAGTGGAATGGCGGCGGCGCAGTTTCTTGGCCTCCGCCGTGCCGATCCGGCGGGCGGCGGCGAGTGTGAAGTATTCCCGGCCCAGCAGGAAGCCGTTCAGTCCCCAGAAAATGAACAGCGCCGCAGGCGGGAACAGCACGTAAAGGAACAGCGCCAGAATGTTCGCGGCAATCAACAGGCCGAGGAAATTCACCGTGTCCCTGACCGCGTCCCAGAACGGCACCTTGGCCGCCGGGGGCAGGGCGGGGTAATGCTTGTCCTCCACCGCCTGGGCAACTTCCTCGAGGAACATCGAGGTGATGGCAGAGGCCACCGGCACCATCAGGAACACCGACAGGAACAGCATGAAGAACAGCGATCCGAATGACAGGAGATCGTCAAGCCAGGTGACTTCGCCCAGGACCGGCAGCGTGGCCTCCGGGCCGACCAGCCATTGGATCAGCATCAGGAAGCCCGCATAAGCCGCGATCAGCAGGGCGATGGTCAGCCCCAGCCCCAGGAACAGCACCTTGCGGAAGCGCGGGTCGCCGGTCTGGCTGAGGGTCTTGAAAAAGGCGGTGAAGATCATGCGCTCATCCAGGTTGTTATGGCCTCAAGGTCCGGGCGCGGCCGCTCCGGCGGGGCAGAGCTTTCGGTGGCGATGTGGATGATGCCGGCGATGCGCTCGTTCTCCGCCAGGGCAAAGGCGGCATCGCAGAAGCTGCGGTCATGGCTGGCCCAGCCGCTGAGCCAGTTGGCGCCCCAGCCCGCCGCCAGCGCCGCATTCAGCAGCGCCAGGCAGACCGCGCCGGCAGAATAGGTCTGCTCCAGCGGTGGTATTTTGGGGCTGTCTTTTTGCACCTCTACCACCACCACGGCCAGCTGGCCCTGATCGAACTGGCTGCGGCCCTTGGCAATATCCTCCGGGGATTTGCCGAGGCGCTGGCCGGTCTCTTCTGTCAGCGCTGCCAGCCGCGCCATCGCGGGCTGCTCCACCACGATAAAACGCCAGGGCTCCAGCTTGCCATGATCGGGGGTGCGGGCAGCGGCGGTCAGGATCGGCAGCAGCTCCGCGCGCGAAGGTGCGGGCGCCACCAGCGTCTTGGCCGGGCGCGAGCGGCGCGACAGCAGGAATTCAAGGGCGGCGTCATTGCGTGCAGGCATATGTGAAACCTTTTTACATCTGGTGCCGCCTATTTCGGCGGCCATGGGTGTCTTTTCAAGAGCCAAAGGGCCTGGCGCGCCGGGTGTGCCGGAAATGCAGCAGGCGGCGGTGGCTTGGGTTTCGCTGGCAGGGTGATAGCCAAGGGAGGCGGCCAAAGTCTATGGCTTTCGCAGCCTGCACAGGGCATGTGTGGCCATATGGGAAAGCCAAGGAAGAAAGACCTGCCGGATCTGCGCCATTTGTGCGTGCCGGGCGCCGAAATCGCGGTGCGCGCCACGCCCAAGGCGGCACGCAATGCCATCGTGCAGGCAGAGGGCGTGCTGAAGATCTCTGTCACCGCGGCGCCGGAAAACGGCAAGGCAACCGAGGCCATCCGAAGCCTTCTGGCCATGGCGATGGGCACCGCAGCGTCGAACCTGGAGCTGCGCCGCGGCGCTACCTCCCGCGACAAGGTGTTTGCCTATACTGGATCCTGACCCTAGTCTTCGCCCACCAAGCGGTAGACGCCTTCGGGCAGGTCCAAAGCGGCGGCGAGATCCCGCACCATAAGGTGCGAGAGGGTGATTTTCTGCACGCTGTCGGTGCGCGGGTCGTATTGCTCGACCGTGACGCACTCGGCAAAGGAATTGATGGTCACATCCTCCTGGAGCGGGGTGCCGTCCTCGTCCACCAGGGTGATGACCGTCGAGTCGAATTCATGTTCGATGGTAAACATAAGGCCAGCCTGCACTGCGGCCCGCCTGCTGGCAAGGCCTTGCAATTGCAGAGGTTCATTCGCGCGGATCCGGCAAACTTCCGCTGCCCGGCGATTGCCTTCCCCTGAAAGAGCACGGTAAACTGTCGCCGAATTGCAAAAGGATCTGCCATGCGCCGTTTTCTGTGCCTGCTTGCCCTGACCGTCAGCGCCTGTGACGTGGCGATTGAGCCTGCGCCGCAATCTGCGCCGGCCGTGCAAACGCCGCGGGTGCAGGGCATGGCGCCGGGGGAGGCGCAAAACGCCTTTGCCTCCGTGACCCGGCGGGTGGAGCCGGTCGCCGAACGCGAATGCCGCAGCCGCACCCAGGGCCTGAACTGCGACTTCCTGATCCGCATCGACCCCAATCCGAACGCCGCCCCCAACGCCTATCAAAGCCTGCAGCGCGATGGCCGCCCGGTGATCACCTTTACCCGGCGGATGCTGGGGCAGATCGCAAACCACGATGAGCTGGCCTTTGTGATGTCGCATGAGGCCGCCCACCATATCCGCGGCCACCTGGCGCGGCAGGCGCAGAACTCTGCCCTGGTCAGCGTCGGCGCCGGGCTGATCACCGCGCTGGCGGGCGGCAGCGCCGCCACCGTCTCCACTGCGCAGGATGTCGGCGGTTTTGTCGGCGCCCGCACCTATTCCAAGGATTTCGAATTGGAGGCGGATGAGCTGGGTACCATCATCACCCATAAATCCGGCTACCGGCCCAGCGTCGGCGTGCGCTTCTTCAACCGGCTGCCGGATCCCGGCGACCGGTTCCTGGGCACCCACCCGGCCAACCCGGACCGGGTGCGGGTGGTGCAGGCCGCCATCGACCGCCACGGGCTGAACTGAGGCATGGCCGCCAAGGACCAGGGCGCTCCGGCGCTGACGATGCTCGGCGTGGTGCTGACCGACCGCGGTTCGAAATACGCGGTGACCGGCGCCCGTGTCACCTCGCGGGAGGAGGTGGATGCGGTGCTGGCGGACCTCAAGACAGACCGCTCTTACGCCAAGGCCACCCACAACACCTGGGCGGCGGTGCTGCCAACCGGCGGCCTCAAGGCTGATGACGGCGAGACCGGCGCCGGCATGGTGATCCTGCGGATGATGGAGCGCGAGGGCCTGACGGATCACGTGATCATCGTCACGCGCTGGTATGGCGGCAAGAAGCTGGGCGGCGACCGCTTCCGGCGCGTTCAGGATGCAGTGCGTGCGTATACCGGCCACCTGAGCGGGAAATCCGCCTGAAATCAATACCGTTTGACCTGTGTCAAATAGGGCGGCGGCGGCTGCGGCTAAGCTGTACCGGAAATGAATGATTCCGGGGGACCGCGCGATGACCGCCCATGCCGATCTGAAAAAACATGCTGAACTGTTCGACCGCATGGCCACCACTGTCGGCCTGGACCTGGAGGAGCAGGCGGTCACCGGCACCCTGCGCTTTGACGAGATCGCCGAGGCGGTGCTGCGTTGTACCCGCTGCGGCGGTGTCGGCGCCTGCCGCAAATGGCTGGCTGAGGGCCCGCGCCCCGGTGCCGAGGCCCCCGATTTCTGCCGCAACCGCGACCTGCTCGGCTTTCTGAACGAGCAGACGGCATAACAGGAGCGTAAACCATGCAGCCGCTGGGCGACCCGCTTTACCACTTGCGCCTGATGGCCCGGATGGGCAAGGCCACCGGCGTTGACCTCTCCGCCGCCTTTGCTGCGGGCGAGATCAGCCACGAGGACTGGGCCGCAATGATCACCCGCTGCCGCGGCTGCGATGCGCCGCAGCAGTGCGAGGCCTTCCTGGCCGCCCATGAGCGTGCAGAGACGCCGATGCCCGGCTGCCGCAATGCGGATCAGCTGATGCAGCTGAAGGGCTGCCGCGCATGAAGGACATGGCAGCGGAGGCAGAGGGCCTCGGCAATATCTTCCGCCACCTGTGGCTGCTGCGCGCCGTGGCTCAGGCCGCGGGCGTCGATCTGGACCAGGAAATGCGCGCCGGCCGCCTCAGCGGCCTGGATTATGCCCGCATGGTCACCACCTGCCGCGGCGCCGGCTGCAGCAAGTCCTGCGCCCTGTGGCTCTCCGCCCGCCGCGAAAATGCGCCCGCGGTGCCGGAATTCTGCCCCAGCGCCCAGGTGATCAAGCAACTGATGCCCGGTTCCTGACCCTAGAGCTTGGAATGGCTGCCGTCGCAGAGCGGCTTTTTGGCGGAGTGCTTGCAGCCGCAAAAGAACAGCTTGCCGTCCTTTTCTGCAGTGTATTTCACCGGCGCGAATTCCGTGCCCTTGTGCGAGCCATCGCAGAACGGCTGCTTTTGCGACTTGCCGCAGGCGCACCAGAAATAGGTCTTTCCCTCGGTCACCTCGACGGGGAAGGGGGCTTTCTGGGCGATGTCCGGAGTGTCTGTGTTGTCGCTTGGCATGGCTGGGCGCTCCCCCTGGCTGGTGTCTCCCGCAAAGGGTGGCCTCCGCGCACGAGGCGGTCAAGTCCGGGCCCGGCCATCCGCCGCGGCATTTCCGTCGCCATCGCCTATTGAACCCCGCCGGTGCTGCCGCCAAAGTGCCGCGATGACGTATTTTCTGAACCAATTGAAACGGCGCACCATCTGGAGCTGGGCCGGCTGCCGCGACGCCTGGGCCAATGAGCATTCCTTCCGCACCTGGGTCTGGACCAACCTGGCCTCCGCCGCCCTGGCCCTGTGGCTGCCGCTGGAGGGGCCTGAGCGCGCGCTGATCCTGGCCTTGGGCATTCTGGTGCTGGCGGCAGAGCTGATGAATACTGCAATTGAGCGGACGGTGGATTACATTTCCAAGGACCACCACGAACTGGCCTGCCGTGCCAAGGATGCAGGCAGCGCCGGTGTGGCAGTGACAGCGGTTGCTGCAGGCGTTGCGTGGGGTGTGGTGCTGGTTGGGTTGTAAGTTGCAATGTAGCCCGCGCAAAGCGCGGGCTAGCGCCCGACCCTCCCCACGGGAGGGCGCTTCGCACCCACCCAGGGTCAGGCGCTGGGTTGCAAGTTACTTGAATGGGGTTCGGCTTAACCACGAGTTCCAGTTAGTATGCCCGTCGTCGAAACCTACGTGCTTAAGAATTAGTAGGCAAACCAAGCGTTCGAACTGGGCTTTGTATTTCGTCAATTTGAGTAGCTCGCCAGTCGGCTTGTAGATCGCCTCAAGTTCCCCATTGTGAAAAGAAGAGTTTCTTAGGAACGTGTAAGTGAGTGCACTTCTGAAAAGGTCGACGTCACGTTGTTGAGCAATGTCAAAACCGTGAAGCTGAGAAAACTCCGCTATAGCTCTCGCGGTGTCGCTCGAGCCTGAAATGTTCAATTCTTTTCTTGCCAGTGCTTCGAGGCCAGAGAAAAGAAGGTAATATTGAACATCAATAAATTGTGATGAGCCGCCTGAGAAGCAGAGTGACACTTTATGGAGAAGTTGGCGAAACTCGCTGTTAGTAGGTGAGGCTATGTCCTCAATTACGTTTAACGCCAAATCAATAAACTGCGCCCTAGATGTTGGCTGAAAAATATCAGATTGTATCCTTTTTCCAGTCCCTAAAGGCCTTTCGAAACTCCAGCGAACATTCATCGCCTCTGAGACGGCTTCGTCTATTGATTCTGCTTGAAAAGGGTGAGTGACTTTCGACTGGCGCCCATCAATGAAGCTAAAAACAACCTCCAGCCAGAATAAATATTCTCGGTTTTCTGATGGAACTTCAATGACTGCCGTGGCTGGGGCATCGAAAGTGGATTTTGACGCCTCCTTAAGAGCCTTTGTGTCTTGAAAGAGAGGGTAGATAGTTGATTTTCTTAGGGAGTAAGTGTGCAGGATTTCAAATCCATAAACTACTGAGTACAGCAAACATTTCTCCAAAAAGCTATTTTGCGCGTCCCCACAAGTCATACTCCCCCGCCTCATCAACTTCAACGGTTGCCAAATCACCGGCCTGCAACCCGTCGATTACCTCATCAATGAACAGGTTGCCGTCGATCTCCGGCGCATCCGATTTGGTGCGGCAGGTGGCGATGCCGTCTTCGTCGATGTCGTCCACGATGACCTGCATGGTCTGGCCGACCTTGGCCGCCAGCTTGGCCTCGGAGATCGCCTGGGCCTTCTCCATGAACCGCTCCCAGCGCTCTTGTTTCACCTCTTCCGGCACGTGGTCCGGCAGGTCGTTTGAGCGGGCGCCGTCGACGTTTTCGTATTTAAAACAACCCACTCGGTCCAGCTGCGCCTCGTCCATCCAATCGAGCAAATGCTGGAACTCCGCCTCACTCTCACCCGGGTAGCCGACGATGAAGGTGGAGCGCAGGGTGATTTCGGGGCAGGTCTCGCGCCAGGCGTTGATCTCGTCCAGCGTTTTGGCCGCCGCCGCCGGGCGGGCCATGCGCTTCAGCACATCCGGGTGGGCGTGCTGGAAGGGGATGTCCAGATAGGGCAGCAGCGCGTTCTCAGGGTCCGCCATCAGCGGGATCAGCTCGCGCACATGCGGGTAGGGGTAGACATAGTGCAGCCGCACCCACAGGTCCTCTGCCGGGGCCAGCCTGCCCAGCTCGCGGGAGAGGTCGAGGATGTGGCTGCGCACTTCGGCGCCTTTCCAGGGGTGGGTTGAGTACTTGCGGTCGAGACCGTAGGCGGAGGTGTCCTGGCTGATCACCAGCAGTTCGCGCACGCCTGCCTCCACCAGTTTCTCCGCCTCGCGCAGCACCGCGTGCACCGGGCGTGAGGCCAGAATACCGCGCATGTCCGGGATGATGCAGAACTTGCACTTGTGGTTGCAACCCTCTGAAATCTTGAGGTAACTGAAGTGGCGCGGGGTCAGTTTGACGCCCGCCGCGGGCAAGAGGTCCACATAAGGGTTCGGGCTGGGCGGCACCGCCGAATGCACCGCGTCCAGCACCTGTTCATACTGGTGCGGGCCGGTCACCGCGTGGATGCGCGGGTGATGCTCGCGGATGTAGTCCGGCTCAGCGCCGAGGCAGCCGGTGACGATCACCTTGCCGTTTTCCTTCAGCGCCTCGCCAATGGCCTCCAGGCTTTCCGCCTTGGCGCTGTCGAGGAAGCCGCAGGTGTTGACGATCACCGCATCGGCGCCGGCGTAATCGGGCGAGATGCCATACCCTTCCGCGCGCAGCCGGGTCAGGATGCGCTCGCTGTCCACCAGCGCCTTGGGGCAGCCGAGCGACACCATGCCGAGGGTCGGCTGGCCGTCACGGGGGGCGTCGCGGAACTGCGGTTCCGGGGCAAGGTCAGGGCGGAGGCTGGGCGGGTTGCTGGACGGGGAACTGGTCATGCGCGCGCATATATCAGGAATGCGGCAGGAGGCAAGGAAAACGGGGGGTGCCAGGCGTGCACCCCCTGTACACCCCCTGTGCACCGGGGGGCTGCATTTCGACCGCCCGGCTGCAGGCCGGGCAGCCCCCGACCTCCCCGTCAAACCAAAGGTTTGCCTCCGGCAAAACGGGAGGGGGCTTCACCCCCCACCCGAGGCCGGGGGCTGCCCTCCGTTAGGTGTTGAAGCGGCAGCCCAAAAGCCCGTAGCCTGCGGCAAAGCGAATTTGCATGACGAGAGCGATTGATGCGTGACGAGACCCAAACGCCGGAGGCCCCGGCCGCTCCGGAGCGGAAACTGAAACCCGCCAACGAGAACCCCTGGTATGTGCTGATGACGCTTTATGGGGAGCAGGAGGGGGAGGAGATTGATTGGGAGCTGCATGCGAAAAACCGTAGGGTGTGGAATGCTTGGGCTGTAAGTGGGGCGCCACAAAAGTGGGTTCACAAAGAGTTTTCCCGAGAGGTTGCGAACACTTTGGAAGTTCCAAATGCTGAATGTGAGCAAAATCGGTGGAGCGATTTCATTAACGCCCACACAAAGGGTGACGAACGAGTTCAGGACGCATTTGCAAGAGTATATCGCGAAAGAAATGGAAGTGATGCACAGGTTCCCGCGTTGCCAAATTCCGCTGATAAAGTCAATTTCTCAGGCGTAGAGTTCAATAAAACTGTCTGTGCGAAGCAAATGGTTTTTCCGCGCGGAGCGGACTTTACGGAGGCCAATTTTGACAAGCAAGTTGTGTTTGAACGTACCTTGTTTGCTGCTCAATCCTATTTCGTCGGTGTGGAGTTCGAGGATAGGGTAGGTTTTGAAAACTCAGTACATTGGTCAGAGACGAATTTCCTAGGGGCAGAATTTGTGGGCAACGCCAGATTTCGAGGCTGCAAGTTCGCAAAAACTTCAACTTTCTCTCGAGCATATTTCTACGGAGGTGCTGACTTCTCATCCGTAGTTTTCGAAGGAATTACCTATTTTACAGCTGCGCAATTCGGCTCTCGCAGGGGCGGTGAAAGCGTGACGTTCAGGGACTGTTTGTTTCAACGTCCTACTAGTTTTGGAAATTGTGTATTTTTGTCATGCTACCCCGATCTCTCTGGTGCTGAGTTGCATGAAAAAACAATTTTCTCTGCTCAAGCTAGATTCTGGCCACAAGAAATCCACCATACCATAGAACATGCGCGGGATACATGCGCCACGATTAGGCATAATCTAGCCAGACAAGGTCTTCCTGAAGACGAGCACTTTTTCTTCCGCCAAGAGATGCATTTTACAGGAAAAATAGGGGCTGGCATGCTGTCAATAAGTGACAGAATTTCCATCTGGCAGCGGTTGCCCTATCTGTTGTTCGGCCTGTTCTCGGAATACGGCTACTCCATTCTGCGGCCGACGCTGTGGCTCTTGGGGATCTGGGCCTTGGGCTTTGCCGCCTTTTGGGGGTATTTCTCTGGCTGCTGCGTGCCGGCGCCGCATGAGGTGATCGAACGCCCGATGGGATCGGCGATGGCGCTCAGCTTCTCCAACCTGTTTCCGCTGTTTGGGTTCGGGCGGACGTTTCTGCTGGAGGAATTGAAGGCGCTTCCTGCGGTGCTGCAATTCTTCGCGGGTTTCCAGACCGTTGCCAGCCTGCCGCTGTTGTTCTTCCTCGGTCTTGGCTTGCGCCAGCGGTTTAGGCTTCGGTAGAAGGACACTCTTCCCGGATCGCAAAGCGATCCGGTTCGCGCCCGACCCGCCCCGTCATGCCGGAGGCGTGCTTGCAGCGCGGCGGCGGGCGCGAAGAGCGCCCACCCCGGGACGGGCGCGAACCTCTCGTTTGAGGAGCCACATCCCGCATTGCACCCGCTCCTCCACGCGCTAAGCTGGGGAAAAGACCCTCGGTGGAACACCTTGCCGGAACGGGGGACAAGACATGAGGAGTGGGCCGATGAAGCTGATAATCCGGGTCGTGACGGCGCTGGTGCTGACGGTGGCTGTCTTGCTGGGGGCGGTCTTGCTGCTGCCGGGCGAGAAGATCGCGCGGCTGGCGGCGGATCAATTGGAGGCGCAGACCGGGCGCAAGCTGGAGATCGGCGGCAAGGCGCGGTTCACCTTCTGGCCCACCCTGGGGGTCAAGGCCGATGCGGTGACGCTGTCCAACGCGGACTGGGCCGGGCCGGAGCCGATGCTGAGCGCCGAGCGGCTGACCATCGGGGTTGCGGCGGCGGATCTGCTGCAGGGCGACGTGCGGGTCACCGAGATTTCCGCCATTCTGCCGCATCTGAACCTGGCCACCAATGCGGACGGCATCGGCAACTGGGTGTTTGACAGCGGCGCGCCGGCGGCGGGCGGCAGCGCAGAGGGCAGCAGCGGGGCGCTGCCGCTCAGGATCGAGGCGGTGGAGCTGACCGGCGCCTCGCTGCGCTATGCGGCACATGGGCAGGCGCCGGTGGAGATGAAGAACACCGACCTCAGCCTGCGGTGGCCGGATCCTGCCGGCACGGTGGCGGTCAAGGCCACCCTGCGCCCGGCGGGGGAGCCGGTTGTCATTGACGCGGAAATCGGCACTTTTGCGGCCTTCTTGGCGGGGGAGGTGTCCTCGGTCGGTGCCTCGGTCACGGCGCCGGGCGGCATCGGCCGGTTTGACGGCCACGCGGCGATCAGCGGCGAGGCCAGCGGGCGGCTGACCTTCGGGGCGGAGGATGCCTTGCAGACCGGGGTGGCGCTGGGGGTGTTCCTGCCGGATGCGCTGGCGCAGAAGGCGGTGTTTGGCGCCGATGTGACCTATACCGCGGACGGGCGGCTGTCGATGCGCGACCTGTCGGCGGAACTGGGCCGCAACCGGGTGACCGGTGCGGCGGATGTGGAGCTTGGCGCGCGTCCCAGGATCACCGCGCAGCTGCAGGGCGGGGCGCTGGATTTCTCCGACTTCAGCGGCAGCCAGGGCGGTTCCGGCGGCGGCGCTGCGGCGGGCGGCTGGCCGAAGGCGGCAATCGACGCCTCGGCGCTGGGGCTTGCGGATGCGGCGGTGGGGCTGAGCTTTGACAGCCTGAAGACCGGCGGCGTCACCCTGGGGGCGAGCAAGCTGAACCTGGAGATCGACCGCAGCCGGGCGGTGCTGAAGTTCCTGCCCGCGTCGATGTTCGGCGGCCAGGTGCAGGGGCAGGTGGTCGCCAACAACCGGAACGGGCTGTCGGTGGGCGGCAAGCTGAATTTCAACGGCATCCGGCTGGAGCGCGCCCTGGGGGAGACCGCGGGCTACAGCCGACTGAACGGCGAGGCGCTGGGGGAGCTGGAGTTTCTCGGCTCCGGCAATTCGGTGGATGCGATCATGCGCTCGCTCAGCGGCAAGGGCTGGCTGGAAGCGGGCAAGGGGTTCTTCACCGGCTTTGACCTGGAACAGCTGATGCGTTCCGGCGGCAATGGCGGCAGCACTGTGTTCGACCAGCTGACCGCCAGCTACACGATTGAGGGCGGCAACCTGCGGAACCAGGACCTGCTGGTGCTGCTCAAGGGGTTCCGGGCTGATGGCAAGGGGCGGATCGGCCTGGGAGCGCGCGATCTCGACTATCTGTTCACACCGCAGATCGTGCGGGCGGGCAGCGATCAGGTGCTGACCATTCCGGTGCGGATCACCGGCCCCTGGGAAGACCCGCAGATCCGCCCGGATCTGAGCCAGGCACTGCAAAACCGGATCGGCGATGTGGAGCAGGAGGCCAAGGACCGGGTGCGCCAGAAGCTGGCGGAGGAGCTGAACCTGGAAACGGAGATCGCACCGGAACAGGACGTCAACGATGTGCTGAAACAGCGCATCGAGCAGGAAGCCCGCGATCAGCTGCTGAAACTGCTCGGCGGCGACTGAGCGCCCCGGCCGGAGGCCGGGTCAAGGAGGGCCGAAGGCCCCCGGGCGCAGCCCGGCCTGTCCTTGACGCGGCTGCAGGCGTTTTACACTGGAGAACGCGCATCTAAGGGCAGACCTGACCTTAGATCGCTTCTCAGCCAAACAAAAAGCGCCCGCCGAAGGCGGGCGCCGGTCGCCTGCGTCAGCAGGCGAAATCCCTCATTCAAGCAGGGCTCAGATGGTCTGGTCGTAGTCACCGACCAGCGGCTCTGTCCGGATCACCGCGTCGATATCGGCAAAGATCGCCCGCATTTCCGCTTCGCTTTCGGAACTTTCGCAGACCACCACCAGGTTCGGCGTGTTGGAGGACGCCCGCACCAACCCCCAGGAGCCGTTGTCCAGGATCACCCGGGCGCCGTTTACGGTCACGACGTCCTTGATGGCGCGGCCTGCGAATTGCTCGCCCGCCTCATGCTTGGCCACCAGCTTCTGCACCAGCCGCTCCAGCACGGTGTATTTTTCGGTGTCGGCGCAATAGGGCGACATGGTCGGGGTGGACCAGGTCTTGGGCAGCGCCTTGCGCAGGTCGGACATCGACTGGCCCGGGTTGCGGTCCAGCATCTTGCAGACCTCGACCGCCACCCGCATGCCGCAGTCGTAGCCGCGGCCCACCGGTTCGGCCAGGAAGTAGTGGCCGGACTTCTCAAACCCTGCCAGGGCGCCGATTTCCTTGACCCGCCGCTTCATGTGGCTGTGGCCGGTTTTCCAGTAATCCGCGGTGACGCCGTTCTTCTGCAGCTCGGGATCGCTGGCAAACAGGCCGGTGGATTTCACATCCGCGACAAAGGTGGAGTTCGGGTAGAGCTTCGACAGATCGCGGGCCATGATCACGCCGACCTTGTCGGCAAAGATCTCCTCGCCCTCGTCGTCGACCACGCCGCAGCGGTCGCCGTCGCCGTCAAAGCCAAGCGCCAGATCGGCGCCGGAGGCTTTGACGCTGGCCGACATGTCGTGCAGCATTTCCATCGCTTCGGGGTTCGGGTTGTAATGCGGGAAGGTGTAGTCCAGCCGGTTGTGGCTTTCGACCACCTCAACGCCCATGCGCTTGAACAGCTCCGGCGCAAAGGCAGAGGCGGTTCCATTGCCGGTGGCGCAGACAACCTTGAGCGGGCGGGACATTTTGAAACCGCCGGTCAAATCGTCCAGATAGGCCTCCTTGACGCCGTCCACGAATTCATAGGAACCGCCGGGCGCGGGCTGGCCTTCGCCGTTCAGCACGATATCGCGCAGTTCGCCCATCTCGTCGGGGCCGTGGGTCAGCGGGCGGTCAAAGCCCATCTTGACGCCGGTCCAGCCGTTGGGGTTGTGGCTGGCGGTGACCATGGCGACGGCCGGCACATCCAGGTGGAACTGGGCGAAATAGGCCATCGGCGACAGCGCCGGGCCGATGTCCTTCACTTGAATGCCGGCCTGCATCAGGCCGAGGATCAGCGCGTTCTTGATCGCCAGGGAATAGTCGCGGTAGTCGTTGCCGACCGCGATCACCGGGTCGATGCCGCGCTTGCGCATCTGGGTGCCAAGGCCCAGGCCCAGGGCGGTCATGCCGGGGAGGTTGATCTCCTCCGGGTATTTCCAGCGGGCGTCATACTCGCGGAAACCAGTGGGCTTGATCATCGCGTCGCGCAGGAAGCTCCAGGTGTTCGGGGTCACCTCGGACTGGGGTTTGGTCATGTCTCGAAATCTCTTTTTGGGGTCAAATACGGATCGGATCGGCCTTGGCCAGCGCATCAAAGCGCATCAGGCTTTCGATCAGCTGCGGCATCTGGTCAAGGTAGATCATGTTCGGCCCGTCGGAAGGCGCGTTGTCGGGGTCCTGATGGGTCTCGATGAACACCGAAGCGATGCCCAGCGAAACGGCTGCGCGCGCCATCAGCGGTGCGAATTCACGCTGGCCGCCGGTGGAGCCGCCCTTGCCGCCGGGCTGCTGGACGGAGTGGGTGGCATCCATCACCACCGGGTAGCCGCCCTGCGCCATCTGCGGCAGCGAGCGCATGTCGGCCACCAGCGTGTTGTAGCCAAAGGAGGTGCCGCGCTCGGTCAGCAGGATGTTGGTGTTGCCGGTGCTTTCCACCTTGGCAACCACATTGGCCATGTCCCAGGGCGCCAGGAACTGGCCCTTTTTGATGTTCACCGCTTTGCCGGTGCTGCCCGCGGCCAGCAGCATGTCGGTCTGGCGGCACAGGAAGGCCGGGATCTGCAGGATATCGACGGCCTCAGCCGCGGCTGCGCATTGCGCCTCAGTGTGGACATCGGTCAGCACCGGCACGCCAAACTCGCTGCGGATCATGTCCAGCACCTTCAGCCCCTCGTCGAGCCCGAGCCCGCGCTTGCCCGAGAGCGAGGTGCGGTTGGCCTTGTCGTAAGAGGCCTTGAACACGAACTGGGCGCCGGCCTTGCCGCAGGCGTCCTGCAGCTGGCCCGCGATCATCCGGGCGTGGTCCGCTGTTTCCAGCTGGCAGGGGCCTGCGATGATGGTCAGCGGGCGGTCGTTGCCAACGGTGAGGCCGGCGATATCGATGTTTTTCATGAGCTTCCGATAGCTTTACGAGGATACCTGCTCCCGCAGGATCGACGCGGTGAGCGAACACATCAGATAAATACCGGAAAAGATCAGGAATGCCAAAACGGTATTCTCGAACTTGCGCGGATAGGAGGGTTCCTGGCTCGGCACCGGCTCCACCGCGGTGGTCAGATAGCGCACCTGGCGGTTGGCCTCCAGACGGGTGGTTTCCACTTGCTGCAAGGCGGATTGCAGCATCAGGTCGCGGGTCGCCAGATCGGCCTGGGCCATCTGGATCTGGATGCGCAGGCTGGCCAGCGAGTTTTCGCCGGCCGAGGCATCGACCATCTTGTTGTTCAGGCTGGCGATCACCGCCTCCAGCCGCCGGATGTCGGCCTCAGCACCGGAGACCTTGGCCCGGTTGGGGCGCGCATTGTCCTGCAGCGCGGCCAGTTCCAGCCGCTTTTCCTCCAGCTGGATTTCAAAAGTGCTGATCTGCTGGCGCAGCGAGGCGACCACGCCTTCGGGGTCCAGAACCGACCCCTGCTGCTGCAGCACCACCAGCTGTTCCTGGGCTGCGCGGCGCTGGGCCTCGGCATCGGCAAGCGCGGATTCCGCCTCTGACATCTGGTCGGCGCGTTTTTGCTGCGACAGGTTGTTCACCTTCTCCTGCGCATAGGAGATCAGCTTGCGGGAGAATTCCGCCGCCGCTTCGGGGTCGGCGGCAGAGACCTCCATCCGCACCACGCCCTCCGTCGGGTCATAGCCGATCTTCACGTTGCGGCTGTAGGTGGCATAGGCCTCCTCGTTGGTGGGGTCGCTTTCCAGGCGCTGGATCGGGTCCAGCCAGTCTTGGGTGAAATGCGCCTTGAAGCCCGCCTCGCGGTCCAGCCGCAGCATCGCCTCCTTGGACATCAGGTAGCTTTGCACCGCGATCGAGTCCTGGCTGGTGGCAAACTGGGTGCCCGACAGCAGCCCGCCGACGCCGCCGGCGGCGCTGTCGGCCTTGAGCACCAGGAACTCGGATTTGGAGGAGTACATCGGCGTGGCGACGGAGTAGAAGTAATAGCCCGCAGCCAGCGTCGGCAGCATCACGAAGAACGCCACCCGGGCGGCCAGCAGCGACAGCTTGCGGCGGCGGCGGCGGGCGATATCGCGCTGGATTTCCTGGATTTCGCGGGTCCGCCGCTCTGCCGGGCTCAGCTCGGTGGAGGGCAGGGTGGTCTTGGCGGCCGGCACGGTCTGCGGCAGCTGCACTGAACCGGGCGCCGGCGGGGTGCCCGCGGGCTGCGCCTTGTTCTGCGGCACCACCAGTTCCAGCATGTTGGCGCGCTTGAACGGGTCGATGCCGCGCTCGCGCAGCATCCGCACTGCCTCGAAATCGGAGGTGGCGGGCAGGTTGTGCTTCTGCGCCATCCGGCGGGCAAGGCGCAGCTGGCGCCCGGTCAGCCCTTCCTGGCGGATGGCGTCGATATCGGTTTCCATCCTGGTTTCACGGGCCGAGCTGACCATGCCCGACACCGGCGCGCCCGCGGCGGCGCTGCCGGAGGGCGCGGCAGAAGGCGAGGCAGAGGGCGCAGCAGACCGCGGGGAAGACGGGGCAGGTGCCGCCGGGGCCGCCGCTGGCGCTGCCGCCTGCGGCTGCGGCGGCTGTTCAGCCGGGCGCGGGGCAGCGGCGGCTGCGGCCTGGTCCTGCGGCGGGGTGCTGGTTCCTGCGGCAGCGGGGCTGCGGCGGATGCGGAACTTCTTAGCTCTCGGTTTCGTAGTCATAGAGCTGTTTCGCTTCTTCCAAAGTGTCAAACATATGCAGCTGCCCCTGCAACAGAACAGCAGCCGAACGGGCAAATTTCTCCAGCGTCTTGGCCTGGTGCGAGACGATGATGATGGTGGTGGTGGCCAGCCGCTCCTGCAGGATTTCGCCTGCCTTGCGGTTGAACTCCACATCGGTGGTGCTGGGCATGCCTTCGTCGATCAGGTAGACGTCGAAGTCCAGCGCCAGCATCAGCGAAAAGCTGAACCGCGCCCGCATCCCCGAGGAATAGGTGCCCACCGGCTGGTCGAAATACTCCCCCAGGCCGCAGAGCCAGCGGCAGTACGCCTCCACATAGTCCGGGTCCAGCCCGTAGAGCTTGGCGATGTAGCGGCAGTTTTCCATCGCCGACAGGCGGGTGATCACCCCGCCCATGAAGCCGAGCGGAAAGGAAATCTTGCAATTGCGGCGGATCTCGCCCTCATCCGGTTTTTCGAGCCCCGCCATCATGTTGATCAGCGTTGTCTTGCCGGTGCCGTTGGGCGCCAGCACGCCAAGCGATTTGCCGGGCTCGATACGGAACGACACGCGATCAAGGATCACCTTGCGCTGGGTTCCGGTCCAGAAGGACTTGCTGACGTTTTCAAACTCAAGCATCGCTTGTTCCGGTGCTGCTCGTGCGGCCCGCTTGGGGGCTCTGTCTGCCTCATTATCTCACAGGCGCTGACCCGCGCCCATGGCTCTTTGTTATCAAAAGAGTGTTAATGGCCTACGCGGGGAATTTGGCCTTATTATGTCGAATTGTGACATAAATCATCAACCAAGTCTTAACCAAATTGCCTTGTATCCGCGCCGCAGCGGCGGGAAATTGCAGGCAGACGGGGAGTGCGGGGCGCAACATGTCTGTTTCCGGTTCAGAAACAATCAAAGCCAGCCGGCGGCTGAAGGAACAGATTCGCGGCTGCCGGATCTGTGCCGCGCGCTTTGCGGCCACCGCCACCGCGCATGAACCGCGCCCGGTGGTCTGGTTCCGCCCCTCCGCCCGGATCCTGATCGCAGGCCAGGCGCCGGGCGCGCGGGTGCATGAAAGCGGCCGCCCCTTCACCGACCCGTCCGGCGACCGGCTGCGGGCCTGGCTGGGGCTGAGCGAGGCTGAGTTTTATGACAAGGACCGGGTTGCGGTGGTGCCGATGGGGTTCTGCTTTCCCGGCTACAACGGCAAAAAGGCCGACCTGCCGCCGCCTGCCATCTGCGGCAAGACCTGGCACGCGCAGGTGATGGCGCAGCTGCCGGATGTGCAGCTGAAGGTTCTGGTCGGCGCCCATGCGCAGCGCTATCACCTGGGCTGGAAGGGCTCTGTGACGCCGCTGGTGCAGGGCTGGCGGGATCATGCGCCGCAGGTCTTCCCCTTGCCGCATCCCTCCTGGCGTAATACCGGATGGCTGAAGAAAAACCCCTGGTTCGAGGCGGAGCTGCTGCCGGTTCTGCAGGCCAGGGTGAAGGAGCTGATGCGATGACAGAAGAGACCCCGCTGGATCTGGCCCATGCCGCGATGGAGGCCGCGCCCGAGGACGATGCTGCGCGGCTGCGGTTTTATGAGCGGCTGGCCGATGCGGAGCTGTTCCTGATGCTGGCGGCGGAGGCGGACGGCGATCAGATCACGCCGGAGCTGTTCGAGACGCCGGAGGGCGCCTTTGTGCTGGTCTTTGACCGCGAGGAGCGGCTGGCTGCCTTTGCAGGCAAGCCTGTTCCTTACGCGGCGCTGTCGGGCCGGGTGGTTGCGCAGATGCTGGCCGGGCAGGGGGGCGGCCAGGAAATTGGCCTGGGGCTGAACCTTGAGGTGGCGCCTTCGGCGTTCCTGATCCCGGCAGAGGCCATCGCCTGGCTGCATCAGACCCTCGGCCATGCACCGGAAGAGGTGGAGGCAGGCGTCACCGGGTTCACCGCCCCCAAGGGTCTGCCGGAGGCGCTGCTGACCGCACTGGATGCCAAGCTTGCCACTGCGGGCGGGCTGGCGGCGGCGGCCTATCTGGCCGGGGTCCGCTACGAGGGCGGCGGGCAGGGGCATCTGCTGGGTTTTGTTGGCGCCAAGGAGGCCGCGCAGGCCTCGCTTGCCAAGGCCGCCAGCGAGGCGCTGACCTTCTCCGGGATTGAGGCGGGGGCGATGGATGTTGCGTTTTTCGAGGCCGCGGACCCGGTGGCCGCCAGCCTGGCCCGGGTTGGGCTGCGGTTCGACCTGCCGCAGCCGCCGGAGCCGCAGAGCTATCAGCCGGAAATCCCGGGCAGCAACCCGGACAAGCCGCCGCGGCTGGTTTAGCGGTTGAAAGAACAGGAAGGGGGAGGCTCCCGCCTGTTCCAGCACATTTGAAAAATGTGCCTCACAGTTGGGGGTGGCGCTGTGCTGCGCACAGCGCAAGGAAGCCTGCTGAGAAGCGCTTAAGGGCAGGCCTGCCCTTAAGGCGCCATGGCAAGGCTGTGCCTGCCAAATGCCGCGTCAAGGGTAAACCGCGCGATGCGCGGCTGCTGGCGCAGCCCTTGACCCGGAAATTGGCAGGGGCGGCCCGCAGACGGTGGCGGGGGGGGGGGGAGAGTGAGGAGGGAGGAAACAAAAAAGTGGACAGAAAAACGAGAGAGACAACGTGGGGGGATGGGGAGGGAAAAAAAAAAAAAACAAGAG